>JBIKXZ010000003.1:0-32260 GCA_044355525.1 Chthoniobacterales bacterium
GTATGCCGGCAGGTCGCGGAACATGCGGTGCGTGATCGTTCCGGCTGCGCGGTCGGCCACCAGCATGCGCGAGGCGGCGCGATCGGGCAGGGGCCGCGAAGCGACCAGCTCGCGCGGCAGGTGGAAGTCGTAATCCGAAAGCTGCGCGCTCACGAAGCCGGCTTGCCGGTCACCCGGGTCAGCCCGGCATGACGTGCGGCCACGCAAAGGAGATCGGCGGCGCGACGTTTGAGCCGGCGCGCGCGGTAGCCGAGGAAGAGGACGAAAATTCCGTAGCCACCGGCCAGCCACCACGGAATCCCGCCGCCTGCGAAATGCTGGTAGAGCAGCACGCCGAGGACGAGTAGGTTGGCCATCAAAGTCGGGCCGCCCATGCGCAGCCGCAGGGTGGCGCGGGTCAGGCATTTCGGTCCGCCGTGGTATTCGGTCACGCTGCGCAAACGCAGCAACCACCAGAAACTCCCGTAGATCTGCACGTCCCAATCGTTCCAGCCGGTGTCCAGCGAGTAGCTCCATCCCTCGTCCTCGAGCAGCTTCGTCGTCTCGGCGAGCAAACGTTCGCGTCCGTGTCCCTGCTCGTTCCAGAATTCGAAATTCGTTTTGCTTCCCGCGACGTGCTTCGAGGCCAATTCCTGTTCGGGTGTGCGGATGACGCGCTCCGGGGTGCGTTTGTATTTTAGCCAGGTGAAATAGCGTGCCCACCCGCGCACCAGCGGTTGGGTGAAGGCGAGAAAAGTGACGAGCAGCCGCGCGCGCACCGAATCGAACTGAGGTTCGAGCCGCGCGTGGAGCATGTAGGACAGTGCGACGAGGAATGTCCCGCCGAACATGAGGTAGGGCACGATGCGCAGGTCGGGGATGACGATGGAGACGAGGAAAACGAGCGCGGTGAGCACGACCCATTCGAGGCTGGCGAGGTAGTTGGCCACCTCCGAGCGCGGCGTCGGATAAATACTCTGGAACAGTCCCTCGCCGAAGACGCCGTGGTAGATGAGCGGACGATTGACCAACCACGTGAAGCGCGGCGCGCCGTAAATTTGCCCTTTCCATTTGGCCGTGCCGGTCGGACCGAAAAAGACGAGGTGTTTGAAGCGCAGCATGCTCTCCGCTTCGCCGTAGCCTTCCTGCTGCTTGCGGAACGCGCCGAGCGTGAAACGACGGTAGTGCCACACGATGGCCGCCGGACTGAAGGCGATGACTTGTCCGCTCTGTTGCAAACGCCAGCAGAAATCCACATCGTCTCCCGCTTTGCGGTAATCGGGATCGAACCCGCCAACCGAGTCGAAAGCCCAGCGATGGAAAGCCATGTTGCAACCGGGAATGTGCTCTGCCACCACGTCGGTGAGGAGCACGTGACTCGGTCCGCCCGGTGCCGCGGCCACGCACGCTTGAATCCAATCCTGTGCGGGCGGCGAGATGTTCGGTCCGCCCACACCGGCGTATTCCCCGGAAATCAGCGTGCCGACGAGGTAGTAGAGCCAATCCGGATCGGCCATGCAGTCGCTGTCCGTGTAAGCGATGATTTCTCCCGTGGCCGACGCCGCGCCCGCGTTGCGCGCGTAGCTCAGGCCCATGTTTTTCTGACGGATGTTCTGGAAATCCGGCAACTTGGCGCCTTCCGCCCGGCGCTTCTCGCGCGCCTTTTCCCAATCAGCCACCACGTCCTGCGTCTGGTCTTTCGAACCGTCGTCGACGAAGACGATTTCGTAATCGGGGTAATCGATACGGTCGAGCGCCTCGAGGCAGTCGCCCAAGGTTTTCGCACCGTTGTAGGAACAGACGATGACCGACACGCGCGGGTATTTCTCCAGTGGCACGCGCTCGGCCAGCGGACGTCCGCCGGTGAAAAGTTTCTGCACCGTGTCGAAAGCTTTCTTCGGCTTCCGCTCGCGCGTGACCAGACCGAAGGCCCAATCGAGAATTTCCTGTCCGCCACGGAACCATTCGTCGGTCCACGAATAAATGATCGTTCCGGCCAGGCCTCCACGCACCACGCTTTCGATGTGCCACGCCAGCATTTCCGATTGCTCGTCCTCGCTGTGGCGGATGGTGTCCATGCCGAATTCGCCGAGGACAAGCGGACGGTCCTCCGCGAGGTTCTGCAAGCGCGCGAGGTAGCGTTCGAAGTCCTCGCGGCGATGCAGGTAGACATTGAAGGTGAAGAAATCCGCGTTCTGCGGGAGCAGGTATTCGGTCGGCGGGAAGCTGGCGTAGGAGCAGAGCACCCCGGGGTCGGTGCGCTTGGCCAAATAGATGAGATGCTCGACGAATTCGGTGACACGGTGCGGACCCAGCCAGCGCACCATGTGGCTGGGGATTTCGTTGCCCACGAGGTAACCGAAAACGGCGGGGTGCCCCTTGTGCTCGGCCACGGACGAGACCACGGTCTTCTCGATTTCACGGCGGATTTTGCGGTCGTTGAGAAACTCCACGTGCTCGGCCCACGGGATGGAAATAAGGCAACGGATCCCGTGCTCGGCGCATGCATCGAGGAACCAGCGCGGCGGGACATAGTAGATGCGAACGAGATTGATCCCCGCGGTGCGCATGACGGCCAAATCGGCGCGCGCTTTTTCCGGCGTGCCGAAATGATGTCCGTCGGCATCGGGGGCAAACGGCCCGTAGGTGACGCCTTGGACGAAGAACTTGCGGTCGCCTTCGTGGAAAAATTTCGCTTGGACCCGGACGGGTGCGGTGAAACTCACGCCGCTTCAGCTAGGCCAAGCCGCGCCACTTGTCGAGCGGATCGCGGGATTGACCGCCCCCGCGGCCGGCGTCAGGGTTCGGTCAGGTCATGAATATCGCCATCGCCTTGGCCCAATTCATCATGCTGGCCCTGGCCACCATGGCATCGCACATCCTGGTCAATTCCGGCTCGGTTGCTTCGCCGCCGGTCACGTGGTCGGACACGGCCACGACCTTCATCGCCAACCAAGGCCTGTGGTTCCTCGTCATCCCGGCCGTTTGGCTGATGTTCGCCGGATGGTGCGAAAAGACGAAGAGTCCGCTGGCCGGCGCCGCCCAACCGATTGGCGTGGGTGTGGCTGTGGCGATCCTTGCAGTGATCGTGCTGGTGCTGGTTTTTTAGGTCGATCGCGCCGTCCCTGCCGATCGAAAAAGTGCGAAGACCCTCGCTCAGCCCTTCAACCCCGCACTGATCAGCACCGCGGGCGAGGTGGGTGCGGACGGCAGGCTGTCCGCACGCTCGATCGACACCGCGAAGCCCTGCATCGAATCGATCGCATCGCCGGGTTGGACAAAGCGACGGGCCAGTCCGCCGTGGCGCAGTGGAAGTTCGCCGCAGTCGTGCAACTTGCCGTCGGCGCAAACCGCCCAAACCCGGTAGCTGTGGGAGGAAGGTAACTCGGGCAGCCCGGCCGCTTGCACATACCAGCCGCGCTGGCCGCTGTCCCAGAGCACATTGGCTTTGACCCCGGCGTAATCGCCGTAGCCCTCGAGCGGGACCGTGAGGTCCTGCGGATCTGAGCGCATGTCGCGGACCATGACATTTTCTTTTTGCCGTGTGGTCGCGGACGCGCCGACAAGGGCAAGGAGGACAATGGCGGCAGCCGCAGCCCATGCGGCGTAACCGAACGGTCGTGACGCCTGCGCCGCGTTCCGGTCGGAGGCATCGCCGAAGACGCGGTCCATGACACGCTGACGCAACGCAGCCGGCGCTTCGACTTGCGATGCGAGCAAGGAGAGTCGCGCCGCCACATCGCCCAATTCGTCGCGAAGCCGCGAGGCTGTGGCATCCTCCGCCCGGACATGTTCCCACGCGGCAACATCGTCCCCGTCGAGCGCGCCGAGGGCGTCGAGGCAGGCAAGTTCTTCGATCTGGTCGCGGTTCATGGCTGGGTGACGAGGATTTCTTTGAGTTTCATCAGGCCGCGGCGGGCGCGGGCTTTGACCGTGCCGAGCGGTTCGCCCAGGCGGTCGGCGATTTCGCTTTGGGTGAAGCCGCCGAAGAAGGCCAGTTCGATGACTTTTCTCTGTTCGGGCGACAAGCGTCCCACGGCATCGCGCAAAATCTGGCTCTTTTCGCTGGCATCCACCCCAGATAACGCCTCCCTGATCCCCGCGGATTCATCGGCGACCGTTTCCTTCTCGAAATCGTCCCGCAGGCGGGTGCGGCGCTGGATGGCGCGGATGCGGTCGATCGAGCGGTTGCGGGTCAGGGTGAGGGCCCAGGTGAGGGGCTTGCCCTTGGCCGGATCGTAAAGCTTCGCCTTGTCCCAGATCTGGATGAAAACATCCTGCACCACGTCCTGCGCATCGGCGTCCTCCTTGAGGAACTTCATCGCCGTGGCATAGAGGATGTTCGAATAGCGGTCGTAGAGTTGCTCGAACGCCGCCCGCTCGCGCTTGGCCACCCGCGCCAGCAAATCCAGCTCGACGGCGCGGTCGTCATGTTCCGGTGCGTTGCTCATGAGGCGTGGCGCAGTGCCTGGACGGCCATCCCGACCGTCCGGGCGATGTCCTCGTCCGTGTGCGCCGTGCTGATGAATCCCGTTTCGAACTGCGAGGGGGGAAAATACACGCCGTGCTCCAGACAGTAATGAAAAAATTTGGCGAACTTCGAGGTGTCGGACTTTTTGGCGTCCTCGAGGTTGCGCACCGGGCTCCCGGTAAAGAAGAGGCTGAACATGCTGCCCGCGCGGTGGAAGGTGCAACCGGCTGCAGTCGCGCCCGCGCGCACGCCGCTCTCCAATTCCGCGCCAAGTTCCTCCAACCGGCTCCACGCATCGCTCCTCTCCAGCTCGCGCAATTGCGCCAAGCCAGCGGCCATGGCCAGCGCATTTCCCGACAAAGTGCCGGCCTGATAGACCGGACCGTCCGGCGCGAGATGATCCATGATCTCCGCGCGCCCGCCGAACGCGCCGACCGGCAAACCGCCGCCGATCACTTTGCCCATCGCGGTGAGATCCGGCATCACGCCGGTCATTTCCTGCACGCCCCCGCGCGCCACGCGGAATCCGGTCATCACTTCGTCGAAAACGAGCAGCGCCCCGTGTGAGGTGCAAAGCTCGCGCAGTTTTCGCAAGTAACCGGGCCGCGGATGAATGAGCCCGGCGTTGGCCGGCAACGGCTCCACGATGACCGCGGCAATGCTGTCCTTCTCCCGCGCGAACACCTCTTCGACCGCCGCCGCCTCATTGAACGGCAGCATAATGGTCAGCGCGGCCAAGTCGCGCGGCACACCGGCGCTGTCCGGTTGACCCAGCGTGAGCGCCCCGCTGCCCGCCCGCACGAGCAGCGAATCGACGTGCCCGTGATAGCAGCCCTCGAATTTGACGATCTTGTCGCGTCCGGTGAACCCGCGGGCCAGCCGCAAACACGACATCGTCGCCTCGGTCCCGCTGTTGACCATGCGCACTTTTTCCACCGACGGCACCCACGCGCAGATCAGTTCGGCCATTTCCACCTCGAGCGGATTAGGGATGCCGTAGCTCAGTCCGCGCCCCGCCGCCTCGCGCACCGCGTCGACGACGACCTTCGGCGCATGTCCGAGAATCGCCGGGCCCCACGTGCCGACGTAATCGATGTATTCATGCCCGTCGACATCGCGGATCCGCGCGCCCGCCGCGTGATCGACAAAAAACGGCTCCCCGCCCACGCCGCGGAAAGCGCGCACGGGCGAATTGACCCCGCCCGGGATGCGGGCACGCGCCGCGGCGAAGAGTTCGTGCGAGCGCGGACGCGCGGGCATCGGCGTGGCCACGCGCTCAGAGCGTGCGGAGGAAGCTCACCATGTCCTCGACCGTCGGACTTTTGGCCGTGCGGACATAAAAACCGGAGGTGCCCACGCCGATCTGCAGGCTGACATCGAGCGGCGCCTCGAGCATCCGTCCGATGCAAAAGCCCGCGTTGAAATGGTCGCCGGCACCCGTGGTGATTTTCGGCTTCTCGATGAAAGGCCCCTGCACGGCCGCGGTGCCTTTGGCATCGGCCGCCGCGGCGAAGGACACGGGGTGGATGACCACCGTTTCGACCCCGAGCTTTTCGCGGATCTTGGCCGCGTGCGCGGCCACCGCCTCGTGCGTTTCCTCGCAGGGCGCGAATCCGAGCACCTCGCCGATCTGACGGCCTTCCTGCAGGTTGAGTCCGAGAATGACCTTGGCGTGCTTTTGGAACTTGGCGATGAGATCGACCGCCTTGGCGATATCTTCGCGCGTGCGTTTGGCCGGATCGGCCAAGTCAAAGAAAATCCAGCGCGGCTCGGTGACGAGAGGCATCACCTTTTTGAGTAGTTCCTCGAAAATGCGCGTCATGCCCGTGAGCATGGTCCAATTGACCAGTGCGATGAGTGCGGAGTCGTTGAACAACTTCACCAACCGCTCGAGCGGGACGTGCTCGAGGAGATTTTCCCAGTTCACGTCGCGCAGGCTGAGATGCTTGCCGAACATCAGCTTGCCGTCGTCGAACTCGATGGCGTCGGTATAGCCCGGTTCGGCCAGCGAAATGACTTCGGCCCGCTTGGCGAAATCGGCGAAAACCGGATGGATGTTCGGCGAACCGAGGATGCCGACATAGGTTACCGGCGTGCCGTAGGCGTCGAGCGCGTTGGCCATGATCGGGCCGTTGCCGCCGAGCTTCACCATTTGCTGCACCATTTCGAAATTCGCGCTCAGTCCGGCCGCTGCCGAAATCTTGCGTCCGAATTCCGCCATGCTCTCGAGGCGCGTGTATTGTTCCGCGCTCTCCCGGGTCGCGACCACATGCAGGATGGTGTCCACAAAGCCGTCGAGCCCGACCAGGCTGGGCGACTTGGGCAGGGTGTCGGCGCGGGACGAAAGAAGATCGGCCGCCGCCGCGGCCAGCGATGCATTACTCATGGAACCGCATAGAATAAATCCGCCGGTCGGGCCAACGCACGCGATTTCCGTTTCCGCAAAAAGAGCTTTCGTCAGACGCCGCCCTGCGCTTTATTGGCAGGTTCTCAAGGAGCCTTAGCTCAATTGGTTAGAGCGCTGCCCTGTCACGGCAGAGGTTGCGGGTTCGAGCCCCGTAGGCTCCGGCTTCTCTCATGCCGGCAGGTTTCTCTGATGAAACCTCCTTTCCAGAGAATCAGAGCAAAATGTTGCGACTTTAGTTCGCCGGTTTCTCTTCGTTTTCGCCGGTCAATTTGGCCCAAACGATTTCGGCAAACTCCCGCCTGTTTGATCGATGCGGAGCGAGAGTTTGTACGAGTTGGGTGCGTCGTGTCGCATCAATTCGTCTTCAAACCAGCAGCGTCATGACAACAGAGCGGGTCGCCGCGAGAAGTGCTTGCCGCGATGAATAATCTCCCTCAGCTCTGAGGGATGAGTTTGATCTCGTCGAGGTAAAGGGTGCCGTCGGGAGCGGACAACTCGAAACAAATGATGAGGACCGCCTTGTGGGTTGCTTTTACGTCCTTGAGATCGCGGTTCCTGAAGTTGATGGTGAAACTTTTTTCCAATTTTGACCAGGAAGCACCGGGGCGGAAGTCCTCCGCTACGTTTCCGTGCTCGTCGGCGACGTTGTGGACTTTGGAGACGGCACCGCGCTCTCCGCGGATTATGCGATCTTCCCCCAGTTCTTTGCGTCCCCACCATCCGAGAAAGATGTGCGCACGGACTACGCCGGATCCCTTGTGCTGCAAGCCGAGTGTGTAGGTCTTGCCGGCCTGCAATTGGACCTGTTGCTGCATCATGAAGGTCCTGCTTGGTGCATCGAGGATCCTTTGCGACAGCGGGATGTCGTAGAAGAACCAATTCTGGTCGTAGTTGCCAAAGCGGAAAGCCTTCGAGCCCGGTAAGCTGAATCGGCTCACGGGACTCTGTTGGGAAGCCGCGAATCCAAACCTCAGTGCGCGACCTCCCTCGGGGGGCGCAGCCGACGTGTCCTCTTGCGCGGAAACGGAGCTTGCGTATGCGAGGATGTTGCCTCTCGAGGTTCCCGTGTCTATTTCCCACTGCGAAGGATGTTGCCAGGTCAGCGGCGCCGGTTTGTCGCCGCTCAGTTTTTCGGGTTGGTCGAATTTCGGAGCCTCCTTGGAACCTCGGTTTGCCGACCACGCAATCGTGCAGTCGCTTCTTCCGACGACGAGGTCTAATAGTCCGTCGCCGTTCAGGTCGCCCGTTGCGATGGTGTTGATTCCGGATCCCACGGAGAAAGCCTGGCCCTCGTCCTTGGTTAGCGCGCCGGTTTTGGCCAAGAAACCCGAGGGCGGGATACTGTCGCCAAACTTCCAGTTGTCCGGACGAACGTAGGCGGTGATTTTTCCGCCGCGGTCAGACGCCACGATGATGTCGAGCTGACCGTCGCCGTTTATATCTGCCAGTGCGGGCGTGAGCTGCTGGCGTCCTTCGCCCAAAGCCAGGGGCTGGCGCTTATCCTCGTTGAACAGTGGCGCCCCGGGCGAGCCTTGGTTGAGAAAGAGGTGCACGTTGTTGGCCGAATACGAACCCTCGCCTATGAGAAGGTCCGGCTTCGCGTCACCGTCCCAGTCGTGAAGGAGCGGTGCGAAAACGTTTCCCCAGCGGGGCATGGGATCTTTCATGGTGGGAACGGTTACCTTGGCGAGAGAAGGAGGTTGGGCGAATCGGGGGGCTTGGGCCGTCCCGTCGTTGGGCACAAAAAAGACATCGCCGAAGTAGTTGCCGGCCACGAGATCCAGCTTTCCGTTACCTGCCGTATCGGCAAGTGAAGCGCGCACTCCGAGCCGCCGCTCGGCCCATTTGCGGTTCCACGCAAGCATCTCGTGGCGCAATAGCCCTGGAGGGCGCCACGGGGGTTCTCCCTCCCCGGAAGCCAGCCACGGCAGGGTGAGTTCGCCGGTGGTGAACTTGGGCTGCTCCTTGCTGCCGCTGTTGAAATAGATGCGCAGGTAGCCGAGAGGGTCGGAGGAGAAGATGTCTGACAAACCATCACCGTTGAGGTCGCCGACTGCCACACTCACCGGCATGGGAGTCTCAGCCACGCTTCCGCTATCGCTCAGCACAGGAAGAAAGCCTCGGAAACCGGCGAGGAATCCGTCCTTGTCCACTCCGCTCCACAGATTGGGTATCTGCATTGTGCGCTCGAAGCCGCCGTTGCTGATGGCGTCTTTCGGCGCCGCCACCGGCGGTTGCTGGGCCCATAGTGAGCCGGCATAAAGCATTAAAACCGCGCCTAATTTGCAAGGGCTCACTGTTTTTTGGCGCTTACGTTACGACTACCTATGTTCTGCTATCTTGCGTTCGTAGTCTAGGACATCTGTAAGCCACGCAGTTCCAATGGGAACATCTTTTCTTCGGCAGAACTCGTCCCACACCGCGCCCCAGGGGAGGGACTTGGCTTCTTCGAGCAAGGCCAGTCGTGTGGTGAGGTTTCCGGCGGTTTCGGCTTCACGCAGTTGACTCGACGGTTCGAGCAGGGCGAGGAGGAGGGCTTTTTGGGTGGCGCGGATGCCGATGACCCAAGCGGCCACGCGGTTGATGCTGGCATCGAAATAGTCGAGGCCGATGCTGGTTCGGCCGAGGAAATCGCCGCGGACCAATTCCTCCATCACTGCGCGCGTCGGGTCGTCGAGGATGACGACATGGTCGCTGTCCCAGCGCACGCCGCGGCTGACGTGAAGCAGTAAGCGTGGCACGAAGAGCAGCACGGAGGAAATTTTGTCGGCGAGGGTTTCCGTGGGATGAAAATGGCCGGCGTCGAGACAGACAGCTTTCTGCCGCGAGACGGCATAGCCGAGGTAAAATTCGTGCGAGCCTGCCGTGTAGCTTTCCGAGCCGATGCCGAAAAGTTTGCACTCCACGGCGTCGATTTCGTCCTTCTCCGGGAGCTTTTCGGCGAAGATGGCGTCGAGCGATTCTATGAGGCGCTGGCGAGGAGCGACGCGGTCGATCGGCAGGTCTTTGTAGCCGTCGGGAATCCAGACGTTCGTCACGCACGTCGAGCCGAGGGCGCGCCCGATATCCGCACCGATCTTGCGGCAGCGTTTGGCGTGTTCGATCCAGAAATCGCGGATGCCCTTGTCGCGATGGGCGAGGGTGAAGCCGTCGGCGGCTTTCGGGTGGGCGAAGCAGGTCGGATTGAAGTCCATACCGATGCCGAGTGACTTGGCCCAATCGATCCACCTCTGGAAATGCTTCGTCTCGATCTGGTCGCGGTCGACTTTCTGACCGCCGGTCTCGAGGTAGAAGGCGTGAAGGTTGAGGCGGTGCTTGCCGGGAACGAGCGAGAAAACTTTCTCGAGGTCCGCGCGTAGCTCGTTGGGTGTGCGGGCGCGGCCCGGATAGTTGCCGGTCACGGCGAGTCCGCCACCCGGATCGCCGGCGGAGGTGGATTCGAATCCGCCGACGTCATCGCCTTGCCAGCAGTGGACGGAGATCGGTGTGCGGCCGAGGGTTTCGAGGGCCTTTTCGGTATCGACGCCGAGAGTGGCGTAGGCCTCGCGGGCCGCCTGGTAGGGGGAGGGCATAAGTTCTCCTACTGCTCGCCGTTGTGGCCGTCGAGCCAATGGGCGATTTCGTCGAGAGTTTTCCTCCCGCAATTCCGCTCGTCGCGGAGGATGTCCAAAACGTTCGCGTTGCGCGCTTGCTCGCGGTTCTTGATCCCGTGGCGTCCGAGGGCGTTGACGGCGCGCGCGGAAAGGTTGCTCAGTTCCACGGCAGTGCCGAGAGATTTGAGTGCGCGGCGGTGGCGCGAGAGCATCAGTGAAACCGCTTGCGGGGTGACGCTGAATTGCCGGCCTATCTCGCGATAGGAGTAGCCAAGGCCGCGAAGCATGGCGATTTCGCCGACGCGCTGTGGAACAGTCTCGAGATTGCGGGGCTTGAAGGTCGCCGAGGCGGCAACCGGGTTGGATTGCTGGTGCATGGTGGTTTCGGAGGTGGTTTCCATCAACGGAGGAAGGCTTCGACCAAACCTCCGTCGATGGTGACGATTTGGCCGGTGGTTTTGGAAAGACGGTCGGACAGGAGGAGGAAGTATGCCTCTGCCTGGTCGGCCGGGGTGATCGGCGCCTTGGTCAGCGTGCGATCGGCGTAGAATTGCGCGAGTTTGGAAGTGAGCGATTCGTCGCTTTCGTCCTCGGAGTAAGCGATGCCGTATTTGGCCAGTGAGCCAATGACACGGTCGCGGGGGAACATGGCGCTTCCCTGCACGACGGTGGCGGGCGCCACCCCGTTGACGCGGACCAGTGGCGAGAGTTCGATGGCCAGTTCGCGCACGAGATGGTTGGCTGCCGCCTTGGAGGTGTCGTAGGCGAGACTGCCTTTCTTGGCCACGGCGGCGTTGGCGCTGGTCGTGAGAACAACCGAGCCGCGCAATCCCTGCTCGCGGAAAATTGTCGCCGCCTCGTCGGCCACGAGATAGCTGCCAGTGACATTGATCGCGTAGGTCAGCGCCCATTTGTCGTCCGGGATGTGTCCGGTTGTGTCGCTCGCGACAAAGATGCCGGCGGTCACCGCCACGGAGTCGAATCCGCCATAGGCAAGGATGACGCGGTCGAACATCGCGCGGATGCTCTCGCGTTTGGTGATATCCACTTGCGCGGCGATAGCCGGGCCGCAGCCGGAGATGCCCGTGCCGGCCACGCCGATGCCGAGACCGGTCTTGGCGAGGATTTCGTCAGCCGTTTTCTGCGCGGCCTCGAGATTCAAGTCGGCGCAGACAATCTGCGCGCCTTCTCGGACAAGGCGGAGCGCGGTTTCGCGTCCGATGCCGCTGCCGGCGCCGATAACAATGACCACGCGGCCGGCCATTTCCTTTTCGGGTGGCATGCGTCTGAGCTTCGCTTCTTCGAGTGCCCAGTATTCGATGTCGAAGGCTTCCTGCTGCGGCAGGGAGATGTATCCGCCCAGCGCCTCGGCGCCACGCATCACCTCCACCGCGCAGTTGTAGAACTCGGCCGTGACGCGCGATTCGGATTTGTCTTTGCCGAAAGCGACCATGCCGAGCCCCGGGATGAGCACGACGGTCGGGTTCGGATCGCGCATGGCGGGTGAATCGGGACGCTTGCAGGCCTCGTAATATTTGGCGTAGTCCGCACGATAGGCGTCGAGGCCGGCGGAGAGCTTCTCTTTGAGTTGGCCGACGAAGGAGTCCAGCTGCGCGTCGTCCAATCCGGCCGGCACCGTATCGAGGGCGACGTAGAGAGGTTTGATCTTCGTGCGGAGGAAGTGGTCCGGGCAACTGGTGCCGAGTTCGGCCAAGCGCGGGGCGTCCTGCGAATCGACAAAGCGGAGAATTTTCTCGTCGTCCTGCACGGTGGCGATGAAACGTCGCGATTTGCTGACTTGTCCGCGCAACCACGGAAGCAGGCGGCACCAAATTTTGGCGCGTGTTTCGGCCGGAAGCGCCGCGTGTCGCTGTCCGCCGAAAATTTTCCCTTCGCCGCCGCTTGCCGCGATACGCTCCTCGATGGCGGTGGCAGCGCGGTCGATGAGTTGCAGCGATCGATCGTAGCATTCGCGGCCTGTCTTGCCCCAGTTGATCAGCCCGTGCTGGCCCATGATGAAGCCGACGGCTCGGGGGTAATCCCTGCAGGCTTTTTGCATGGCGAGTCCGAGTTCGAAGCCCGGGCGCATCCAAGGAAGGTGCACGATCTCATCGCCGTAAATTTCGCGCGTCGCCTCCTTGCTGCGTGCGCAGGCGGCCACGGCAATCGCGGCATTGGGATGCGTGTGATCGACGTGCGGGTGGGGGATAAAACTGTGCAACGGAGTGTCGATCGAAGACGGGCGCGGATTGAGATTGAATGTGCAGTGCGCATACATGCCGACCATCTCGTCCTCGGCGGGGGACTTGAGGCCTTTGTCCGCCCGCGCCCCGTAAACTTTCTGCAAGCCGGTCAATTTGTCCTGATAGAGCGAGGAAAAGTTTTCCCGCTTCGAGGTGCGCAGGTCGCCGCCCGAGCCTTTGACCCACAGCACTTCGACTTTCTCGCCGGTGACCGGGTCGGTCTCGGTGATCTTGGCCGACGTATTGCCTCCGCCCGTATTGGTGATGCGCTGGTCGCGGCCAAGGCAGTTCGAGCGGTAGACGAGTTCCTCAACGCCGCTCAGAGCATTGGCTTTCGAGTCGTCCCAATGGGCGGTTACGTGCTTGAGTGTGTCGGGAGATGCCATGAATTGTGGGAAAATGTCGGGATAACACCAAATTTGGCAAGAAGAAACTTCTTAAGTTGACTAAATCGCGGCGAAAACACACATTTTCCCAATCTTTACTCATGCTTGCCATTGATCGCCACCGCTGGTTGCTGGACGAACTGAACGAACGCGGCAGCCTCCGCACCTCGGAAATCGCCGAGCGGGCTGGCGTGGCGGAGGAGACGATTCGGCGGGACTTCGAAAAGCTCGAAAGCGAAGGCATGTTGCGCCGCACGCACGGTGGAGCGGTTCGCCTTGAGGCCGATCGGCGCGAATTTCCGGCCGGCGAGCGCGCTTTGCAGCACGCTATCGAAAAGCAAGCCATCGCCCGCGCTGCGGCCCGTCGTCTCCGCGCGGGCCAGACGGTGTATTTCGACGCGAGCACGACAGTTCTCGAGTTGGTCCGCGTCATGCCCGATATCCCCCTGACCGTGGTGACCAACAGCATCGAGAACGCCTTGGCCCTTGCGGAAAAGAGCGATGTTTCCTGCGTCCTCCTCGGTGGCACCATGCACCCGAGCTCGCTTTCCTGCACGGGGTGGGCCGCGGAAAAATCCCTGGAGATCTACCATCTCGATGCGGCCTTCCTCTCCTGCCGCGGCATCGACGCCGACCGCGGCTTCAGCGATGCAACCGAGGGGCAAGCCCAACTCAAGCACTCCGTGGTAGAGCGCGCCGGGCAGGTTTTCCTCCTTGCCGACACCTCTAAGTCCGGGGTGACCTCAAGCTACTTCTTTGCGGGGGGAGCGGATATCGATGTCTGGATCGCGGAAACACCGCCGCCTGTGCAGCTGGCCTCCGCCTTGGTATCGCAGGGCCTTCGCATCGAGTGCGCGAAAGGAGACGATTGATGAGCGGCAAGCGTGTTTACCTCGCGGTCGATCTTGGTGCCGATAGCGGGCGGGTCATGGCCGCCGTGTTCGACGGGAGCAAAATCACGCTCGAGGAAATGGCGCGCTTCCGCACGGGCGGTGTGCTGCTGCCCGACGGTTGGCATTGGGATTTGCTGCGCATCTACGCCGACATCCGCACGGGCATTGCCAGGGCCGTGGCCGAGCACGGGGACGATGTCGTCTCGGTCTCGGTGGATACCTGGGGCGTTGACTACGGGCTTCTCGACGAGGGCGGCCGTCTGCTCGGTTTGCCCTGGATGTATCGCGACGCCCGCACCGATGGCATGATGGAGGTGGTGGCGGAGACGGTGAAGTCGGACGAACTCTACCGTCGCACCGGCATCCAGCCGATGTTCTTCAATACCCTTTACCAGCTCTTTGCCGAAACCTGGCAGCACCCCGAAATCGTCAAAGCTTCCGCACGCCTCGCCTTCATTCCCGACTTGTTGACTTACTGGCTGAGTGGAGAACGCACGGTCGAGCGCACCATTGCCAGCACCTCCGGACTCCTCAAGGCCGGCACCGCAGAATGGGACACCGAACTGGCCGGCATGCTCGGCATCCCGCCGGCCATCCTGCCCTCTGTCAGCGAGCCCTGCACCATCGCCGGTCGCCTGCGCGGCGAGGACGGCTCGCCGGGGAAAATCGACGTGATCTTGTGCGGCAGCCACGACACCGCTTCGGCGGTGGCCGGCGTGCCAACCGAGGCGAGAAATCCGCTCTTCCTCAGCTCGGGAACGTGGTCGTTGCTCGGGCGCGAACTCGACGCACCGCTGGTCACCGACGCCACGGCCGCGGCGAAATTCTCCAACGAGCAGGGCCTCGCCGGCACCACGCGCTTCCTCAAAAACGTCGCCGGCATGTGGCTCCTGCAGGAATGCAAACGCAATTGGGAGTCCGGCGGCGAGAGACTCGAATACGAATCCATCGTGGCCAAAGCGGCCGGCACGACCACGGATGTGTTTATCGATCCAGACGCGCGCGAATTTTCTCGTCCCTGTGACATGCCCGCAGTCATCGCCGCGTGGCTGGAGAATTCCGGTCAGGTCGCGCCGTCCACCCGCGCCGGTATCACGCGCGTCATCTTCGAAAGCCTCGCCCTGAAATACCGCGTCCTCTTGCATCGCATGAAGGAATGGATGCCCGACTTCCCCGACACGCTGCACGTCGTTGGCGGGGGTTCCCGCAATGCTTTGCTCAACCAGATGACGGCCGACGCGTCCGGCCTGCGCGTGCTGGCCGGCCCCTCCGAGGCGACCGCGCTGGGCAATGTGGCCGCGCAAATGATCGCCCGCGGCGACCTTGCCTCGCTGGCCGAGGGACGGGCGCTCATCCGTGATTCCTTTGAAATCGGCGAATTCATCCCCCGCGACACCGCGGTGTGGGACGCCAAGGCCGCGCGCTTCGAAAAACTCTGTTCCGACCAATGATCAATCTCGCCGCCCGACCGAAAAGTAAACGAGTCCAACTTATGGCCACGTGTCTGTGCGATGCGTTTTATGACGATGTGGCCAAGGCCACCGTCGAGGTGCTCGAGCATGCTGGTTGCGAGGTTGTCTTCCCGGAAAACCAGACGTGCTGCGGGCAGCCCGCATTCAACTGCGGCCAATGGCCCGCCGCCCGCACGGTCATGCGTCACACGGCACAAGTCTTCGCCGGCGACGAACCGATCATCGTGCCCTCGGGATCCTGCGCAGCCATGATGTTCCATGGTGCGACCCTCGAGTTCGAGGGCGAGAAGGATCGTGCCGCCATCGAGCAAGTCGGCGGACGCACCTGGGAACTCGGCGACTTTTTGGTCAACGGTCTCGGGATCAAAGAGTGGCCGGGGGAATTCCACGCGCGCATTGCTTTCCACCGTGCCTGCCACACCCGCGGCACGGCGAGCGGCCCTGCCGTCATGCAACTGCTTGAGTCGATCAAAGGCTTGCGCATCCTGCCCTTTGGAGAAGCCGAACAATGCTGCGGATTCGGTGGCACGTTCTCCGTCAGTTTTCCCAATGTCTCCACCGCGATGGGCGATCTGAAACTCGAGCATGTCGAGGCTGTCGATCCCGACTACCTCGTGTCCGGCGACATGAGCTGCCTCATGCATCTTTCCGGTCTCGCCGAACGCGAGCACCGTCCGCTCAAGACCCTCCACTTCGTGCAAATTCTGCGCGACGCCCTGCACAACCGCCATGGCCAAGCAACTCATTGACACCTACGTGGCGGAACTTCCGCCGACCGTGCAAAAGGCCGTGCACCAAAGCACGGCGACAACCACGGAAAAACGCTACCAACTCCTCGGTGACGATTTCGCCGATTCCGACTCGCTGCGCAAATTGGCCGGATCCATCCGTCAGCACACCCTTGAGCATCTGGACACCTACTTGGCACAAGCCGAGGAGAGCCTGACCGCCCGCGGAGCCAAAGTTCACTACGCGGTCACTGCGGACGACGCCTGCCGCACGGTGGCGGAAATCCTGCAATCGGCCGGCATCACCAAAGTGGTGAAGTCGAAGAGCATGGTCACCGAGGAAATTCATCTCAACGACTACCTCGCGAACCACGGCATCGAATCGGTCGAGAGCGACTTGGGCGAATACATCGTGCAGATCGACGGCGACCACCCGAGTCATATCGTTCGTCCGATCATTCACAAAACCCGCGGTGACATTGCCCGCAGTTTCGAGCGCGAGGGGTTGGGGGACTACAATGACGATCCGGAGACCATCACCCGCCGCGCGCGGAAATTCATGCGCGGCAAATACCTCGAAGCAGGTGCGGGGATCACCGGCGCGAACTTCGTCACCGCCGACACCGGACGCCTCGTGCTCGTGACCAACGAAGGCAACTCCCGCTTCTGCCTCGCTCCGGCCAAAGTCCACATCGCGCTCGTCGGTATCGAGAAAGTTGTGCCGTCCGATGCAGACCTCGCCGTCTTGCTCAATCTGCTCGGCCGTTCGGCCACCGGACAGCAGCTCACGGTCTACACCGAATTCATCAACGGTCCGCGCCGCCACGACCGTCCGTCGGGTCCGGAGCAAATGCACGTGGTCTTCGTCGACAACCGTCGCACCGAAGTGCTGGCGTCGGATTGCAAAGAAATCCTGCGCTGCATCCGCTGCGGCGCGTGTCTCAATGTTTGCCCCGTTTACCGCCAGGCCTCCGGTCACGCCTACCGCAGCGTTTATCCCGGACCGGTCGGCGCCGTGCTTTCGCCGCTGCTGGCCGGCGACAAATTCAAAGAGCTGGCCGATTTGCCCAAAGCTTCCAGTCTTTGCGGCGCGTGCAACGAAGTCTGCCCTGTCGATATTCCTATTCCGGATCTGCTCCTGCGTTTGCGGCACCGCGCGCACGAGGAGCACGTCCCTTCGCCCGGCACGCCGCCCATGGCCGGTTTCGCTTTGCTCGGGAGTCATCCGCTCATCTGGCGCTCGGCCATGACCTTCGGTGCGGCCAAAGACTACCTGCCGCTCGACAAAATGCCGGTGCCGTATCTCGGGTCGTGGCTCAAGACACGCACGCTGCCGAAGTGGCGCGGCGGGAAATTCCGCACGTGGATGAAATCGCGCGACGGGCGCAACGGGGGCAACGGCAAGTGACCGCGCGCGAAAAAGTTTTCTCCGGCATCAAGTCCGCCCTCGCTCCGTTGCCCGAGCGCGAAGCCCGCCCCGCCGTCCCGCACGGCGTGGCCGATCCGCAGTGGTTGGCCGGCGAGGCCGACAACGTTGCGCTTTTCAAAAAGCGCGCCAAGGCGGCCGGCACGCTTTGTTTCGATACTCCCGGTGGTTGCCTTAGCTGGCTCTACGAACAGCAGGCCAAACTGGTCTACCTCCCGGAAGCGCTCGCCTCGCTCGACGCGAAATTTTCCGAGATCGTCCAACTCACGCACGACTACGCCCGCGCGCAGGTTGACGAAATCGATGCCGCCCTCACCTTGGCCCACGGCGCCATCGCCGAAACTGGAACCATCATTCTGACCGACGAATCTACCCCCGACCGTTTGGCTGCTCTCGCTCCGTGGACCCACATCGCCGTGGTGCGCAAGGATACCATCCGCCGCTCCGTGGCCGACGCCCTCGCCGTCATGCCCGACGACCCGAACATCATCTGGGTCACCGGCCCGTCCAAAACCGCCGACGTCGAGGGCATCCTTATTCAAGGCGTGCATGGCCCCGGGGTCCAAGGTTGCCTTCTTATTTGAATTCTCTCGCCCGGCCATGAAGGAAACCCTCGAACGGCTCATCTCGTTGTCGCATCAGATTGGGCGCCAAGACCGCCGGTTGGCCATCCTCGGCGAAGGTAACACCAGTGCAGATCTCGGCGACGGCACATTCCTGGTCAAGTCTTCGGGCTGCAGTTTGTCGGACCTCGATGAATCGGGCGTGAGCCGCGTAGACATGGCAAAAGTGCTCGCTGCATTGGATGATCAAACTCTGGATGACTCGGGTGTGCGTTCGGTCTTGGAAAGTTCGCGTGCCGATCAATCGCCGAAATTGCCCTCGGTCGAGACCTTCATGCATGCGGTCTGCTTGTCCGAGGGCGGCGCGAAATGGGTCGGCCATTGCCACGCCGAGTCGGTGATGTCCGTCCTTTGCTCCGAGCACGGCGCGAAGCCATTCCTTGGCCACATTTTCCCCGATGCCATCGTCGTCTGCGGACGGCATGTTGCCGCGGTGCCCTACATCGATCCGGGACTCGAGCTGGCCCGCGAGGTTCGCCGGGTTCTTCGCGAGTTCCGCGCCGCACACGGGTCGGCGCCGAAGGTCATCCTTTTGGAAAACCACGGACCGGTCGCACTCGGCGCGGGCGACAAGGAGGTTCTCAACATTCTCCTCATGCTCGACAAATGGGCCCGCGTCCTCGCCGGCACGCTTGCCGTCGGAACGCCGAAGTTTCTGCCGTCCGCGGTGAGCGAGAGAATCGACCAGCGCCCCGACGAACACTACCGCCGTGCACAAATCGTCAAAGGGCCGGCTTAAGTTAAGACCAGTCTGCGGGCTAAAATTTCAACACGCTGAAATCTGAACACTGAACACTGAAAACTGAAAACTTTTCCTATGACCAATCTCCCCAAAGTCGGCATTCGCCCAACGATCGACGGCCGCCTCGGAGGCGTGCGCGAGTCGCTCGAAGAGCAGACGATGAACATGGCCAAGGCCACGGCCAAACTCATCGCCTCCAAGCTGCGCTATCCGACCGGCGAACCGGTCAAATGCGTCATTGCCGACACCTGCATCGGCGGCGTGGCCGAGGCTGCGGCCTGCGCGGAAAAATTCCGCAAGGAGAACGTCGGCGTTTCTCTTACCGTCACACCTTGCTGGTGTTACGGGTCCGAAACAATGGACGCCGATCCGCTGACTCCGAAAGCGGTGTGGGGATTCAACGGCACCGAGCGTCCGGGCGCGGTCTATCTTGCCGCGGTGCTGGCCGGCCATACGCAAAAAGGTCTGCCGGCCTTCGGGATTTACGGCCAAGACGTGCAGGAAGCGGGCGACAAAAAAATTCCTGCCGATGTGGAAGAAAAAATTCTGCGTTTTGTCCGCGCAGGGCTCGCTGCGGCGACGATGCGCGGCCGCGCCTATCTCGCCATGGGTGGAACCTCCATGGGCATCGCCGGATCGATCGTCGATCCCGCGTTTTTCGAGCATTGGCTCGGCATGCGCGTCGAGTCAGTCGACATGACCGAATTCATCCGCCGCATCGAGCGGGGGATTTACGACAAGTCCGAATTCGCCAAAGCGCTCAAGTGGGTCAAAGCTAATTGCCAAGAAGGCAAGGATTGGAACAGCGCGAAGACCAAACGTTCCCGCAAGCAACTCGATGCCGAGTGGGAAACATCCGTGAAGATGGCGCTCATCGCGCGCGATCTCATGGTTGGCAATCCGCAGTTGGCGAAGGCGGGCTTCGGCGAAGAGGCCCAGGGGCATTACGCCATTGCCTCCGGATTCCAGGGCCAGCGCCAGTGGACTGACCACATGCCGAACGGCGACTTTCTCGAGGCTATTCTTAGCACATCCTTCGATTGGAACGGCCCGCGCGCTCCTTACATCATCGCCACGGAGAATGACGCGCTGAATGGTGCAAGTATGCTCTTCGGTCATCTCCTAACCAACACCGCGCAGATTTTCGCCGACCTGCGCACTTATTGGAGCGCGGATGCGATGAAACGCGTCTCGGGCGAAACCCCGACCGGTGCCGCGGCGAACGGAGTTCTGCACCTGATCAATTCCGGGCCGGCGGCTCTCGACGGTTGCGGGGAACAGACGATCAACGGCCAACCGGCCATGAAGCCTTTCTGGGACATCACGCCGCAGGAAATCAAAGCATGCCTCGGCGCGACGACATGGCATCCGTCGATCACGGAGTATTTTCCCGGCGGCGGCTGGAGCACGCGTTATGTCACGCGCGGCGGCATGCCGGCCACGATCTACCGCATCAACCTCGTGCACGGGCTCGGACCCGCCTTGCAAATCGCCGAAGGCCAGACGGTCGAGTTGCCGGAGAAGACACATCGACTTCTCGAGGAACGGACCAACCCGACGTGGCCGACCACATGGTTCGCGCCGCGTCTCACGGGGCAGGGGCCTTTCGGCGACACCTACTCGGTGATGAACAACTGGGGTGCGAACCACTGCGTCATGAGTTACGGCCATATCGGTGCGGACCTCATCAGTCTGGCCAGCGTGCTGCGCATCCCGGTCTACATGCACAATGTCGACCGTGCGCAGGTCTTCCGCCCGAGTGCATGGGCTGCCTT
Source organism: Chthoniobacterales bacterium (assembly GCA_044355525.1). Lineage (GTDB taxonomy): Bacteria > Verrucomicrobiota > Verrucomicrobiia > Chthoniobacterales > JACTMZ01 > JACTMZ01. The sequence continues at coordinate 20,739 of JBIKXZ010000003.1, forward strand.
TGGCACCGACGATCTCATGGGCGCCGACTTCCGGGCCTGCGCCAATTTCGGGCCTCTCTACTGAGTATTTACCCGGTTAGAGCCCCCTCCAGCCTCCCAAACGCGTTTGCAAAATCCCAGCATCTCGCTGAGATTTCCACTGATGCCCCCCGCTTCGCCAAGTCCGCTGCTCGCCGCCACGCTGCGAAAGCGGAAAACCGTGCCCGCGTCGCGCTCGCGCCTCATGCGGTGGTCCGAGTTGCCTAAGCGTTTCGTTCGCCCGCTTGCCGTGGTCCGCGCCACCGACCACCCGGCTTATCCGCGTCACCGGCATGAGTTTTGGGAGATTGTTATAGTGACCCGGGGCAGCGGCACGATGCTGTTCGAATCGCGCACCCTTCCCATCAAGGTGGGGGATGTTTTCGTCATCGCGCGCGACCAAAACCACGCTTACGAGGAGACCCACTCGTTGGATGTGGTGAACATCGTCTTCGATCCGCACTACATCGGCTCGATGCACCCGCTGCTCGAGGACTGGATGAGTCGCCATGCCTTGTTCGCCGTGGGCCCGCGCTGGAAACCGGGCGAAGCGCCCGGCGAGTGTTTGCATCTCGGCTCGACCGAATACGCGCGCTGTCTCGACCTTGTCCAACGCATGGAGAGCGAACTGGAGCACGAAGGCGAGGAGGCGCGTGTCGCCGGATTCGCGTATTTTCTTCTCTTGGTTACCATGCTGCGCCGGCACTGCAAGCCTTGGGCGCCGTCCGGCAGCGCGGCACCTGTCGCGCGGATCGGCCGCGCTATCGACTACATCGACCAGAATTTCCCCGAACGCATCACCCTCGATGACTTGGCAGCCAGTTGCCACGTGTCGCGTCGGCACTTTTTCCGACTTTTCGAACAAGCCGTCGGTGTGGCGCCCATGGAATACCTAAAGAAGGTCCGGTTGCAAAAAGCCGCTGAAATGCTCGTCACGACGAACTACAACGTCACCGAGGTCGCCTTCGCCTGCGGGTTCAACGACAGCAACTACTTCAGCTCGCTCTACCACAAGGAATTCGGCATGTCGCCGAGCCAGTTCAAAAAAGAAGGCGTCCGGGCCTGATACAGGCGAGGGAAGGGGCCTTGGCGGGTCTCGTGCCGCTCTAGACCCCATCGTTGTAGCGGCGCCATCCCCGGCGCCGGAGGAGCAAGCGACTACAGCATTTCCCAAACTGCTTTAAGCGGAAGCGGCGATTGGCACCAATTCAGTATTTTTCGGCACCTTGGTCAAGGTCCGGGGAGAGGTCGTGGTCAATATTGGCAACCTTCTCACTCCCCCCGAGTTATGAATCTCCCCACGCCCAAATTGGCGCCCGGTCTTCGGGCGTCTCTTATTGTTGTTACCCTCTCGCTGCTCGTTTGCCCCGTCGCTCGCGCGGCCACCATATCCTTCGTCGGTGTGGAGCCCGGAACATCTGGCAGCGGATTTGCGGCGCAGAACTGGTCGAATGCAGGGGTGGCCAAGGACTACGACCTGAGCGGCAACGTTTATGGCACCGCCGGCTATTACCAGATACGCCCCACGCTTAATTCCTCCCCAAGCAATGTCCCAGGTGAAGCCGCCTCCGCGGGCAATAATCTGGGTATTACGGCGACGAATAATCCAACATTGTATTCCGCACCGGTCTTCTTGAGTTCAATCACCGGCGCTGCGGGTAGTTACGTCAACTACGGGGGTTATCCAATCTTCCGCGGCCCGGACGGTTCTACGCTTTACCGTCAGGGTTCGCTCTCGGTTTCGGTTGGCAATGGCCCTTTCAACACTCCCTCCGGTGCCAACACCGGGTATTTCGGCGAGGCCTTCACTTTCACCATGGCCTCGGGTATCGGCGCGAACTTCCGCATCGCTGTTGCCGTGGATACCGCGGCCGAAGGCACTTACGCGCCTGATTATGTCAGCATCTACAATGCGGGAACGGGGAGCGTTTATTCCAGCCTTCTCGCGCGCAACGGCACACCGGATATGACAGTATTTGATGTTACTGCGACCGCGGGTGAAAGCTTCACGGCGGCGATGTGGCAGTTGGCGGGAACGCAAAGCGTGTCGCCCTATGGTCTCATCACCTTTGATGTCTCGCGCTACAATTTGGATGTCGCTTCGGGATCTCAGACCAACTCTTCGGCCCTCGGTGGATCACCGGCGGCTTTGCTCAAGACGGGTGCCGGGACGATGGTGCTGACCGGAGCAAGCACCTTCACCGGCGCGACCACCATCAGTAACGGTGCGGTCCAGTTGGGCGGAAGCGGAACTTTGGCCGGCGGCACCTACGGCGGTGCGGTATCGTTGGTAACCAACTCGTCGTCGCTCGCCATCGCAACCTCGGCAAACCAAACTTTGTCCGGTGCAATCAGCGGCAGCGGCTCCTTGGCCAAGTCGGCCAATGGCACGCTGACCTTGAGTGGAAGCAACAGCTACACGGGAGCAACCGTGGTCAGCGGTGGCACGCTTAGACTGGACGGATCGGGCGCGCTTTCCGGAAGCACCACCCTGCAAGTCGACTCTGGTGCCACTTTTTCGACGACCGGAACTGTGCTCGCCAGCAACAATGTCACCGTTGCGGGACTGACGGGGGCGGGAACGGTGACGGGCGCTGCTGGGACGTTGACGGTGAACAAAGCTGCCGGTAGCGACACTTTTTCCGGCACTATCAGCGGTGGCACTGCGTTGGCCAAATCGGCCGCCGGCACATTGACCTTGAGCGGCAGCAACAGCTACAGCGGGGGAACCACGATCTCCGGTGGCCGTGTTATCACTACCTCGTCCGACGCTTTGGGCGATGCTTCCGCAGTGATCACGGTCAGCGGGGGAGCATATCTCGATGTTCGTACCAATACGACGCGCACTGGCACGGTCACTTTCGATGGGGGATACCTCGCGACCAGTGCTGGGGCGCCGGCGTCGCTTGTGAACAACGGCGGCAGTTTTGTCCTTACCAACGCCGCGGAAATCGTTGCTGAGTTGGGCGGCACAGCTGGTCTGACTTCGGGCGGCGCTGGGACGTCGGTGCTATGGCGGTCGAATAGCTACACGGGGGCGACTGTCGTCAACTCGGGCACGCTGACTTTGAACGGAGCCGGTGCTCTCTCCACAAACACCTCTTTGCAAGTGGCGTCGGGCGCTACGTTTTCGATGACCGGAAATTTCGCCCAGAGCAACAATGTTACCGTAGCGGGATTGACCGGGGCTGGAACAGTCACGGGCGCCGCAGGAACATTGACCGTCACCAAACCCTCCGGCAACACGGACCTTTTCACAGGGACTATTCAGGGCGGAATAGGCCTCACCAAGAGTGGCGCTGGGCAGTTTTCGATTTCCGGCAGCAATAGCTACACTGGTACAACAACGGTCAGCGGTGGTGTGGTAAACCTCGCGAGTGGCAGTGGGTTTGGCAGCACAGCTGGCGGAACGATTGTGGCAGACGGTGCCGCCATTCGCATCCAGGGAACCAACGCTGGAGGCAGTGGTATCACTGTCGGCAACGAGGCGCTGAACATCCGCGGACTCGGGGTGAGCGGCGGTGGCGGCGCTTTGCGAAGCGCGAGCGGCACGAACACCTGGCAAGGCAAGGTCACCTTGGATGATAATGCACGCATCGGCGCGGCCACAAATAACCTGCTCACTTTAGATGTCGCTTCGGGCAACGCAATCGAAGCAGCCAATTTCAACCTTAGCACCGAAGGCGCCGGTCATATCCGCGTCAACGACGCGATCAGTCTTGGCACGGGAGGACTGACCAAAGCTGGATCTGGCTCGTTGATTCTTGCCGCAAGCAACAGCTACAGCGGTTCCACCGACATCCAAGCAGGCCGGTTGACTCTCTCCGGCAATGGACGGTTAGGGTCCGGAGCGGTAACCATCTCCAACGCGAACAACGGTGCGCTGGAGTTTGCGGTAAGCGGAACGAATGTGGTTGGTAACAATATCTCCGGCGCCGGCGCTTTGATCTCGAGTTCAGGTGAAACGCGCTTCACCGGCGCGGTGACCAGCACGGGCGGGCTCACGAATTCGAGCAGCATAGTGCGTATAGGAAACGGAGGCACGACAGGATCCTATTCCGGCAACACTGTTTTGAGCGATGCGGCTGCCCAGTTGGTCTTCGATCGCAGTGATGCATACATCCACAGCGGGACGATCTCCGGAAGCGGCAGCGTGACTAAAGTCGGGGCGGGGACGTCTACCCTTGCGGGTTTGAATACTTACAATGGCGGAACATTCCTTAACGGTGGCTGGCTGGTGGCCGGGCACACCAATGCGTTCGGCACTGGCTCTATCACCGTGGGTTCGGGCACCACGCTCAACTTGACCAATTTCAACATTGCCAACCTTGTCATAAATAATGGCGGCACCATCCTCTCTACCGGAACGCTCGATGACGTCATCGCTACGAACGGCACGACCGACATCGGCGGCAACAACAGCACGATCGAGGAGATTGGCGGAACGGCTGTCGTCAACGTGACCGGCAGCAGCGTCGTGGTTTCCAACACAACGGGCGGCACGCTCAATGCCGATGGCTCCAGTGTGCAGGTTGCCTCGGTCAGCGGCGGCACGGTGAACCTCGGTGGCAGCAGCGCGGTGGTCACCGCAGCCAGCGGGGGCACGGTCAATGCCAATGCTTCCGGTGCAACCCTCGGCACGGTCAGCGGAACGGCGGCGGTCAATGTTGCCGGGGCCAATGCCCGCGTAGCCACCCTCTCTGGCGGTTCGGTGGCGGCCAATGCCTCCGGCCTTGTCGTCACCAACTTCAACGGCGGCAACATTGCGGTCTCCAACGGCGCCACCGTCGGCCTGCGCGGCGGTTCGTCCTCGGGAGTCATCTCCGGCCAAGGTGGCATCGCCAAGCAGGGAGCAGACACGCTGACACTTTCCGGTGTCAACACGCTCAGCGGCGCGACAACCGTCGAGCAAGGCAAGCTGATCGTGAACGGATCGCTCAACAGCAGCGCCGTCACCGTGCAGAGCGGAGCAACTCTGGGTGGTGGCGGGTCCATCGGAACCCTGACCTTGAACGGTATCCTGGCGCCCGGAAATTCTGCCGGCACCACTACCGCTGGTGCGACGACCTGGAACCAAGGTGGCAGCTACAATTGGGAAATATTCAACTTGGCCGGGCCTGCCGGCACCGGATGGGACTGGCTCAACGTCACCAACGGGTCGCTCAACCTGAGTGGAATCACCGCTCCGGGCGGATTCACCATCAACTTGATCACACTTACGACCGACAATTCTACGCCCGGCCCGCTCAATGAATTCAACGCAGCCACTAACTACTCAAACTGGTTGATTGCCAGCGCTCCGACCATCAGTGGCTTCAGCGCCAATCTCTTCACGCTGAACACCAGTTCCTTTGTCGGCGCGACCGGCATCTTCGCCATCGAGCAACGCGGTGGGGATCTCTTCCTGACCTACACCGGCGCCGCAGCCGCTGTTCCGGAGCCCGGAACTTGGGCGGCTGGAGGTCTCTTGCTGGCGCTTGCCGCGCTGGCGCGGCGGCGGGCCAAGGAGCGCGCGGAGAAGGCGGCCTGATGGCATTTTTGCGCGCGTTGTTGGCACAGGGCTCAAGGAGATATTGCCTTTGAAGTGTAACATTCCTGTCGCATCCGGATTTCTACCATGAACAGATCCTCTATCTCCCGCAAATTTCGCGCGTCTCATCTAGCTGCATTGCTGCTGCCGGTTTGCCTCACAGCTCCCGGTCTCGGAGCAACGATTTCGTTTGTCGGCATCGAGGTCGGCACGGATACAAACAGCTACGCTGTGCAAAATTGGTCGAATCTGGGCGTCTCGAAATTATATGACTTGGGTGGGTCTGAAGTTTATGGAACCTCGGGTTACTACCAGATTCGTCCCACGTTGAGTTCCGCCCCGAGCAACGTCTCCGAAGCTGTCTCCTCGGGCAATGATCTTGGGATCACCGCAACGAACAACCCGACCTTATTTTCAGCACCTGTATTTTTGAGTTCACTCACTGGTGGTGCTGGGACCTTGGTCAACTTTGGAGGCTATCAGACTTTTCGCGGTCCGGATGGTTCAACGCTCTACCGTCAAGGTGGCCTCTCGGTCTCGGTCAACAACGGGCCGTTCAACACGCCGTCGGGCAACAACAACGGCTACTTCGGCTCAGCTTTTTCTCTCACCATGGCCTCGAATATGGGCGCCGATTTTCGCCTTGGGATCGCGGTCGACACCGTGGGGAGCGCCCAGTTTGCGCCGGACTATGTCAGCCTTTTCAATTCCGGAACCGGCAGCGTCTATTCCACGCAGTTGTCGCGCGACGGGAACGCGGACATGGCTTTTTTCGACATCACCGCGTCCGCGGGCGAAAGTTTCAGCGCCGCTTTGTGGCAGTTGGCCGGCACGCAGAGTGTCGCTGTATTCAGTCTGATCACCTTCGATGTTTCGCGCTACAAGCTCGATGTTGCCTCCGGCCTGCAAACCAACTCTGCGGTTCTCAGCGGTGCACCGGCCGCTTTGGTCAAGACGGGCGCGGGCACGACGGTCCTGACGGGTGTCAGCACGTATCAGGGTACCACGACGATCAGCAATGGCGCGGTTGAAGTGGGCGGTTCGGGCCGGCTGGCCAGTGGTAGTTATACCGGTGCGGTTTCGCTCGCCACCAACACGGCCTCACTCCGCATCGCGACCACGGCCGCTCAGACTTTGTCCGGCGCAATCAGCGGCAGCGGTTCTCTATCCAAGTCCGCCAACGGCACTCTGACTTTGAGCGGCAGCAACAGCTACAGCGGGGGCACGACCATCTCGGGTGGGCGTCTCATCGCGACGTCCGCAAATGCTCTGGGCGATGCCGCTGGTGCGGTAACGGTCAGCGGTGGTGCTTACCTCGACGTGCGCACGAATATCACGCGCACCGGGACCGTTACCTTCGACGGGGGCTTTCTGGCCACCGCCGATGGCGCACCGGCGTCGCTGATCAACAATGGCGGCGGTTTCGTGCTGACCAACGCCGCGGAAATTGTCGCGCAATTGGGCGGCACGGCCGGCTTGACCTCCGGAGGCACTGGCACCAACGCCTTGTGGCGTTCCAATAGCTACACGGGTGCGACGGTAGTGAGCGGAGGCACCCTGACTTTGAGAGGTGCGGGTGCGCTCTCGACGAATACCACTTTGCAGGTGGCATCTGGCGCGACCTTCTCCATGACCGGAGATTTCGCCCCGAGCAACAACGTCACGGTCGCGGGCTTGTCCGGAGCAGGGACGGTGACCGGCGGTGCTGGTGCGCTGACCATCGACAAGGCCTCCGGTAGCGACACGTTTTCCGGACAAGTCACCGGAGGGGTTGGCCTGACCAAGGCAGGACTGGGGACCTTGGTCTTGTCGGGCTCGAATTCCTATTCGGGCGGAACCCTCATTTCGGCGGGTGCGCTCGAGCTGAACGGCGCACTGCTCAGCGGCGGCATCACCAACAATGCCAGCCTTGTCATCCATGGCGATCTGGTCAACGTGGTCAGCGGCACTGGTTCCCTGACCAAGACCGGCAGCGCCAATACATCCATCTGGGTATCCAACACTTACTCCGGCGCCACAGTCATCGAGGGTGGTTCGGTGAAGCTGGATGGCGCGGGGATGATCTCGAGTAATAGCGCGCTGCGGGTGGACTCGGGGGCGTCATTTTCCATTACGGGATTTTTCACAGCCAGCAACAACGTCACGGTGGCGGGCCTGACCGGGGCAGGTATCGTGCAAGGAGCGGCGGGCACGTTGACCGTGAGCAAACCTACCAACACCTCGGATGTCTTCACCGGCAGCATCAATGGAGGCATCGCCTTGACGCTCGCCGGCTCCACCCAGCTGTGGCTCGCCGGCAGCAACAGCTACACGGGTGTGACCACAGTCGGAGGGGCGGATAATATTCTGAATCTTGTTCACGCCAACGGCTTGGGCAGCACGGTGGCTGGCACAACGGTGGGCAACGGTTCCGTGTTGCGCATTCAGGGGACCAACAATGGCGGGAGCGGCATTACCGTAGGTGCGGAGGCTTTGACCATCATCGGGCAAGGCCGTGGCGGCAACGGCGGGGCTCTGCGCAGCGTCTCCGGAACAAACACCTGGCAAGGGAAAGTCACTTTGTCTGGCGACGCGCGGATCGGGTCCGCCGGCGGCAGCTTTCTGACGTTGGATGTCGCATCCGGCAACGCGGTCGAGGCGGCGAACTTCAATCTCACCACCGAAGGTGCAGGCCACCTGCAGGTCAACGATGCGATCAGCTTGGGCACGGGAAGTCTGACCAAACTTGGCACGGGCTCCCTCATTTTGGCCACGGCTAACAGCTACAGCGGTGGGACGACGCTGAGTGAGGGATTCCTGAGGTTGGACACCGCGAGCGCGGCGGGCAGCGGCTCGATCACGCAGGTGACAAACAACTCCACGCTGCAGATCAACACCACCGGCACGGTGGCCAATGCTATGAGCATCTTCAATGTCCGCACCATGCAGACCGTGACGCTGAGTGGCAACAAGACGCTCAATAACGCGACCTACACCGTGGACGCGGGCACGACGACAACGGAGTCCGGCAGTCTCAGTGGGGCGGGCGGCATCACCAAGCAGGGGACCGGGACGCTCATCGTCACCGGCAACAACAGCTACACTGGAGCTGTTGCCGTGGACGCGGGAGTGCTCAACCTCAACAGTTCGGTCGGCGGAGCGGCCGCGACGACCAGTTCGGTCTCCGTGGCCAACGGCGCAACGCTGCTTCTTTCGCAAAGCGACCAGGTGAGCAACACGGCGGCGGTCACGCTGTCCGGCGGGACCATCCAGCGCGCCAGCGGGGTAAGCGAGGTCTTTGGCTCCCTCAACCTCACAGCTTCGTCCTTTCTCGATTTCAGCGGCGGAACAGCCGGGACGATCGAGTTCAGCGGGATCAGCTACACCCCGAGCGCACTCCTTCTGCTTAACATCGCAAACTTCACGCAGGGCAACACCCTGGTCTTCCAGACAACGAGCAACCTATCGCTTTCGGGTTTCAGCTTCAGCGGCAGCGGCGGTTTCGGCAGTTCCTCCTTCAACGGAACAACCTTCACGATCACGGCAATTCCGGAGCCTTCGACCTGGTTGACGGCAACCGGACTGCTCGGCCTTCTTCTCTGGTCGTCACGCAAACGGCTTGCCCTGGTGTCGAGCGCCACCGGTAAAGGCGACGAATCGTGAAGTTGGCACTATCTTTAAGGCGCTTGGCTCTGAAGCTGCTAGAATGATCATTGTTGCAACACCGTGAAATTCCTCCCTCCCTCGTTTCCGAGTAGGCTCCCCTCGAACTTTGGTGTGACCGGGACGTTCCTGCTTTTCTTCTCGTTTTCCTGGCTGATGGCAACCGATTCGCTGTCCCAAACCCAAATCCAATTTGTCGGCACCGAAATCGGTATTCTGGCCAATTCTTATCCTGTCCAAAACTGGTCCGACCCCAGCGTGCCGAAAGCCTTCAACACCGGCGCCAGCGAAGTCTACGGCACCGCCGGATACTGCCAAATCCGTCCCATGCCTTGGGATCCGGGAACGGACAACATTTCCTCCGCTGCTCCTGACGACAATGATCTGGGCGTAACTGCGTCACCCGATCCATCGCTTTATTCGCCCCCGTCCTTTCTGGGTTCGCTTTCCGGCGGCGCGGGAAGCTTCGTCAACTTCCAAGGCTATCAGCCCTACTTGGCACCTGATGGGACTTCGATCGTGCGTCAAGGGGCGCTCTCAATTTCCGTGAACGACGGTCCTTACAATTCGCCGGCGGGCGACAACGCAAGTCGTGTCGGAGTGCCTGTGCAATTCACCGTCGCCACCGCTGCCTCATTTCGCCTCGGCATCGCCGTCGATTCGGTGGGAACCGGACTCTATGCCCCGGATTATGTCAGCGTCTTCAGCGCTGCTTCCGGAACAGTTTTCTCCACTGCCTTGGTTCGCGATGGCACACCAGAGATGGTTTTTTTCGACGTCACGGCGCAAGCGGGCGACACCTTCATCGTCGGTCTGTGGCAGAATGAAGGGACACAGTCGGTGGCCACGCTGAGTCTTTTGACCGTGGATCCATTGTCCAGTGCCATGCCTGTTCTTTCCTACAGTGCTGAAGGGGGTAATTTCATTCTCTCTTGGCCGCCCGAAACAGTCGGTTGGACGCTCGAAAGCACCACCGATCTGGTGCTCGCGAACTCCTGGACCGCTGTTCCGGGCGTGAACAACAACAGCGTTTCGGTGCCCATGACAATTTCCCGGGAGTTCTTCCGTCTGAGGGAAAATCCCTGAAGTGCAGTCAATCTCCAAACAAACCAAAAATCCCATCCACATGAAAAATCCGATGAAACAAATCTGCCGCGCCGGTGCCGTCTGTCTCCTTCTGGTAGTCCAGACCGCCTCCGGCCAAGTCGTCACCTACGTCGGTTCCGAAACCGGCCTGCCGGAGAACGGTTATTCGGTGCAAAACTGGTCAAATCCAGGGGTATCCAAGACTTACGACATCGGCAGCAGCGAAGTGTATGGCTCCGCCGGCTACTACCAAATTCGTCCGACCCTGAACTCCTCTCCGACTGACCTCTTCGAGGCCGCCAGCGCGGGTAACAATTTGGGAATCGGTGCCGGCGTCAACCCGACACTTTCCTTGACGCCGTCCTTCTTAAGTTCTGCCACGGGGGCAGCGGGAAACTTCGTCAACTTCGACGGCTATTCTCTCTACCGCGGACCGGATGGATCCACCGTTTACCGGCAGGGAGCGTTGTCTGTCCCTGTCAACAACGGGCCTTTCAATTCGCCAGCCGGAAACAACGCAAGCCTCTTCGGTATCGCCATGAGTTTCACGCTCAACAGCACGGCAAACTTCCGGCTCGGTCTCGCCGTGGATTCGGTCGGCACCGGTGACTATGCCCCCAATTACATCAGCATCGGCGGTATTTTCTCGGATGCCCTGACGCGCGACGGAAACGCCGACATGGTTTTCTTCGATATTTCCGGCTCAAACGGAAATACCTTCGATGTGGCCTTGTGGCAAAATGTCGGGACGCAACCTGGTGGGGCCTTCGCCGCGCTCAGTTTGGTTACATACGACGTTATTCCCGAGCCCTCCGCAGGCCTGCTGGCGGTCTTCGGATTGGCCTCGCTCGGGGCGCTGCATGCCATTCGCAAGCGGCATCGATTGACGAACACAGCCTCCAAACACTAAAGGCGTCCCCGGATGTCGCTGGAGATGTTGACCGACGATTCCGGTTCAAATTTCGTAACGCTTGATGGCGCGTTGCGTAGCGTCCTCATTTCGGCCCGCAACTGACCCGCCATGAGTTCTTCCGGCAGCCCGTCCGACACCCGCGTCGGGTGTTACTACTTCCCGAACTACCACGTCGATCCGCGCAACGAGAAAGTGCACGGGCCGGAGTGGACGGAGTGGCAACTCGTCAAGCAGGCCGGACCGCGTTTCCCCGGGCATGAACAGCCGAAGGTTCCCATCTGGGGACATGAGGACGAGTCGGATCCGCTCGTCATGGAAAAGAAGATCGATGCG
>JBIKXZ010000243.1:0-3155 GCA_044355525.1 Chthoniobacterales bacterium
GGCCACGTTGCCGCGCTCCAGACGCGTCCCGCAACTATGACAATACACCCGCGTCGGGTCGTTCTCGTATCCGCAACTGGCGCACCGCAGGGCCATGATCGGTCAAGTCTTGGCGCCCCCCGAGCCGCCGGAGGACGTGCCGCCGCCGGAGGACGGCGCCGGTGCCGGGGATGGCGTCGCGGCGGGCTTGTCGGCCGGCTTGGATTCCGTTTTGCCGGCACCCGTGTCTTTCTTCGCCGCCTGCTTGTAACCCTCGCTGCGGTAATCAGTGGTATAGAAGCCGCTGCCTTTGAAAATCAGCCCCGCACCGGTGCCGAGCAGACGCTTCACCTCGCCCTTGCCCCACGGCGTCATCTGGCACTGGGCTTCGGGGCAGGTCTTGAATGCCTCGTCCTTCATCGACTGGAAGACCTCGAAATTCTTGTCGCACTTCAGGCAATGGTATTCGTAGGTAGGCATAAAACGGACTCGGCGATTTATCCCTCAATTCCCCCCGCCCGGCAAGTCCGCCACGAAAGCCGCCAGATCGGCCGGCAGCCCCGTCCGGACCCGCTCGGTTCCCGCCGCCCCCGGAAAATCCAGCGCGCAGGCATGCAAAGCATGGCGCGGCAAAAGCAACTCGTCCGCCAACCGTCCCGTCCAACCGGTATCAATAAACTCCAAGTAGGCCACCTCGCGCCCGCCGTAAATTTTGTCTCCGACCAAGGGAAATCCCGCATGGGCCAAATGCACCCGGATTTGATGCGTCCGCCCCGTGCGCGGGATGGCCCGCACCAGCGCGAATCGGCCCTGCGCCCGTTCGAAACGGCGCTCGACCACGGCCTCGGTCGACGCGGCCGCGCCACGCGGATCGATACACCGCTTGAGCCAGATGGGCGATTCGTGCACCTCGCCCTGACGAATAATCGGCGCGTCGATCACCGTCCGGTCCCAGTCCGGCCAACCGCGAACGATGGCGAAATACTCTTTCCAGATCTCTCCGCGTTGCATGGCCAAGCCCAACCTCCGCGCGCTTCCGCGGGTCAGCGCAAGCAGGACCAGCCCACTCGTCTCGCGATCAAGACGCGTGATGATCGACACCTGCCCACGGTTGGCCAGCTCGTAAGCAAGCAGCTCACGCAACCCGTCCCACAAGGTCGGCGTGCCATCTGGCCGCGTCGGGTGGGTCAGCAAACCCGCCGGCTTGTCCACAACCATCCAATCCGCCCCCTCGGCCACCACCCGGAAGTTGTCTTGCGCCCGCCGCGCCGCACGGGAAATCTCGTCCTTCGCATGATCAGCCTGCGCCATGTCTCCCGCCTTTATCCCTCGCCCGGCGGCGAAGTGCACGCCTTGCGCGATGTGAGCTTGGAAATCGCGCCCGCCGAATTTGTCGCCGTGACCGGACCGAGCGGCTGCGGGAAAAGCACGCTGCTCAATTTGCTCGGCGGACTCGATCAGCCGACCGCCGGCGAAATCACCGTCGACGGACTCGCCTTGCACGGAGCCGATGACGCCGCCCTTACCACTTACCGCCGCGAGCATCTCGGCATCATCTTCCAATTCTTCAATCTCCTTCCTGCCATGACCGCCATGGAGAACGTCGAACTGCCCCTCCTCCTCCGCGGCGAGCGCGCCCGCGAGGCCCGCGCCCGCGCCGCGGAAATGCTCGACTTGGTCGGACTCACCCCGCGCGCCGGCGCCTTCCCGCACCAGATGAGCGGCGGCGAAATGCAGCGCGCCGCCATCGCCCGGGCCTTGGTCCACCGGCCGGCCCTCCTCCTCGCCGACGAACCCACCGGAAACCTCGATTCGGACAACGCCGCGCGCGTCCTCGAACTCTTCCAAAAGATTGCCTCCCAACGCCTCGCTACTCTAATAATTGTCACCCACAGTCCCGAGGCCGCCGCCGTCGCCCACCGGAAAATCGCCCTGATCGACGGACGGCTCGCCGCCTGACCGCCCGCCTTTTCATGGAAAAACAACACACGCTCGCCTCGTCCGCCTCGCTCGCGGGCGTCTCCCTCCACCACGGGGAAAAGGTCACCCTCACCATCCATCCCGCTCCCGTCGACCACGGCTTCAAATTCCGCCGCTCCGACCTCAAAGACCACCCCACCGTTGACGCCCTCGCCTCCAATGTCCGCACCGTCGAACGCGCCACCACCCTCGTCGAAGGCAATGTCAAGGTCCACACCGTCGAGCACATTCTCTCGGCACTCACCGGCCTCGGGGTGGACAATGCCATCATCGAAATGGACGCCATGGAGCCGCCCATCGGCGACGGCAGCGCCGCGCCCTATGTCGCGCTGATCAAAAAGGCCGGCATCGTCGAGCAGGAAGCCCCGCGCCGTTATTGCGAGATCCGCGAACCGGTCGCCATCCACACCAACAACGGCTCCATCCTCGTCATCCTTCCTGACACCAAATTCCGCGTGTCCTGCACCCAAGCCGGACCCAACGGCACCTTCACGCAATACCTCAGCCTCGAGATCACCCCCGAGACCTACGAAAAGGAAATCGCCCCCGCGCGCACCTTCGTCCACTACGAGGACGTCGAGCCGCTCATGGAAAAGGGCCTCATCCGCGGCGGCAGCCTCGAGAACGCCATCGTCATCCGCGACAACTCGGTCCTGAGCAAAGAACCGCTCCGCTTCGAGGACGAATTCGTCCGCCACAAAATTCTCGATATCGTCGGCGACCTCACCCTGGTCGGACGCCCGCTGCTCGGACACGTCGTCGCCGTGCGACCCGGACACGGACCCAACACCGAACTGGCCGCTGCCATTGCCAAACAGCACGCCACCATGATGGCCATGATCCCGCCGGCCAAGTTGCCTGTCGGAGAGCGCGTCCTGCCCACCACGGAGATCATGAAGATTCTCCCTCACCGTTACCCCTTCCTCATGGTCGACCGCATTGTCGCGTTCGAAGGCGACACCAAGTGCACCGGCGTGAAATCCGTCACGATCAACGAACCCTTCTTCCAGGGCCACTTCCCCAACCACCCCGTCATGCCTGGCGTGCTGCAAGTCGAAGCCATGGCCCAGGTGGCCAGCATCCTCATGATGCTCAACACCCAGAACTCCGGAAAGATCGGTTACTTCATGAGCGCTGACGAAGTGAAATTCCGCAAACCCGTCTTCCCCGGCGACACGCTCTTCATCCATTGCGAA
>JBIKXZ010000245.1:0-3153 GCA_044355525.1 Chthoniobacterales bacterium
TCTCCTGTCACCTGACTTCTGACGCCCAAACCTCTGGCCCTCTGACCTCTGGTCGCCGTCCTCCGCGCCCTCCGCACCCCCGTGAGAGTTCCTCTGTTTTTTGGCTAAGCACTGCCAACTGGCGTCTGGCCTCTGTTATTTTTCCCTCGTCCCTTCACCTTCCTGCTCTTGCTCCAAGCTTTACACGCTAAACCCGTATGCCGTCAGCCGTATGCCTCATGCGGCCGCTGCGGCGGCTTATGACACACAAAGCTCTTTCGCTCCCGCGCGCACGGGACAACCATGCAAGGTATGTCCGAATCCTCTCCGCCTTACGGTTCCAACCAAGCCTTCGAAACCCTCGTCGCGCACTTCGAGGCGAACGATTTCCGGTTTCACGCCGACCCCGAATCCAAATGCGTTCAACTCTTCATCACGGGGGATTGCGTGGTCTACAATTGCCGCGTCCAGCTCACCCATCACGACGAGTTGATCCAAGTCCGCATCCACTATCCCGTCGTGGCGCGGGACCCGAAGATCCGTCCCTTGGTCGCCGAGGCTCTGGCCCGGGCGAATCACGGCATGTCGATCGGAAACTTCGACATCGATATGGACACGGGGGACGTCAACTTCCACCTCGGACAGGTCATCCGTGACAAGGGACTCGACGACGATGTGATCGGCGGCGTCTTTTCGGCAAGCCTGTCCACCGCCGACCGCTATTTCCCCGCCGTCATGCGCGTCATGTTCGCCGGACATACTCCGGCCGATGCCGTGTATCTCTCGGAACTCGATGTCCATGCCGAATCGGTCGAAGCCGGTGAACAAAAGCCCTCACCCGCGCCGAATCCCCCCAAGGCTGCGGCGAAGAGAACCCGGTCTCCCCGCAAGGACAGCCGTTCCAAAACGACCAGCGAACTACCGGGGTTGTTCGACGAGAGTCGCGACCAAGAGGACGGGAGATCTCGCCGGTGTTGACCTGTTTTGGAGCCGGCCGGACGGCTTGAAATCCGGGCAAACCGCTGACGCCGAGCGACCTCGGCTATGACACGCAACGCCCTTTGTTTCCTTCGTTGCCTTTTGTTCACTGTTCCTCATGCAGCGAGCTCTCTCCCTTGGGCCGGTTCTTCTGTCGGCGTGCGTGTTGTGCGCCTGCGAAACCTTCACCCCGCCGGTCGAGCCGGCGGTGCGCAAGGCGCAGCCCATTGCCAAGATCGACGTGCGCAGCATCCCCACCGGATGCGTGGTCGAGCTGAACGACGAATACCTCGGCACCACTCCGTTGGAAGTCGTCGTCGATGCCACCGAGAGCGGCAACTGGGCCAGCCAAGGCATCGGCAGCGTGTTTGTCCTCAAATGCAGCATGCCCGACGGCGACGGCTGGGAGCAGAAGGTCTGGTATCCCGGCAACCCCGTCCCGAAACGCGTTCTCTTCCGGATCCCCGGAGCCACCCGAGGTCTGGTCATCAACTGAACACACTTCCCACAAGCACATGAAAAAATTCCCCCGCTGGCTCCAAGACCTCCAGGGCCTTTCGATCATTGAGGCAATCGAGGTTCTCGGCCGTGAGTGTCGCCCTCGCAGGGTTATCGCCGTCGGCCGTCCATGCTGGGACACGCTGGATGCGCTCTGCGGGATTGCCACGGTTGAAGCAATCGAGACCTACAACAACTACAAAGATCCCTCGAGAATCTACGCTGGTTGGAAAGGTGAAGGAGATGCTGTCCGCTTTCCGATCACCCGACCCAGCCGCGCCGTGACCCTCAGTTCGAAAATCTGCTGGATCAATCCTGCCCCCGGCAGTTGGTCGCAAACGTGCAATCTCGCTGTCCTGGCCAAAGACGACTTCCCCTTCGATCAAGCCACTCTTGATACCATCGGTGATTTTATCGATCGCACGGCAATCGACGCCTTTGTTTCGTTGGGCAACTGGAACGGGAACTTTCCACCCGCAAGCTTCTTCATCGTTGAGTTGGACGGTGGTCACTGCGGTATTCGTTCTGACCGAGTAACGCAAAACAAGAGGACAAATCCGAACGGCGCAAAGTCGGAGCACGAACGGGAACTAACCTTAGAATGAAAGCCTTAAGCTCGCCCTCCCATCCATTGGCAAAAGCCAATGTTCGCCATCAGAGACCTGTGATCCATAGGTGTTTTCTTCTCTTACTCGCTATCGGTTTACTGACAGCTGCTTTGCCCGCTCATGCGCAATTCGGTTGGGACGACGAACCCGTCACCGACACCGATCTGGACCAATTCAATACCGCGTTGCGGACACCCGCCATCGAGCCTATTTTGCCCTCGGCTTCGCCTCACGCTGTCTCGCTTCGCTCGGCTCCAACTTTTGACCCGCCACCTGTTACTCCGCCTGCGGCTGCTCCGGTTTTTCAGCCCTTTGTCGCCCCAGTGGTAGATGTCGATCCGCTGGTTGAACAATGCGACCTCGATCCCGAGATCGCCCGAGTTTACCGCGCCGCGGAGATCGTCGAGGACGACGGTGATTGTCCTGAACACCGGAGCGCTGAGCGCTCGGGATAGATCCCGCATGCGGGACCCGCAGGGCGACATGAGCGCGAGCGAAGGAGTCAATTCCTCGACCTCGATCAACAACCCGTATTCGACCTACGGGAGCCCGTATTCCTCGCAAAGTCCGAACAACCCGTATGCCACGCAGGCACCGCTCTTGTTCGGGGATTAACCAAGCAACATTTCCGGTCGTGGCTAGCATGGCTTCAGCGACGACTTGACTCATAACTTGACTCATCTTGGCAACTCTCGCCCCGGCTGATACCTGACTGTCCCGCCTCTTGACAAACCATCCCTATGCATACACATTGTATTCAATGAGGGTCATCAAACCCGCCCGCATCCGTGAATACGCCAAACTCCATCCCCGCGCCAAAGCTTCGCTCGAAGCCTGGCTCAAGTCCGCCATGGCGGCTTCGTGGCGCAGTCTCGCCGATGTGCGCAAAACATGGCGCAGCGCCGATCAAGTCAAGGTGGCCAGTGGCCGTGTCGTTTTGGTCTTCAACATCGGCGGCAACGCCTTTCGCCTCATTGTGGCCGCCCATTTCAACCGCCAACTCCTTTTCGTGCTCATGTTCATGACGCACGCCGAATACTCCAAGAACCGATGGAAGGAAAAACTATGAAGACCACCAGCACTCGTGACA
>JBIKXZ010000244.1:0-3153 GCA_044355525.1 Chthoniobacterales bacterium
AGGCCGCCAACTCGCCATGAAGATGGCGCGCCTCATCATCAAAGCCACGCAACCCGACGCCGCAGTGCGCGAAAGATTGCGCCCCGTCTACGCCGAAGATCCCGCCATGCTCATCGCCATCGGGCAAACCGTGGCGCAGGAATTCGCGACCATCGCCGCGGCCAACAACTACTGGCGCTGAACGGTGCCCCGAGCGATCGGTGCGGAGGCCGATCATAATCGCGCAAATTCATCGACGCGCCGCGGTATTACTCCCGAGCAACTCGAAGTGTTTTCAGGCGGCGACGGTCATATCAGTTGGCTTCGCTTTGCTTCAGCCTGTCTCGCCAAGCCTCGGCTGACGCGCCGCTACAATTTTTCGTCGAGGTGTAGCGGCGCTCTATGAGCGTCGGTGCCTTTCCCCCTTGCAGGGTTGGTAGCCCCAGTTACTCCCAAACCACACCCGCCGCGCGCGGGTTTAGGGACTCCCGAGTAACTCGATGTGTTATGCGGCCATGAGCCAAAGCAAAGGTGGATCGCGCCGTCCCGGCGCGATTCCTCGTCGGGAAAATCGCGATAGGGACATCGCGATCCACCAGTCTGAAAACCCTGCAGTTACTCCCCAACCACACCCGCCGCGCGCGGGTTCAGGGACTCCCCGGCGTCCGCTTTGTCCCTCGACAAAGACCACTGCGGCACACAACGTCCATCGATTGACTGCCCCCTCCAGCGGATCGGGATTAGCAACGCGTCGCCAAGCGATACTCGGCGGCGCGGCAGCAGCCGTCGGTGTGACCGTGGGATGGCGCATCCGGGCGTCCGACCAAGCTGACTAATCAAACCACCAAGTATCCATGCCAATTCAGTCGAAAACGGAACCCGCAAAAATTGCCGCCAGTGAATGGCTCACTCCGGGGCGGGCGCTGCGCGGTCTGCTGGAAGGAAAGACTTTGGATACCGGCGTTACGCTGATTCGTTACGTTACCGACGTGGTCGGCGAAGGCCCGACCCTCCACGTTCATCCATACGACGAAATTTTCACGATTACCGAAGGCCGTGCTCGATTCACGGTCGGCGAGAGGACAATCGATGCTGAAACCGGAGACGTGGTCTTGGGTCCAGCGAACATCCCGCACGGCTATCAGAATCTGGGGCCGGGACGGCTTGATACGTTGGATATCCACCTCAGTCCCGAGTGGATTCAGTTCAATCTGGCCGGAGCGTGGGATAAGGCGAGCGTTCTCATTTCCGCGGAGTCAAAAGTGGAACGCGGCGGAAAAGCGTCGGAGTGAATTCGACCGCGACGCTTAACCAGGGCGGCGCAATCGACGGTCATCCCGACGCGTGCAGCTGCCGGCGGCGGTTCGGCCTGCTCATCCACACCACGATGGAGAGCGAGCTTTCGAACATGTTGGTGCAAAACAGCGAAAACGGTTTCACCCCGGTCCTCCCCGCCGGCCGCCTCCTGCGGGAGTTTTGATTTCTCTCCGGGAGAAACTTCCGGCAACATACACCTTCATGAAAAACACCCTCCTCGCCGCAGCAGTTGCCGCGGCACTCGCCATCACTACGCAACTGTCACCCGCCGCAGACAACGCAGCCGGGCAACTGGAAACACTCACGTCTGCGATGAACTCGATCCCGGACATCATCTTTTACAAAGACACCGACGGTGTTTACCGCGGGGGCAATACCGCGTGGGCCGCCCTGCTCGGCAAGCCGCTCGACCAGCTTGTCGGCAAAACAGACCTCGACCTTTTCCCCGAGGAAATGGGCAAATCATTCCAGTCTTATGACAAAGCGATGCTGGCCAGCGGCAAAGCTACCAAGAACGAAGAGTGGTTGGTCTATCCCGACGGCCGGAAGGTCTATGTCGAGACCCTGAAGACACCTTGGATCGGCCAGGACGGCAAAGTCCTCGGCGTGCTCGGCGTTTGCCACGAGATCGAAGCCCCGAAAGTTCCGTGAACATCGCCACCGAAACAGCCGGCGACACGTTCACGGTCAAGCTCGACGGACGCCTCGACGCCACCACAGCCCCGTCGCTCGATGCCAAGCTCGTCTTGGACGGCGTGCGCGAACTCGTCCTCGACTTCGCCCAATGCCACTACATTTCCAGCGCCGGGATCCGCAGCGTGCTCAAAGCGCACCAGGCCATGGCCAAAGCGCAGGGCAAACTGGTCGTGACCAATGTCTCGCCCCACGTGCGCGAGGTTTTCGATCTGACCGGCCTGTCCGACATGATCACCATCGGGAAAAAGACGCGCGAGATTTCGATCGAGGGTCTTGAGTTGCTTTCGGCCGGCGTCTGCGGCGAGTGCTACCGCCTCGACCATGAAACGGTGGTCAAAGTCTACCACGAGGGCGTCGAACCCGAGATCGCCGAGCGGGAGAAGCAATATTCCAAGGCCGCGTTCGTCATGGGCGTGCCCACCGCCATTTCCTACGACGTCGTCTCCTGCGGCACACGCTCGGGCGTCGTCTACGAACTGCTTGACGCGGAACTCTTCAGCGCGGTGATCCGCAATGACACCGCCAATCTGGACCGCTACGCGAAGATGCTCTCCGACGCGGCCAAGACCCTGCACGCGGCAGAGGGCGACAAAAACGTCCTGCCGGATCTGAAGGACCGCTTCCGCGGCTACATCCGCGACGTCGGTTACTTGTTCACTCCCGAGGAAAGCGAATACCTCATGGAGAAACTCGAGTCATTGCCCGACTCGGACACCTGCGTGCACTTCGATCTGCACTCGAGCAACATCATGATGCAGAACGGCGAGCTGGTCATCATCGACATGGGCGACTTCTCGACCGGGAGCTATCTCTTCGATCTCGGTCTGATCTACATGATCTACGGCGTGCCGGAGCTTGGGCTCAGCATGCTCGCCACGAAAATCGCGACCGAGCAGGGCCTGGAATTCTGGCAGCACTTCGAGAAGCACTACTTCGCCGACATGAGCGCCGAGGAGCGCGCTTTCTTCGAGCAAAACAAATACTTCCTCGCCTCCCTTCGTCTTATCTATTCGGTCACCTTCCTCACGCATCTCCGCGGTGAACTCGAACGCTGGATCAAAGACATTCTGCTTCCGAAGATCATGGCCACGCGCCGCGCGGCATGATCAGGAGCCCCGTTGCCGAGATGAGCGCCGGTTCCGCCAATGCTACGCGCCCGTC
>JBIKXZ010000004.1:0-32154 GCA_044355525.1 Chthoniobacterales bacterium
TCCCCGCCTCTATGTTCTGTCTTTCGTGGTGCTATTGGGCACGGCTCTTCAATCGCAATCAGCGCAAGTCGATTACGGACTGACCCTAGGTTCCTTTCTTAACGGCCAAAGCACGAATTCGGGAGGTCTGTTTCAGCTCGGCACTTTTAGCGGATACACGGACTCTGCCGGCACGGCTTTCTTCACCGGTAAAGATTACTCGGCGCTCCAAGCAGCCTGGCAGCCCTTCGCTGGAAGCGATGTTACCACCGACGCCTTGGGTCAGTTCTACCAATCGGTCGATCTCCTCACTACGGCCACCGATACGCGCCTTTTTGCTTGGGGCTTCTCTGCTCCGACAGCCAATTCCACCACGGACTGGGCGATTATAAGCGGAACTATCGGTGGTCTCTCTATTTACGATACAGTTTGGCTTGCTCCATCGCCTAGTGCGATCGATGTCAACGTCATTGAGTTGGGCGTTACCAGCAACGTCTTGTACGCTGGAAGTAATGTCGGCAATACCCTTGTTGCCAACAGCGTCGCTCCCAGCGAGGGGTCTGCACACATATCTCTTTCCACGGCTCCCGAGCCTCCTTCCTCGTCGCCCTTCCTCCCCCCCGGCGCGTATGCC
Source organism: Chthoniobacterales bacterium (assembly GCA_044355525.1). Taxonomy (GTDB): domain Bacteria; phylum Verrucomicrobiota; class Verrucomicrobiia; order Chthoniobacterales; family JACTMZ01; genus JACTMZ01. Next base: position 614 of record JBIKXZ010000004.1, read on the forward strand.
TTCCAGTCGGATGAAAAGGTGAAGCTTGGAATTCAACCGGTTGAGGTTGAAGGGGCTACCTATCAGTGGCTGAAGGGGGGGGCGCCTATCGCCGCAGCCAAGGGTCCTGTGCTGGATCTAACACCTAGCCAGGCAACTTTCGGCGCGTCGCAAGCAGGTTTCTACCAACTGCGCGTCAACGCTCCCGGACTGACGGCGCCGCAGATCCACGGCCCATGGATCATTACGCACAAAGACCCCACCGTGCTGGTTTACAATCTCACCGCTCGCGGCACCCAATCAATCGGAGCTAGCGAAGTGCCATTCGTTGCAGGTGGCTTCGTCCTGTTGGATCGGGAGGCCACGAGTGGCCCAAAGGTGATTCTGATCATCACCCGCACGACGAAAGTTGGCAGCGCAACTGACAACCGCTACGTGGTCGAGGAGCGCGCGGACGCCAACATCGTCTCCAACGGTCCGCTGCCCGGAACGGCCAAGGTCAAACCTTCCCGCACGGTCGTAACCGGCCTGCGCGGCACGGACAAGGCGGAACCATCGAATGCCGAGGACCCCCTCTGGCTCGCTGGCGACCGCGATGTTCTTTGGCTCTCTGGTAGCGATGCATTGGTCCGGCTCTCCCGGCCGAACTTGCGCGCCTCCGTAGTTGCTCCCAGCCGTCTGGCTGGCGTAATGGGCACCGTCATGAATCAGCCCGCGCGAATCGACAACCTCGCTTTGACCGCCGCTATGAATCTGACCGAGACTTATAAGTCTTGGGACCTAGACTGGACGATGGACGTAGCCAAAAGTGAGCTCGTCAAACTACTCCGAAACAAAGGCTTCAAACTCCAGGGAGAATAAGCCAGACCATTGAAGCGGGCCGAGTTTTCCCGCTTGCCGACTGCTCCATCCCAGACTACTAAACCTACTCTGTCGCGCGCCAGGGTAGCTCAGCGGTAGAGCAGGGGACTCATAAGCCCTTGGTCGCGAGTTCGATTCTCGCCCCTGGCACCAACCAGATGCGGACGTGTCCGCAGAGCGAAACCCATAAGAACCCTCGAAACAAACCTACTAAACCAGTAAGTAAACCACCATGGCCAACATCAAATCCGCCGCCAAACGCGCTCGCCAAGCGAAGGTGCGCACTACGCGCAATCGCAGCACGCTCCACCAATTGAAGACCCTCTCGCGTAAGTCGAACGCCGCCTTTGCGGCGAAGGACAAGAAGAGCGCCGCAGAGCATGCGGGTGAACTGAGTTCGGCCCTCGACCGTGCGGTCAAACGCGGCACCATCCATCGCAACACCGCCAACCGCCGTAAAAGCGCGCTGGCGCGCAAGTTGGCGGCGGTTTGATCGGGGATTACTGAACCGTCGAAAACGCTTCTGCTTCCTTAAAACGGTCAAGGCTGTGTAGGAGGCGAGCTAGCGCTGGATAAGCTACCGTGCCGAATCACCAGCGGACTCCACGCTGCGATGACTCTCGCAAGGACATCGTCGCCGAGATCGTTAAGCTGCCGGAAGGCGGCGCACCGTGCACGGTATACATCGGACCCAACGGCGTCCTCTTATCCTGCCGCGACTCCTGAATCGGGCGTCCATCGCTCTGAACGATTACGCCGATCATTTAGGCGATTCGTGCAGGGCCCATGCGAGCGCTGACGTCATTGCGCGGTCCGGCCTCATCCGAGGTCGCCCTGGGGGCCGGACCATGGCATAGGCAGCCATCAGTTGTGACCGCCCAATTTTCACTGATGGGGCGTCCCAGGCCGTCGAGCCGCATGACCGCTGAACGATTTGACAACAAGCCAAACTCGTCCGATCTTAAAGCTGTTCGGGGGCGTATTTGGTTTCGACTCATGGTGCGAAGCGACGTCCGCATGCCGAGGATGATTCGTTGGCCTCGTAAAAAATCGGATCAAAAAAATAACAGCAGAGAACGAAGATCTCGCTCTCGCGGCTTAAACGCCCGCGACGGCTTCCAGTTGACGCCTGCTAGGCGGGAAGCCGACGACAGCAGGCAACTCGGCGACGGGATCGACCGCCGCCGCCGGGGATCTTCTCGTGGACGATACGACGAGGGTAGCGCGCTGCCGAGCAGCCCGAGTCCGACAACTCACCGGCAGCTAAGCATGTAGCGGGCGGCGTCCAACGCCATGAGGACACGGGTTCGACCCCCGTCGCCTCCAGCCTTCGCTCGCCGCGCAGCAAGAGCGAAGGCTGCCACGCCGGAGCCTCCGCAGGAGCGTAGGCGGGCTTACGCTCGAAAGCACAAACCGGCGAGTCTACGGCTTGGCAAGCCAGCCAAATGCGAACATCAAAGCTCCCGTGTTCCACTACGTCTACATTCTCGTCAGTGAGTCCCACCCCGAACGTCATTACATCGGGTCGACTGCCGATCTGAACACGCGCCTCGCCGCGCACCATGCTGGCAAAGTAAGCCACACCTCAAAATACAACCCTTGGCGCGTGGAGACAGCAGTCGCCTTTCGCAACAAGACGAAAGCAAGCGGTTTCGAGCGCTATTTCAAATCGGGATCGGGCCGGGAATTTTCCAGGCGGCATTTCTGAAAAAGCGCGATCTGCCACGCCGGAGCGCTGCTTATTCCTTCTGGCTGCGATTCGTGATATCCCGGGCGATGCCGATCAAGCCGATACATTCGCCGTTTTTGGCAAAGACAGGTGATTTTACCGTCTCCAGCACGCACCAACCACCATCGGGATGCTCGACGGACTGCTCGTAGGTCAGCGGTCGGCCGGATTCCATGACTTGGATATCCTGCTCGAGAAAAGTCCGGCACAGTTCCGGCGGGAGGAAGTCGCAGTCGCTTCCGCCGATGATTTCCTCCGGGGCGCGCTTGGCAAAACGGGCGAAGGTCTTGTTGCAGGTCATGTAGATGCCCTTGGAGTCTTTCATGAATATAAGATCCGGAACCGACTCGAGCAGCCTCTCGAGAAAAGCCGTCTCGCGCCGCAAATCCTGACGGCTCTGCCAGTAGTCGACCAAGGAGCGGACCATCACGGTGAATTCCTCGATGTTGGGCGGTTTCAGCACGAAAAAGACGCGCTCGCGCAACCGCGCGTGGATTTCCTCGGGGACGATCTTCGAGTTCGCCGTGCAGAAAACGATGTCGATGTCGGGGTCGATTTCGCGCAACTTCCCGGCCGTCTCCAAACCCTCCGCATGGAGCGGCATCTTCATGTCGACGATGCACAGCGGGTGATGGATCCCCTGCGCAACCTCGCGGCGGTATTCCTCGAGGAGTTTTTCCGGATCGGAATAGGTGCGGCACTCGAGCACCGTGGACAACTCCTCCGCACTGCTGTCGGCGAAGAGGTCGAAGTCGGAGGCCGGCGAGGCATTGAAAACCTTGCGGTAAAGCTCGAGGATTTCGACTTCGTCGTCGACGGCGAGGATGGTGTGCTTAGGCATGGTTGATGGTCGCGGTGACGCGGGCCCCCTGGCCCCGGCCGGCGGAGAAAAATTCCAAATTCCCGCCCGAGAGTTCCAGGTGTTTGCGGAAGTAGTGCAGGCCGAGGCCGTGTCCGTCGGTTTCGGTTGTGAAGCCCGGTTCACCCACGCGCCGGAGGTCGGCCGCGGCGATGCCGCGCCCTTGGTCGGTCACCGTCACGATCGCGCCGTCCGCGGTCTGCGCGCAGTCCACGCGGACCGTGCCGCCGGGCAGGGAGGCTTGCACGGCGTTGCGTATGACATTATCGAGCCCGCCCTTGAGCATGGCGCGGTGGCTGCGCACGGTGACCGGGGCGGCCGCGGACCATTCCACCGCGACTTGGCTTTTGCGGAAACCGGCGCAGACTTCCTCGAGCAGCTGCGGGAGGTCGATTTCCTCGCTCATGCGCAATCCGTCAGCGTGGAACTTTGTCGCCTTCTGCAGCTTGGTCGCCGCTTTGAACGCGGCCAGATCACGCGAGAGCGCGTCGTTGATGCGCTGCTTGAGCCGGGTGATCGAATTCGCGATGGCCTTGAGCGCGGGCACGTTTTTGCCGGTCAACACTTCCTCGAAGCGGCGCAAGGTGGCCTCGCCGGCCTCGCCGCCGGCGCGGATCAGACGGAAGGCCTCGGGGTATTGCTCGGAACTTTTGACCAGCTTGTTCAGGTCGATGAGCGAGGACTCGAGGATGGTGACCGCGTTGCCGATGTCGTGCAAATGGGCGGCGGCGGATTCGTAGAGGCCGTTGATGTAAGCGAGTTCCCGTTCCCGGGCATTCAGTTCGGACTGGAGCCGCGACTCCAGCCCCGCCAATTCATCGACCTCCTCGAGGAGATCGGATCGCCGGACGACCAGCCAGAATTTCCAGCCGGTCGCCGGCACGACGGCCTGCGCGACCAGGATGGGACCCTCCGGGGAAGGGACCTCCCGCAAGCTGTCGTCCGAGTCAAGGAAGGCGAGCAACCCTTCGCGCAGAGCCTCATCCTCCACGCTGTCCAGCCGCAAGACCTTGGGATCCGTTTCCGGCGAAGCGATCGGTCCCGTGTATTCAAACGGCTGCAACTCGCCGAGACCGAGCAGCCGGCGAACGCGGTCCGTGCGTGCGAGAATCGCGCCGGTCGGCGCAACAAGCAATGAGGAGGCTCCGCCGGGAAGGCTGAGTTTCACGATGCTGTCGAGCATTTCGCCGAAGGTGACGTCGAGCCCGACCACTCCCTTGAGGACATCGCCGACATAAACCGGGGCGATGCAGGAAAGCATCCAACCACGACCTGCCGGATCGGCATAAATCCCAGTCCACACCGTCTTGTGCCCGGGATTGTGCTCCGCATCGGCCTCGTGGAAGAAATTGAAATCCTTCATGTCGAGATCGGCGGGGTAAACATCCCAAGGCCGGTCGATAAAGGGGTAGTAGCGGTTCATGTCGACCGGTTCGTCCGTGTTGATGTAAGCCGCCACCACATTGGGTGTGTTTTCGACCACTTGGCGGTAAAGGTCGTTGAGTTGAACGCTCTTGCGGGCGAACTCCCACTGCTCCTCGCCCATCAGGGCCACCGAGGAACGCGGGACGAACAAACTGGAGCCGCCCTTGAGGTTGGACTGGTAAAGACTGCCGTTCGGCGCTTCCTCGATTTTGGCTTCCTCGGGCACTGTCACGGAGCCGAGGTTGGCGAAGAGAGACACGTGGGCCTGGGCGAATGATTCCGTTTGTTTCTCGATCGCGCGGCAATTTTCCTCCAACCCCTGCGCCGGTTGCTCGGCCAAGGCCCGCAACAGGCCCTTGAGCATCCGCTCGGTGACGCGTTGGGAAAGGCCGCGGTCTGGCATGGGGGTAGGATTTTACCCCGAGGGCACGGGGTCAAGCCGGTGCTGACCGGCCCGCAACGTCGTCAGACGTGGTGAATGTCCGCGGTGAGCGTCGTGCCTCCGGACGATCCGGCGCTGCCGACTTTGAGCGATCCGCCCGCGGAACGGAGGAACGCTTCGAAAAGGAAAAATCCGGGCGCGTGCTCGCCCGCGTGCACATGCATGAGGTCGTCCAGCGAGCGCAGCGGCGCCGTGTGCCGTTCATTGGTCACGGTGACCACCGCACCCGATGCGGTGCCCTCTCCGAAAACGCGGACGCAGCCATCCGGCGGGGAGGCCTCCACAGCGTGACGGAGAACACACTGCAGTCCTTGCGCGAGCGGTTCGCGATGACTGCGCACGCTCAGGCCGGGATTGACGTAGGGTTCGATCGGCGCGTTCCGGCGGTGCCACTCTCCACAAATCTCGTTGAGCACCTCCGACAAAGGCACCGGCTCGGGAGACGACTCGCGCATCGAGCGCAGCAGCTTCTGCTTGGCATTCCAGCGATCGACGAGCAGATGCACCGTGTTCCGGAATTCCGTCTTCAGCGATTCGTCGAGCATCGGTAACCGGAATAGAAAAGCATTGTCGCCCGCCGCCTCGCGGACGTCCTCCAACTCGATGTCCGGCAGATGTGTGGCGACCACAATGCTGATGTCGGGGTCGAGTTCGCGGACGAGACGCACGGTCACGAAACCGCGGCGGTTGTTGTTCTCTTTTTCGAAACGCATATCGACGATGCAGAGCGGATGACGGTCACCGCGTTCCACCATCTGCCGGAACATCTCCTCGAACCGTGAAAAATCTCCGAGAGAATGCGGCACCAAGGGATGCTGGCGGGGGGCGCCGTCTTGGGGCGGCAGCGGGCTGAACTCCTCGGGGTCGTCGTTGAAGATCTGCCAATAAAAGCCGTAACGCTCGGGGTCGTCATCGACCACCAGGATCGTGTTTTTGTCGGCCATAAACAGGGGGTGATTCAAAAGCATTAGCGGGCAGCCAAGATGACAAAGCAAGAACAAACTGCGAACCAGTCATCGCGTTCAAGACGGGTTTCTCAGCCCTCGTTGCAGGGCCGTCCCGTGCTAGAGTCCCGGACGATGTTCGGCCTCACACCCAAAGAGCAAGCGACCCTGCGGAAGCTTTCGACGCCGCGCAAAATCCAGGACTTCCTCGACCGCCTGCCCATCAATTTTGAAAAGCACGGCGACACCCACATGTCCCCGCGCCGCGTCCTGCGAGAACGCAAAGCCCATTGCGTCGAAGGTGCGCTCCTCGCCGCCGCCGCGCTCTGGCTGCACGGCAGGCCGCCGCTCCTCCTTGATCTCAAGACGATCAAGCTCGATGACGAGCATGTCGTCGCGCTGTTCAAAGAACACGGACGCTGGGGCGCGATCTCGAAGACCAATCACGCCGTCGTCCGCTACCGGGATCCGATCTACAAGACCGTTCGCGAGTTGGCTATGTCATACTACCACGAATACTTCCGGGACCATGACGGCCTGAAAACCCTCTATTCCTACTCCCGCCCCTTCGACCTCCGCACCATGGGCGACTACTGGGTCACGACGCACGAGGATCTCTGGGAACTCGACGACCTCCTCAACAAAGTGCCCCACTACCGCTTCGTCCCGAAAAAGAACGAACGCCTCATCCGCCGCGCCACCCCCTTCGAGCGCCGCGTGATCAACGCCCGCGAGTGGACCAAATCCGACCCCCGCACCTGAAACCCTCCGGCGACCGTCCAAAAAAATCTCCTGCCGAAAGATTCTCTCTTGCCAATTACGGAAAAGTGCCGAAGTTTTGTGTCAGCCACCTCTCCCAAGTGAGATACCCCATCCTCACCCTGCTCGTCGCGACATCGCTTGCTGCATCAACTTATGCCGCGCCAGTGACGACCCTCATCGACGCATTCACCCGAGAGCAATACCTTGATGTCAACAACGCGACTGAAACCAACACTACCTCGCCACTGAGCGCTTCGATTATCGGCGGGTATCGCACAGCAATTCTTGGCAGTGTGGGCGGGTCGTCCTCAGGCGGGCTGGCATCTCTGGAAGTGTTCCCTGACGACACAAGCCTCACTCTTACTTCCGGCAACGCAGCCAACGCCTCCTTTCAGCTGATATGGGGCGGACTTGGTGGCGCCAGCGGCCTCGGCGGAATTCAGCTGGGCAACGGCGACCCTTTGGACCTGTCGGCCAGCTTCCTGTCCTTCTCGCTCCAAACGGCGGATCTGCCCAGCGGCTTCACCTGGAGTTTCACCGACGTTTCGAACGTGACAGCGACCTATGCCGGCAGCTTTCCGGGCAGCGATTCCCCTGTTCCTTTCAACATTCCACTGGCCTCGTTCGCTGATGCAAACACCATCGATTGGAACGCGATCGACCTCATCACTTTTTCCGGCGGCAACGTCACAGCATTGGACCTCACCGTTGATGCTCCCATCCAAGTCGTCGCTTCCACGGTGCCCGAGCCCGGGACTTTTGCCTTGGTGATCACCGGACTTGCTGCTGCCGGGATCTATGTCCGTCGCCGCGGGAATCGTGCGCGGTGACTCCAACTGCCCCAGCGAACGGGACTGATCAATTGCGTTCGCCGCAAGAATCGCTCGCATATCCCGCGTGCTGTGCCATGCGGATAAAATTGTCGTAGCTGCGGGTCACCCATGCCAGAGGAAGCCCCACGGCGCAGGAGAAGGCACCGCAGAAACAAACTTCTGCGCAGGCCGTGGCTGGTTATTCTGGTCGCGGTGCTGGCGGCGGCCGTCGGCTTCTATTTCTTCACTGGTTGGCGCGCGCGCGACCTCGCCTCCAAAGCGCGGAAAAATTTCGAAGAAGGCAACTACCGCATCGCGTGGCTGCAACTGCAAAGCGCAAGGGAAATGCGCCCCAACGATGCCGAAGTTCTGCGCACCGGCGCGATGATCGAGTCCAAACTCGGACGACCGGAGGCGATGGACACAATCCTCGCGCTCCAGGAAAAGGGAGATCTGCGCAGTGAGGACGTCGAGTCGAAAGCCAATATCGCCATGCGCTTCGGCACCGAGGACCAGTTCGAGGAGGCCGTGCAGAAGCTCGAGGCCATCGGGAACAAAGACAACGCCGCGCCCCTGCGGGCAAACCGAGCTGCCTTGCGCGGTGACATCGACAGGGCGATCAGCGAGGCGCGGCAGAGCGCCCAGACATCCGACAATCCGCAGGTCCGACTGGAATTGGCGCGACTGCTCAACGAGCGCTACGGACACGCTTTGCGGACGCTGGGCCAGCCTGCCCCGGAAGACATCCCGGCTCTGGAAGAGATCACGGAAATCATCGACGGTCTGCAGTCGACGGAGCTTGCCGAAGCGGCACTCGCACTCGGCTTGGGCACCATGCCGGCTGACCAGGAGACCAAGAAACGATGGGCCGAAGCGGGGGTGAGAAATATCAGTGCTTCGAATCCTGCACTTTTGCCATCGGCGGAATTTCTGGTGCGCAACGGCACCGCATCCGCGCAGGATCTGCACGCGCAGTTGCGGCCGGTTTATGACACCGCAAGTCTTGCCCAGCGCGCCGACTTCGCCCTCTGGCTCTCCCGCCAAGGAATGGCGCGTGAGGCACTGACCCTGGTTACCGCCCAAGAAGCCGCGGACGACCTTTCAGCGTTCCTCGCCCGGACGGACGCACTGGCGCGCCTCTCCAACTGGCAGGGCGTTCTGGAAACCACCGAAAGCGCCGAGAAGGTTCCGGACTCGATGCGGCAACTGACTCGAGTGTGGGCGGTGGTCAACTCCGGCGATCCGGTCGCCATGCGCTCGGCCCTGTCGCAGGCCGTCGGGGCGGCCGTGCAGGCCGCCGCGCGCGAGCGGCAGTTGCGCCCCATGCTCGATTCGCTCGACTCCATCGGAGCCGGAGCTGCGGCGAACGTCGAACTTGAACGACTGTGCGCAAACCCGGAAGTTGCCGATGCCGCTTTCGCGCTGCTGCGCGAGCGCATCGGCCGCACCGGCGGCACGGCTGCTTTGGAGCCCGCGTATGCGCGCGCTTTGGAAGCGGCTCCCGGAGCACCGTCGGTCATCAACCACGGCCGCTACATGGAACTTTTCCGCGGACTGCGCGTCGAACCTGCGGAGACAACCGCTGCGATCGCCGATCAACCTTCGGAGATTCCCCCGCGCATCACCCACGCCCTGCTCATGCTGCGCAAGAACGACCCCGCGGCAGCCAAAGCAACCTTCGATGAAGTGACCGTCTTCTTCGACCGCATGACTCCGTCGCAGCAGGCCGTTGTCGCCGCTTACACCGCGGGAACGGGCGATGTCGCTCTGGCCAAACGCATGCGGGGTGTTATTCAAACGGACGTCTTGACCAAGGGCGAAAGGGCGCTCCTCGACGAATGGGTCGCGCCCTGACGACTGGTTGCGGCGAATTGGCAATCGGGGAACGCAACCACCTTGCGACCAATGTTTTGCGAATACCGGTAATTTTCTCTTGTGCCGGTCTAAAATACGCTCATATTTAGTCAAAAACCGGCAACGGATTCCATGCATATGAAACTCTCCCAGCGGGCCCTTTTCGGGCTCACGGCACTGCTCGCAACTTTCGCCCACCAAGCCCATGCAGGAGTCGTCACCTACATCGACCTTCTCGATCAGGATCAACTCGTGGAAGCAAGGCGGTCTATAGCCACCAACACCGTTACGACAACCAGCACCGTGGCCTCGACCAACTCCATCGGCGGCTACCGCACCATGGCTGTGAGCATCACTTCGACTACTGGCAGCACCAATACGCCAACATCATTCGAAGTGGCCGCAGGCACAGCCGCTTTGAATAGCCCTAACAACCACATTCCGAGTTACGAGCTAAAGTGGGGAGGGATCGGAGGAACAAATGGTCTTGGCGGGGTCGATGTCACAGGCGGCACTCCTCTCTTCACTCTGGACAACAGTTTTGTTCAATTTTCCCTGATCACGTCCGACTCCACCAACAACACCTTCACTTGGAAGTTTACCGACACCGCCAACAACGTCGCCACTTACGCCTCGTCGTTTCCCGAGAACGTCGATCCGAATCCCGCGATCAATTACTCCATCGCGCTGACATCATTCGTCGGAGCGGGCCTCGTCAATTGGCAGTCGATCAACTTCATCTCTCTCTCGGGCGTAGGGCGCGTTGGCTATGATGCGGCCTTCGGTGCTCCGTTCAGTGTCGCCGCTGGCGTGCCGGAACCGGGCACTTGGGCAGCAGCCAGCCTACTCGTTCTCTCGGCCCTCTACGTCCGGTGGCGCCGCTCCCGTGCGACCTCGACCGAAGAGGCTCCAGCCGCGGCTTAAGCCGACGGCCGACTTCTCAGACCTGCAGCTCCGCGCGCGGCAGTCCGTGCGACTCGGCCACCATCGGGCAGGTCAATTTGCCATCGTGCACATTGATTCCACCGCGTAGTGCAGGGACTTTTTCGCAAGCTCCGGCCAGTCCGAGGTCAGCGATCATTTCCACGTAGCGCGAGGTCACGTTGGTCAGGGCCTGGGTGGCCGTGCGGGCGTAGGCGCCGGGCATGTTGGCCACGCAGTAGTGGATGACCCCTTCCTCCACGAAGGTCGGATTCTCATGCGTGGTCGGACGTGAAGTCTCCGCGCATCCACCTTGGTCGATGGCAATGTCGACAAACACGCTGCCGGGTTTCATGTGACGCAGCATCTCGCGCGTGATCAGCCGCGGCGCCCGCGCGCCAGGCACGAGGACGGCGCCGATGAGCAGGTCGACCTGCGGGAGCACCTCCTGCAAATGTGCCTCGTTGGAATACAGCGTGTGCGCCGTGTGCAGGGTGATATCCAGAAAACGCATCCTTTCGAGGTCGACCTCGAGAATGGTCACATCCGCCCCCAACCCCTGCGCCATACGCGCGGCATTGATGCCGGACGTCCCGCCGCCGATCACCACCACCTTTCCCGGGAGCACGCCCGGAACGCCGCCGAGCAGGACGCCATTGCCGCCATGGTGCTTGGCCAGCAGGTTGGCCCCGACCACCACCGACATGCGCCCCGCGATCTCGCTCATCGGCTCGAGCAGCGGCAAATGCCGGTTGATCTCGATCGTTTCGTAGGCCAGGCCGGTCACTCCGCTTTTCAGCAGGGCTTCGGTGAGGGTTTTGTCCGCCGCGAGATGGAGGTAAGTGAAAAGGACCTGCCCTTTGCGCAGCAGGGGGATTTCGTCAGGTTGCGGTTCCTTCACTTTGACGATCAGATCGGCGTCGAAAGCCTCCGCGTGCGTGCCGACCATCGTCGCTCCCGCGGCCTCGTAGTCGCTGTCCGGATAACCGCACCCCGCCCCCGCCCCGCGCTCGACGAGCACCGTGTGCCCGCGTTTTTTCAATTGATAAGCCGTGGCCGGCAACAAAGCCACACGATGCTCCTGCTTCTTAACCTCACGGGGAACTCCGATTTTCATAAGGGGAATAGGTTTTTCTATACCCCAGTTTGTGGCAGCGGTCCATGACCGGGTGGATCGCGCACTCCGAGCGCCATTTCCCCAAAAAGAATCGCGCCGGGACGGCGCGATCCACCTGTCACCCAGGCTTCACACTCAGGTTTCAGCCTTCTCTTCCATCCTTCTCTTCTTCCAACCTCTCCGCCAGCCACTGTTTGATCATGCTCTGATAATTCAGATACCGCGACCGCGCCACGCGTTTGATCCGCGCCAGCAAGCGCGGATCGAAGCGCAATGTCACGGTGGCCGACTCGCGTGCGTCCCCCTTCAAGACCGACGCATTCATCAGCTTCGGGTCGAGGCTGTGACGCAGCCAGAACTCGGATTCGGCCTTTGGCGAGTCGAAGGCGGGAACCTCGGACCACGAGCGCAGAAGGTGCAGATTTTCGATTCCGTCACTCATCGTTCTTGCGGTCGAAAAAGTTTTCCTCGTCGCGCGTCATGCGGCGCGCGGCAATGACGCGGAACGATTTCCCGTCGGTCCGGAAAACGCTGAAAATTCCCGTCCCGTCCGCGGTGCGCCCGAGATTGAAATAGCGCACCTCCTCGGCTTCGGTGTCCGGCAAAAGGCGCAGGCTGAACGGATCCTCGAACGATTCCTCGATGGCCCGCGGCGTGAGCGCCTTGAGGTCGAACGGGGCCTCGAGCCAATCGAATTCCATAAGCACGCGCCTATTTCGGCGCCTGGATCAACTCGATCTCGTAGCCCTCGGGCGCATCGATGAAGGCGAAAACCGTGCCGGTCGACGAAGTCGTCGGTCCATCGGAAAGCGGATACCCCTTCGCTGCCGCATCCTCGGCGAATTGCTCCAAGTCCGTAACCTCGAAGGCCAAATGAGTCAGGTCTGGCCCGACGACCACGGGACCGCTGGCCGGATAGGAACAAATCTCGATCAATTCCTCGCTCTGCGGAGTCTTCAGAAAAACCAACTCCGACCCGCGCGGCGATTTGTGGCGGCGGATTTCCTCCAACCCGAGCACGTCCTTGTAAAAATTGACCGTTTTCTCGAGGTCGTTCACGCGGTAGCGGGTATGCAGGAGCTTGGTGACCATGCGCTACCCCTATCACACCGCGGCGCCCGCTGTCTCCCCGTTTCGCGGGATCCCCTTGGCGCAGAGTTCCCAAGAATGCACCTGGTCGAGGATCACCTCGGCCATCCCCGGATCCGTCCCCACCGCCCGGGAATAATAAAGCCGCCGTCCGTCGAGCAGATGCGGATTCCGCCGCTCGCGTTCCTCCGCGCCGCCCCCGCCGGGAATGCCGAGCAACTCCGGAATGTCGTCATCGCTGTGCAAACCGTCCGCGATGAAAAACGGCACCGCAATCACCTCACGGCACCCCGTGATCTCGCGCCAATCCTCGATCTTCGGCGGCGTCTCCATGAACGCCCCGTGCACCTCGGCGAAAATCCCCCGCGCCCGGATCGCCTCCACCTGAGCCTCCACTGCTTCCGAACTCCGCGTGTCCAGCGGCGTTCCATGCCCCAGCACGAGCAACGCCGCCTGCGCCACATCGACACCCGGCGCCACCCCGCGCGCCCGGTGCAAGAGCACCTCCGTCATGCGCGTATGCCCGCCCACCGGCAAACACAACCGCAGCACCTGCCCGTTCTCCCGCCGCGTCACCGGCCCGGCCAGTGAGAGTTCTTTCGGAATGACATTCCGCACGAAATACCCCTCCACCGTGAAATTCGGCACGATGAAAACCTCCGGCTTGGTCAACGAATCCAACGCCTCCCGCAGCCCCGGCTTCTCTTTCCAAAACCCGCAAGCCACCTCCCCGAACAGCCCCGAGTCCCGCAACCGCTCCGTCAACTCCCGCGTTGGCCGGCTCGACGTCGCGTTCACACTCGACCCGTGCGCCAACACCAGAAGCGCCGCCTCGGTCTTCGGAGCAAAAGGTGCCTTCATTTCAGGAGAGTAGAAGCGGCGTCCCCACCGCTTAACCATCAAAAAAGCGGCCGGGACGCCGCTTCTCCTTTATCAGGCGCCCCCAGCCGTGTAGTTTTTCCGCCTCCATCATGACGCTTGCCATCATCTATCTCCTCGCCGGCCTCGTGCTCCTTTATTTCGGTGCCGAGGGCCTCGTCCGCGGCAGTTCCTCGCTCGCCCTGCGACTCGGACTCTCCCCGCTGGTCGTCGGACTCACCGTCGTCGCCTTCGGCACGAGTTCGCCCGAGCTGATGGTCAGCCTCAAGGCGGCCCTCGCCGGGCAGCCCGACATCAGCGTGGGCAACGTCGTCGGATCCAATATCTGCAACATCGGGCTTATCCTCGGCCTGTGCGCGCTGATCACACCGATCGCCACAAGCTCGCAAATCGTGCGCATCGATATACCGATCATGATCGGCATCACCGTGCTCTCGATGGCCCTCATGGCCGATGGAAATCTCGGAGCCACGGAAGGGATCATCTTCTGCGCCATCCTTGTCGCCTATGTCATCTTCAGCATCTACCTCGCCCGCCGGCAACCCGCCGATGCCCTCGGCGCCGAATTCGGCGAGGAAGTGAAAATCTCCAAACGCGGACTGGCCATCGACATCGCCATGGTTATCGGCGGACTCGCCCTGCTCGTCTTCGGCGCCCGCTTCCTTGTCGACGGCGCCATCATCATCGCCCGCACCTATGGCTGGAGCGAGGCGCTCATCGGACTGACCATCGTGGCCATCGGCACGAGCCTGCCCGAACTGGCCACCTCATTGCTCGCCGCAATCAAAAAAGAATCCGACATCGCCGTCGGCAACATCGTCGGTTCGAACATCTTCAATCTCGTCGGCATCCTGGGCATCACCGCCATCGTCCATCCGTTGCAGGCAGCCGGAATCAGCGGGGGTGATCTCGCGGTCATGGCCGGATTCGCCCTTCTGCTCTGGCCGATGGCCTACTACCAGCAGCGCATCACGCGCCAGGAAGGCGCCATGCTTCTCCTCGGTTACGCCGCCTACGTGTTCTGGCTGGTCCGCGCGGCCTGACCGCCCCGACGGGGAATGCACGGACCCGCGCTCGAACCGAAACAGACCGATTGGCCTTGAGTCGCAACCGCAGTTGCGGTGACATCCGCGCGTGCTGATTCTAGCCGCTTCCATTTCTGCAACGCCCATCGAGCCCAATCCGTGGATGATCCTCCCGTTCGGGGTGATGCTGCTTTCCATTGCTCTCATGCCCTTTATCCACCTTCACTGGTGGGAGAAGAACTATCCGAAGGTAGCCATCGTTCTCGGACTCTTCACCGCGGGTTACTACTTTTTCGTGCTCGGCGAGCGTGGTCGCCTGTTGGATGTGGCGCACGAATACATCAGCTTTATCGCGCTGATCGGATCCCTCTTCATCGTGGCCGGTGGCGTGCACATCCGCGTGCGAGGCGAAGCCACCCCGCTGCGCAACACCGTCTTCCTCGCGATTGGGGCAGTGATCGCCAACTTCATCGGCACGACCGGAGCTTCGATGCTCATGATCCGTCCCTGGATCCGGATGAACAAATACCGCATCACGGCTTTCCACGTGGTCTTTTTCATTTTCATCGTGAGCAACGCGGGCGGCGCGCTCACGCCCATCGGCGATCCGCCGTTGTTTTTGGGATACCTGAAAGGCGTTCCGTTTTTCTGGACGACCGAGCATCTGTGGATGCCTTGGCTCGTCACCGTCGGTCTGCTGCTGGTCATTTTTCTGATTGCCGACACGCGCAACTTCCGCCGTGCGCCCGAAGCAGTCCGCGAACTCGAAACGGCCCACGAGGAATTCCGCGTCGACGGCAAACGCAACTTCATCTTCATCGGCATCATCCTGGCTGCCGTTTTTCTCCCCACGCCTTGGCGGGAAATCATCATGGGTGCTGCCGCATTGGCTTCCTGGTATGCCACGCCGAAGCAAGTGCACGAGATGAACCACTTCAATCTCCATCCGATCAAGGAGGTCGCATGGCTTTTTTTCGGAATTTTCGGGACGATGATTCCGGCCTTGGACTACCTGCAGTTGCATTCCGACATGCTGGGCGTGGAAACACCGATGCAATTCTACGCGTTCACCGGAGTGCTCTCGGCTGTGCTCGACAATGCCCCCACCTATCTGACCTTCCTTGCCGCGGCTCTTGGCCAGCAAGGGCTGAATCTCGGTGAGAGCGCCGATGTGGCCTCTTTTGCCGCATCGCATGCCCAAATCCTCATCGCCATCTCGCTGGGTGCCGTTTTCTTCGGTGCGGCGACCTACATCGGCAACGGGCCGAACTTCATGGTCAAAGCCATCGCGGAGCACGCCAAGGTGGAGACACCCTCCTTCGTTGGCTACGTTGTGCGTTTCACCTTGCCATTTTTGGTTCCGATTTTGGCTTTGGTTGCCTGGCTATTCATGTAGTCCAGACCGGCCTATTTGACTCCGGCACGCGGAGTGCTAAATTGACCACATGAGATTCGCAGGGCTGCTTCTGATGCTCTTCAGTGTGGCCACCGCCCCGCTGGCCCCCGCCGCCGTGCAGCCTGTTCCCGCGGCCGAAACCTGCGCTTCGGCCTGCTGCCAAACCGACCCGGACTGCTGCGCCACGGCTTGCCCTTGTCCGCCCCTCTCCTGCCAGACACCAGCCGCAGCCTCTGTGATCATCCCTGCCGCCGGAGAAACTCTCGTCATCTTTGCCCCCGGCAGCTCACCCGGTGGGCAACTCACCGACGACACCTGCTCCGTGCGGACCTCGCGTCCGCACGTTCCCCCGCCGCGAGCCTGAGGGCTCACCCGGCGTCGGCTTCCGTCCTTGTTGGCGGAAGGAAAATTGGAACGAAACCTCAACGGAGATTCAAAAAATGAAAAAATTCCTCTTCGCACTTCTGGCGGTCGCCGCCCTGGCCTTCACAGCCACGGCGAAAGAAGCCTGCACCTGCACCGACTGCGGCGGCAAATGCTGCCCCTGCGACTGCAGTGCCGGCTGCTGCTAAACTGACCGCCTAGTCAGAACTCACACGCGCCCCGGGAAACCGGGGCGCGTCGTTTTTACAGCTTCTTCACCTCGACCAGTTCGGCAAAGACGTGGCCGACGAAGACTTTCACTTCGATGCGCAGCGGGATGCGCCACTCGTCGTCGCTGACCCAGATCGTGCCGTGGTGGAATTTTTTGTGGGGGCTGAGCGAGTAGTCCTTGTTGATGCGCTCGATTTCCAGAGCCACGCGGATGGCCGGTTTGTCCTCTCCTCGCCAACGCAGTTTCTCCCGGCCCTCCACTTTGAGGCGCGCGAGATACATCCAGTCGCCGGGAAAAACGGCGAGCGGAATGCGATCACCCTTGTTGAGCGGCTGGCTGCGGGCCAAGAGCACAGCACCCGCCATGTCGCGCAGGCCGGGCACGTAGAAATTTTTCCACTTCGGCGGCTTGGCGCCTTTTTTGTCCGACTCGCGCCACGCCCGCACGCCGCCCGGACGGAATTCGGCTTTTTCCTCCACGCGGTAAGCGCGGTAGCGCTCGGTCAGCGTGAACTGCCGCGAGCGGAAATCCGCCCCGCCGACCTCCGTGCGGTAATCCGCATCGAGCCGGTAAAGCGAACGCGCCATGCCTTTGGTGCCGCCGCGCACCGTGCCGGTGAAATTCCCGCCGGCCCCGCGCCGCAGCTTCACTTCCGCCTCCGCCGCCTCGATCCCGCTCCAGCCGAACACATAGCGCGCCGTGAGATCGGGCGCCGGCGGGAAACTGCCGGCGGGCAAGTCGCGCACTTCATCGCGCCAGCCAGCTTGGAGCAGGTTCGCGTTGATCAGCGCGAGCAAGAAGACAGTTGCGAGACGCAGGTTAGGAAGTGCGGTCATCGAACATCTCCAATAATTCGACGATGCCCGCGCGCTCGGCGTCGTCAAGGGGGCCGGTCTCGACGGCGCCGTAGTTGAGTTCGTCGCTGCGGTCGAGGATGGCTGCGAGTTCCTCGCGTTGCGCGAGGTTACGCACGAGGCGCGGGAGAGCGCGTCCGGCTTCCTCGCGCGGGACCGGTTTACCCTCGAGCACGCCCAGACGGGCCACGACGACTTGGGCTGCCGCGTCGTAGAATGCACGGCGGTCCAAAGTGCTATCGCGGAGAGCTTCCCGCGCCTCCACATACATGGCGCGCAGGCGCGCACGGCGGGCGGCCGGACCGCGGCCGGAGCGGCGTCGCGCGAGGAACCAGTAAATCCAGCCCAGGAGGATCAGGGCGATGAGAAGTTGCAGCGCCCAGAACCACGTGGATTGGAGGACCGGATCAAACGATTTCGGCGGGCCCGCAGGGGCTGACGGCAAGGCGCTTTGCGCTGGCGGCACAGGTGCGGGCGATGGTGCCGTGGCAGCGGCCGGTGCGGCGGCGGCATTGAGCGGCTCGGGAGAAAACTGCAAGCGGACGAACTTTTTCGTCTGCGGATCAAAGTAGGAGAGCGTGGCGGCGGGGGACGCGTCGTGATCCTGCAAAGCAACGAGTTGGAATTCGAAATACTTGGTGCCACTGCCGTCCGCGGCGGTCCGCTCGACGATTTCGCCGGCGTCATAGACACGCCAGCCGGCGGTTGACGCCGGATCGAGCACCGGCTTCTGCATGGCGCGAAGGTTGCCTTGTCCCTCGATGCCGAGGCGCAGGGTGACGGGCTCGCCCGCGGGGGCCACCAACGGCTCGACCTGCGAGGCCAGCGCGAGGAATTGTCCGACGCCGCCGGTGAAGTCGTCCGGACGATCGGTCGGCAACGGCGCGACCCCGAGCCGCAGCGGATCCGATGGTTGCACGAAATTGGTCCAGCCGGCCGTGGGTGAGTTCAGGTTCGATTCGTCGATGGTATGCCGCCCTTGCAGCGTTGCACTGGGAATCTCCAGCGGACCCGTGCGCAACGGCACGACCGTGGTCTGGAGGGTCACTTGGTAATAAGGCACCCCGTTGTTGGTGATCGTCGCGGGCGGGAGTTCCTCCATGGGGTCCGCGAAAAATCCGTTGCCCTCGAGCGACGGGCGCAGCAGATCCTGAAAGGTGCGGTCGGCACGCAGGAAGAACCGAAGGGTGACCGGCACGGCTTGTCCGAGGAAAACGTTGGTGGCGCCGACCGCAGGCGGAACGGAATAGACGAAGGGTGCGTTGCGCGGCGGTCTCACGGGTGCCGCCGGAGCGGGACGGGCCGTTGGCGTCGACCGACCGGCGGACGCAGTGGAGGCCGCAGGTGCCGAGCCGGCTACCAACGCGGCGCGATTCTGCAACCACTTCAAGCGATCGCTTTCACTGCCGCCTGGCATCGATTTCCTCGGTGCCTGAGCAGGAGGTTTTGCCGCAGCCTGCGGCAAAGCTGCTCCGCGCACCTCGATGGTGCGGGCGGGCGAACGGAGATTCTTCCCGCCCACTGGCCACGTTCGCCGCGGCACGACAAACTTGCCGGGCCGGTCGGCAACCGCCTCGTACAAATAAAGTCGCCCGTGGTCGGGGCGCATTTCGCCGCGCGACGAACCGGGAAGCAACAGGGTGTTGATGAGACGAAAAACAAGCCCCCCCGCATTGATGGTGGACGGGACATCCACCGCGCCGACGCCTTCGAACCGGTAGACAATCTCCACCGGATGGCCGGTGCGGTAAGGGCCTTTGGCCACAAGATCGAGCGAAACTTTTGCGCCGAAGACATGGGAGGAAGCCAGCAGCAAAAGCGCCGCGCACTGAAGAAGAAGAGACCATTCCAATGGCCGGCGGACTCGCATGAGATCACATATTAGCAAGCTAGCTCCCGTGGCAAAGCGCGGATGAAGGCTTATTCTTCTTTCCTGCCGGCGGCACCGCTGGTAACCAACAGCCAATGCGCGTCCGGCTGCACTGCGAGACAGAGGCAGACTCTTGGGACACCGAAATCAGCGGCCGCACAGTCTTCATTGATCTTTCCGGGGAATACGGATTGCGACGGGAATCGTTGGCCACCGCCACGGTGACCGAGAGCACAGCTTACGTTAGGCTGGACTACGGGGCTGACGGTGTCTGGCGGGCGCAGGCGTCTCCGGGCGGACCCGAGGCTTTTCTCAATGGCGAACCGCTGGCCCATCCGCGACCGATACAGGAAGGCGGTCTTCTCCAAGGAGACCAATGGAGTGCGGAATTCCAACTTGATTTTCCCCCGCCGCTTTTCAACGGACAGCCATTTGCCGAGGTTTCCCTAGCCGGCTTGGCGGAGCTTTGCATCGGAAGACAGGAGTCCGGCGAGGAAATAGCCGAGGATTGCATCGAACTCGACCCGGACCTAACGCAGATCTCGCGCGAGCACGTCTTGATCGAGAGGCGCGAAGGACGCTACGTCGCACGCGACACGAGCCTCGCAGGAGCGATGCTCAACGGACAACGCTTCGACACGCGCCCGCTGGTGGTCGGCGACCGTCTGATCATCGGTCCCTACAGCTTCGAATTCACCGGCTACTCGCTGCGCGCGGTGCGTCCGCGCATCGGCGCGGAAATCCACGCCTCGGATGTGGGCGTCGATGCCGGCGGCCGCACCATCCTCGACGGCGTCTCGCTGCAAATTCCGGCCTGCTCCTTTGTCGGCATCCTCGGCGGCAGCGGACAAGGCAAATCGACCCTCATGACCGCCCTCTGCGGGATCCGTTCGTCCGCGCGCGGCTCGGTAACCATCGACGGTGCGGGTGTCGCCTCATCGTCTTCGGCCGGGCGCGCGGCGGTCGGCTACGTGCCGCAGGACGACATCGTCCATGTGGAACTGACGGTCGAACAGGCCATACGCCACAGTGCCAAGCTGCGGCTTGATGCACGGATCCCCCCTGTGGAAATCCGTGCCTTGGTTGACGGGATCATCCTGCGCCTGGGCCTCGAGGAGCACCGGCACAAACCGATCAACCGTCTTTCGGGCGGTCAGCGCAAACGCGTGAGCATCGCCACGGAATTGCTGGCCAAACCGGCGGCGCTGTTTCTCGACGAACCCTCTTCGGGGCTCGACCCCGCGACCGAGTATCACCTCATGCGGCTACTGCGGCATCTGGCGGCGGCGGATTGCACGGTGGTCTGCACCACGCACGTGCTGGGGCGCGCCTATCTTTTCGACCGGCTGCTCTTCATCCACGGCGGACGTCTCGTTTTCGACGGCACACCGGAGGAGGCGCGCGAGTTTTTCCAAGTCGATTCTCTGGACGTGGTTTATGTCAAACTTGACGGCAGCAAGGAAACAGCTTCCGAGCTGGAAGCACGGTTCCACCAATGGCGCGAGGCGCGGGGTGGACGGGCCGAGTTGCCGGTGCGCGCCGACGCGGTCCCGCCGGCGAGGCGCGGACGCGGCTGGGCCGGCCACGCGGGCGCCTTCCTCACCCAGTTGGCGCGGCTGCGCGACATCACGGTCTCCGACCGTCTTGCACTGCTCTACCTGCTGGCACAGCCGGTGCTCATCGCGCTCCTCATCGGCTGGGTTGCGGAGGACTACGTGCTGCGTCTCTTCCTCTGTTTGGTGGCCGTGTTGTGGTTCGGCTGCAGCAACGGCGCGCAGCAGATCGTCAAGGAGCGTCCGGTCTTCACGCGCGAAAAAATCTGCGGCGTGGGGTCCAATCCTTACCTGCTCTCAAAATACGGCCTGCACGGTCTCGTCACCGCGGCCCAGGGCTTGCTGCTCTTCCTTGTCGCCCAGACCACCGCCCTGGTGGTGCATCCGCCGTTGCTCGGGGCCGCCACCATGATCGCGGAGATGAACCGCGCGGAGAACGACCGCGCCACAGCCGAGCAGAGGGCGGGTCGGCCGGAAATCGATTTTGCGGCGGTGGAAGAGGGACAACCGACACCGCCCCCGATGGCCGTGCAGGAAGCGGCCCCGCGCGAGACGCATATTTCGCTCGGCCGGGACGCGGCCGCGCGCTTGGCCTGGTTCTGCGGGGCCGGCGAGAATGTGAACGAAGCCAGCCGCGAGGGCGGGGCGGGATTCTGGAAAACGTGGACGGCCACAATCGGACTCAAGATGGCGGCGCTGGCCGGCACGGCGCTGGCCGGTGTGGCCATGGGATTGGCCATTTCGGGTCTGGTGCAGACGAGCACGCAGGCCGTGCTCTGGGTTCCCCTCATCCTCATCCCGCAGATCCTGCTCGGCGGTGTGGTGCTGGTGCGGCCGGAGCTGTCCGCCTCGGCGCGCGCGCTGGCTTCGCTCACACCGAGCTTTTCCGCCCAGCGCATCCTCGACGTTTCGAATGTCTACGGGTTGACCGTGCCCTTGCTCAGCAACCGCACGAAAATCCCCGTCTTCCTGACACCGGGCGAAAAGGAGCGCATCGAGTGGACGCTGGCGGAGAAGAAGTTTTCGCAGTCCTATGATCGTGTCTCGCCGGTCAACCGCTCGTGGCAGAACCTGCTCGTTTACCCGGCGGCCACCGGCCAGCACGTCGCCGCTTATGACGAAATCACGACCAAAGACAACTCGCGGCGAAAGTTTTCGGTGGACACCACCGATGTGCGCAACGACGTGCGCTATCCGAAGGGAACCGTTTACGAGGATCTGCGGCCGGCCGTGCAGGCCACCACGGTGCTGGCTGTCTGGATCGCGATCAGTTACGCGCTGACCCTGTGGGCGCTGCGGCGCACGGCGGCGCGTGCGGGGTGAATAGAGCAGTTCGGAAGTGTCGTCACCGCACGCACGCTTTCCGAAGTATAGCCCTCGGCCCGCTCGGGCCGGCGGGCCACTACCGTGGGCCAACCATCGCAGAAGTCCGTAAACTTCGGGGCACGCCACGGAGTGGCGCGGCTACACCGGGGTTACGGGTTCGAGTAGGTCGTCGGCTTGGTCACAGCCTGGAAGCCATCGCCCATGTTGGTGGCGACACTGGCCGGGGCTTTGCGGACAGGAGCGGATTGGGCAGCCGGCTTGGGCTTGGTTGCGGAGGTCGGCTTGGGCGTGACCAAGACGTAAGTGTTGCGCGTGCAGGCTCCGAGCAGGAGGGACGCGGTGACCAAGGCGACGGGAACGAGCAGTTTTTTCATGAGAGATGGTGGAGTTTGATGGGAAGGAAGATGGAGAACGAAGCGACTAGGGACCAGCCGGGCTGACCGTGCCGGTCACAGCAACGCTGGCTGATGCTGCGCCCTCCGTCTCGATGACGATGGCTCCGGCGAGTGAGTCATTGGGTTGGGCACCGGGATCGAGGCGGACCAAAATGGTGGTTTCGCCGAGACTGCCGGCGCTGTGCTGTAGCGACAGGCTGCGACTGTAATCCGCGCCGTCTTTCGAGACCTGAAAACCCGCCGGAGCGTTCAGGCGAACAACATCGCGCAAGGCACTGCCCTTGATACTGAACGTTTGCGGGCTGGAAGCTGTGCCAGACACTGTGTTCAATTTTGTCGGTGCACCGCTGACGGATATGGTCGGAGGAGCGCGGTTCGGATCCGGCGCCGGTGCGGAGGTGAAGCCGCCACCGGGAGGCTGCGGCACCGCAGCCGGCAGTCCGTCTTGCAGGCTGCGCTTCCCCTCGCCGCGGCGTCCGACGAGCACGCACCATGAGGCGATGCCTTGTGCACGGGCCATGTGCAGGTAGACGATCGCCGTGCCATTGTAGCTGGAGCGAAACTGCACTCCGGCGTTTTTCTGGCCACGCCGGTCGTCGAGGACGAGGTTGCCGACTTCGTCGTAGACATAGATGTCCACGTCGCGCGCCATTCCGTCGGTGCCGGCGAGAAAGACGTAGTCGAGTCCGCGGTTGACCGGCACGAAAAATTGGATGACCCCGCCTTCGCCGACCAGACCGAAGTTGTCGGTCGGAGCGATGACGAAGCTGCGGTCGATGTAGGTTTTGGCCATTCGGTAGGCTACGTCTTCGGCTTCGGCTGGATCGGCGGACGCCGGACGGATGGCGAGCGCGGCCAAGACGGCAACAAGAGCGGCAGTTTTGCTGGGGCGGGGAATTTTGTTCATAGGAAGGTGGGAATCGGTGGGGTTGGCGGAGGACGGGGTCACTTGGCGGTGATCGCCATCACAGCGGTGTCGCTGACGGATTTGAGCTGCTCGACTTTGTCTTTCTCGACGGGAGCGGTGAGAGGCACATTGACAATCTTCGCCGCTTGTCCCACGGCCTGTCGGATCTGGCGCACTTTCTCCGACTCCTGCAAGGAAGCCGGCAGAGCCGCCAGCTGCTTGTCGAGTTCGGCGGCGAGGACGGGCTCGCGCAGGACGTTGGACAAATCGGGCGAATAATTGGCGAGAATGAGACTGGAGGCGTAGCGCGCGCCCTGCAGCCAGCCCGAGGCGATGACCAAGGTGCGGTCGTTCTGGTTCTCCGGCGTGTTGAGCTTCTTCATGATGTCGGCCTGCAAGAAACCAAGTTCGAGATAAACCATGAGCCACTCGCCCCGGTTGGCGAAATCGCGGACTTGGCGGGCGCGCTTCATGTCCTCGTCCGTGGCGCCGAGGTTTCTCCCGAGCGCCTCGAGTTGATCGGCGCTGCGGTTGAGTTTCTCCACGTCCTGCGCCTTGATGGCCACGATGCCGTCGGCGATTTTCACCCCGAGCGCCATGGCCGCATCGGCTTTGTCGGGAAAATCATTGGCGTCGACATCGACAGCGATGCTGTCGGCGAGCGCGCTCCAGTCGATTTTCCCGGCGCCGACAGATTCCTCGATGGCGATCAGCTTGTCCGAGGGATTCGGCAGGGGCAGGGGCGCGACCTCAGCTTTGCTTTTATCGAAAGCAGGCTTTTCTTCGGCTTCCTGCGCGAGAACGACCGGCAGGGTGAGAGCGAGAACGGCAAAGAAGACAGGGGATTTTTTCATCGAATGGGGGTTGGGAGGTGATTCTTGGGCGGTTGTTTAGGAATTGCCTTCGCAGTTGGCAACCTTAAAATCGCAAATTGACAACCTCCGGGTTGTCCCTCCTTTCCATGGTCCGAGCCGCCTTGCTTCTTGTCCTGCTTCTGCCCGCGCTTTCCGGTTGCGAATCCGAAGACCCGAAAATCCGCAACGAGATGGCGGAACTGCGCGTGCGCATCGGCGAGTTGGAGAGGGATAACAGCCGACTCAGCTCGCAGCTCGAGGAGGCACGGGACAAGGCGGCACGCATGGATTTCGTTGGACGCGAGACCCTGCGGCAGAACTTGGAGGAAGACATGCCGGAACTGCGCGCCACACTAGCCCGCGCCTTCCCCGGCCTGAAGGTTGATCCGGTCAGTCCGGGCACGATCTCCACCCCACTGGATCAGGACGGCTTTCCTTACAATACGGAGCTGAGCTTCGGATTGTCCGAGGGGCCGGGGCGGCGCGTGACGACCTACACCATAAACATCAAAGCCGACCGCGAAGGAAAATGGCGACAACCCGATCTCGGTGCCATCGCCGCCCTTCAAACTCTCCGGTCGACTGGCGGGGATGCGCCGGCACCGGCCGGGGCTGCGGCCGCGGAGGGCCCCCGCATCATAGATTGGGGTCAAACGGGCACTGCGTCCGGTCCGCCTCCCCCTTCACCGGCATCTGCTGCACCGCAGCCGCCGCCAGATGCGGCGCCGACGGTGCTTCCCACTCAACCATCCGTCCAGGCGCCGTTCCCCGTGCAGGACACGCGCACGATCGAATTTGACTGAGCCAGTCCATTCGCCCCCCGAGACGTGGTCACCGGCGGCCGACGAAGCGGCCGGCGTTCGTCTGCCGGAATTCCTTGCACCGCTGGTCGAACGACTCGCCGAAAAAGTGCACGATCGCTGGGCCGCGCAGAGACTGCAGGAGGGTTGGATTTTCGGGCCGGAGCGAAATGATGTTCTCCGCACCACTCCGAATCTTGTCCCTTACTCCGACCTCCCGGAAATCGAAAAGAGTTACGATCGCACGACGGCCCTGACCACGCTGCGTGCGCTCTACCAAGAGGGATACCGCGTCGCCGCCCCAGCCGCGGCCGGCGAAGCGGCGCAGGCGGAAGCAGGGGCTGTGGCGGAAACACTCGAACGCGCCGAGGGCTTGCGCCTCGAGGAGGCTGACCTGCTTTGGCGGGGACATGCACCCGAATTTTGGCGGCAGCATCCCGCTCTCCTTGCCAGGTTGGCGCAGCGAGCCTCGGACGCGGGATGGCCACTCCTCGCTTATGACATGGTTTCCCGCACACTCGCGTCAGACGCGGAACCGGAAATTCCGTCCGGCCTCGCCTCGCGACTGCGCTATCTCGCTGCTTTGTCGCTGATGGAGGTCGGGGCGTTGGAGCGTGCCGGCGAGGAAATTGACCGAATCATCGACGCAGAGTCGCTCGGTGGCGATCTGCAGGGCTTGCGGGGGCGCCTGGCCAAAATACGCGGACTACAATCGCTCGATCGCGAGGA
The DNA here is from genome assembly GCA_044355525.1 of Chthoniobacterales bacterium. Classification (GTDB taxonomy): domain Bacteria; phylum Verrucomicrobiota; class Verrucomicrobiia; order Chthoniobacterales; family JACTMZ01; genus JACTMZ01. Next base: position 26,591 of record JBIKXZ010000004.1, read on the forward strand.
GGCACGGCGTCGCTTCGGCGAAGCGCGCGGAATTTATCAAACGGCTTATGAAGCGGCGAAGGATCTGTTCACCAAGGAAGAGAGCCTCGCAGCCGCCGGCGCCGCGTATTACCTGGGGATCAACGCGGCCTCCATGGCGGCGTGGTCGGGCCAGACTGAGGAGGCGCGCGAATTGGCCGTGGGAGTTTTGGACATTTGCAAGGCCGCAGCACAAACCTGCGGTGACGTTGCGCCGGATCCTTGGCGGGAGGCGACACGCGGGGAGGCCCACTTGCTCCGCGGAGAGGGAGCGGCAGCGCGCGCGGCTTATCGAGCAGCGGCGGATGCCTTGCACGGCCAATGGCGCCCCCTGCAATCGATGCGGCGGCAAGCCCTCGAGACCGCGCGCCGCACGGGTTTTCCGGATAAAGAGGCGGCCTCTTGGTTCAACCTTCCCGCACTGCAAGCGGTCGGCTTCGGGTCCAACCTCGATGCGCCGGACGAAGCGATCGTCTTTTACTACCTGCGCACACCCGACCAACTCCCCGCTGCAGCAAAGCTGGCAGAGCGCAGCGCGGAGTTCCATCTCGGCTTGGAGCAACCGATGGCAACGTTCCGCGCGAAACTGGACCCGGGCGAGGTTGCCGTATTGGAGAAGATCATGGCGCGGGCTACGCGGGTACTCGGCCAGAAAGAGACGCAGATTGTGCGGGAAGACATCAGCCCCTCCCTGGCTCGTGTGTTCTTTTGCGGCTGCGCCCTGCTGCGAGGCCGGGAACTCGACACCGCTGTCGCCGACTTGCCTCGTTTGAAACCGGCGGATTTCCACTTTCAAACCGAGCCCGGAGTTCCTTTCCGTGCCGTGCTCTGCGCCGATGCCAAAGGCTACAGTCGCCTTGATGCACCTCAGTTGCGGATTTTCGCACGGGAGTTTCTCGGTCGCGTTGGGTCCATGGTCGATCGTGTTCGCGCGCAAACGGTGACGGTGAAAACCGCAGGAGACGGATTGTTCGTTGTCTTCAAGGAGCTTCCAGACGCGATCCGATTCGGCCTCGAGTTGCGCGACACCATGCGCAAGACCGACTGGGGACTCTTCGGACTGCCGGAAGATCTAGGCCTGCGCATCTCGCTGGATGCCGGACCCGTCCTCGAGTTTGATGACCCGGTAAGCGGTGCCCGCGATGTGGCCGGGAGCCTTGTCAACAGGGCGGCGCGAATAGAACCCATAACGCCCGTCAACCATGTTTACGCGAGTCGCACGGTTGCGGCGCTGGCCACCGCCATGGCTTTGCCTGGTGTGCGTTTCGAGTATGCAGGCGAAACGCCCTTGCCCAAGGGCTTCGGCGCCTTCCAACTTTACCACCTTACGGGCACGTGACCCCTCCGGAGCGGCTGCTTGGAGCTTGACCGAGTGGGAAAGTCCTTGGGTAATCGGCCAAGCATCCATGCAAGCAGCTCCATGAGCCACCGGGTATTTATCAGCTACTGTCACGAAGACAGTGAAGTCGCCCGCCAGGTCTGCTCCGGCCTCGAAGCGGAGGGCATCGGGTGCTGGATGGCTCCTCGCAACGTTCGACCGGGTGAAAACTGGGGACGCTCGATCATCAAGGCCCTTGGAAGTTCCAAGGCCATGGTCCTCATCTTCTCGAGGCACACCAACGAGTCGCGTCATGTGAACAACGAGATCGAGCGCGCCGTCTCGCACCGCGTGCCGATCATTCCCTTCCGCATCGAGAAGGTCCAACCCTCCGAGGACCTCGAACTCTTCATCAGCAGTTGCCACTGGCTGGATGCGGTGCAGCCGCCTCTCGAAAAAAAGATCGAGGAGCTCGCCCTTGCTGTGCGCGACGTCGTCGGGCCGGAGGAAGCCGCGAGTACCCCGGAGCCGGCGCCGCAGGCACCCGCCACCGACGCACCCGGGACAAGCGGCGAACTCGCATTCCACCATTACGTTGTCATGCACAAAGACGACGGCACTCCTTGGGAGATCGGGCGCGGTGCCATGGGAGTCACCTACAAGGCGATGGATTCGCGTCTGCGACGCAAAGTGGCGCTCAAAGTGGTCAGCTCGGAGCGTCTTTCCTCAGGCAGTGCCCGGGAAAAATTCCTCCTCGAGGCCCAGGCGACCGCCGCCCTGCAGCACCCCAACATCGCGTCGATCTATTACTTCGGCGAGCAGAACGGCGCGTGTTTCTACGCGATGGAATATGTGGACGGCGCCACACTGGACGATCTCGTGCAGCAAAACGGACCCCTCGAGACAGGTGAGGCACTGGCCATTGCATCGCAGGCTGCCGCCGCACTCGGCGCGGCCCACGAGACAGGCATGGTCCATCGTGACATCAAGCCGAGCAACATCATGGTCATCCGCAAAGCCGACGGCAGTCTTTCTGTCCGGGTGATCGACTTCGGCCTGGCCGCCGCCGCCGGCGGCGAGACACAGGGCTTCGAGGGCACTCCGCTCTACGCCAGTCCCGAGCAGCTCGATCAAGGTGCCGTGGATGCACGCTCCGACGTCTATTCGCTCGGGGTAGCACTCTACTTCGCCCTCGCCGGCCACCCGCCTTACCAAGGCACCACCTCGCAAATCGCCTCCCGGCAAATCATGGAGCCGTTCCCCGCGGCGGGACTCCACGGCAAGCCGCCGGAGGTCATCAACTTGGTGGCTCGCATGCTCGATGCCGATCCGGCCGGCCGGCCGCAGAACGGCGGCGAAGCGCGCTCGGAGATCGAAGGCGTGGCACGCGACTTGCATCGTGCCGGCGAGCAAACCTCCATGGAGTGGATGGCCACTTATTTCAAAGCGATCGAAAAGGTCGGTCCGATCGAAGGCGGTTCGATCTTCCGCGTGGCCGCCAATCCCGGCGCCGAGGAACTGGCCGTCCTATGCTTTGACACCTCGGCCCGCGGACTGGCTGTGGCAGACCGCGTGCGCGAAGTCGCTCCGGTCATTCAATCGCTCAGTGCACCCGCGGTGCGTCAAGTCCGAGCCATGGCAGAGGTCAAAGACGGCTTGGTATTGGTGACCGAGTGGCTCTCCGGCACGCGCCTGCTTTCTGTTCTCCGAGTGCGCCGCGTCTTGGGCGCCCACGAAGCGGGGAATGTGCTGTCGCCCCTTGCCGACGCCCTTGATGAGGCCGCCGGACGCGGGTTGCCTCTCCCGCAGTTGACCCTGCGCGAAATCCTCCTCCAACCCGGGGAAAAGCCCGAGACCCCTCTCGACCAATGGCCCGGCATACGCCCGGTGCTGGATCTTTTGCCGGTGGGCGAAGCAACCGAGGCGGACGTCAACACCACCATCACGAGTTCCTCGGCACTTGCCCAAGTCACATCTTATGAGGCGAGCGAAAGAAGTCCTGCTGCGCTGATCGGCTCCCTCGCCTATGAACTTCTTGGCGGAATGTCATCGCCCGGCCTTGGACCCTATGTGCCACTCGCCGAACTCTCGCAGGAAGCCAATGCGGTTCTGCGGGAAATCTTCCAGAATCCCCAGCCCAGCGGCAGTGCAAGCGCGCTGGTGGCCCAGCTCCTGCCGGCGAAAAAGGTGTCGACGCCACGTGGCGACGTTGCTGCCGCCGCACCCGCCGCCAAGCAGGGAAAGTTCCGGCGCCGCGCAGACATTGCGCCGCAGGCCTTCGCTCAGGCGGTTAGTGCGCCCCCGGTTGCTGCACCAGCCCGTGCACCGCGACGGCGTCTGCTCATCGGCGCCGCTACGGCAGGCGTTCTAATGCTCGGCGGTCTTGCTTTCCTCTTCGCCTCGCGGCCGGCTACCACCGGAGGAAAAGATGCTTCGCCTCGCATTAACGACCAGCCCGCCATAACCCAAGGCAAGAGCCAAGCCTTAGAGACTCCATCCGCCGTACTAACCGACACAGCACTGGAGAAAGCCAAGGAACTGGAGAACGCCCAGGATTTTGTTGGTGCTCTAATTGTTTACAAAGACATGCTCCGGACTTCTCCGGGCAACAAGGAGATCAGGGCACGTGCGGAAAACGCTATCGCACGGCTGGAGGAGAAGTCGGAGTCCCTCGCCAAGCATTCCGAGTTACGCCTTGCTTTGCAGGACTTGGCCGAAGCTGACTTGGCCCGCGCTGCGACGCTACTGGGCGATTTGCTGGAGGATGAGGATCCATGGGAAAGCTTCCGCCTCTTTCGTAAAGCCGCAGAACTCGGTGATCGGCATGCCATGGTTTTGACCGGCCTCGCGCTCGCCAGTGGAAAAGGAACCGACAAATCCGAAGGGGAAGCAGCCAAGTGGTTCAAGCAAGCTTCTGACCTCGGTCAACCGGAGGGCATGCGCTACTACGCGGAAGTATTGCGTGACGGGCAAGGCGTGGAGATGAACCAGCAAGAAGCCGCGCGTTTGTATTCGGCCGCCGCAACCTTGGGAGACGTCCCATCGAAAGCATTTCTCGGAGATCTTTACCGCAGGGGCATCGGAGTGCCGGCTGTGGACTACGAAGCTGCGTTCCGTTTGTTCACTGAGGCCATTGAAGCGGGGTATTTCCAAGCGCAAGGTGATCTTGCGGCCATGTATCTCCAGGGCCAAGGCACCGAGGCGAACCCGGAGAAAGCGATGTCCCTACTCAAAGGCGGAGCCGAGAAAGGTGACCCCCAGTGCATGTATCTCTACGGCCTGATAATTTATGATGGCGCATTTGCCCCCCCCGACGTCGAAACAGGCAAGGAGTGGCTACGCAAATCAGCCAATCTTGAACACCCACCCGCTATCCAGTGGCATATTGACAACAATATACCTTTTTAATTTGGACCTTTTCGGATCCAACTGATAATCACACCTGTAGTTATGAAGAACTCGAAATTGCTCCCCCTCATCATTACTGCATCCATCTTTACCACCAGTTGCGAGAATATGTCTCCCGGCGAGAACGCCGCGGTTTTCGGTGGTGCCGCCGCGGCGGTAACCGGAGGTGTTCTTGCCCTCGCCGGCGTCGATCCGCGCATTGTCATTCCCGTCGCTGCCGGCGCCGCTCTTCTGGCTGGCGGCATGGCTTTTGTGGTTTCAAAACAGCAAGCCACCGCTCGCCAACGCCAGATTGCCTTGCAAAACGCCCGCGCTGCCGAAGCGCGTCTGCTCGCCCAGCAGCGCGCCGCGTCCAAGCCAAGCACAACGAGTTCCACCGGCCGCACCGTGGCCAAGAAGGCGCCCGCCAAGAGCGTGCCCAGATACCTCGCCGTCGATACCGTGGCCCAATCGCAGAGCCCTGCGCAGACCAAGCAGCAGATGGTTTATGACACAGAGACGAGGAAGCTTGTGGGTAACACGGTGTACAATGTCAAACGGACACCCAGCCCGGGCAGTTCGGTCAAATACGACACAATGACCGCGAAATACGTGGGCCAGTAACCTGACACGCGTAGACAACTTCCCCGCACTTTCCGTCCCGCCGGGCAACGATCAATGCGCATTACATTCCGCATGCTTTTCACCGCATCGGTGGCGCTTCTGCTCTCAGGTTGCCTCGCGCCCGTCATGATGGCGCCGGCCATGTTGCCAGCGCTCATGCCGAGTCTGGGGCTGATGACCGCGACCACCGCTGGCACCGCCGCCCTGCAGCAAGGGG
>JBIKXZ010000246.1:0-3143 GCA_044355525.1 Chthoniobacterales bacterium
CGTGCTCATGGGTATTTGAGTACCATCGAATCGACCTCAATTCAATGGCCATTCGCCGAACGTCTGCCTTCACTTTTGGCGCGGAACACGACGTAAAGCGAAAGGCTTGGTTCGGTTTTCTCTCATTCGGGTAGTGTCGGCATTGTAAGCCGCATGACGACTGCTGCCAGAATTGGCAAGAAGGTCAGCAAGAATGACAACGTCTTAATCTGATCTTTTTCGGTTCTGGACAACAGCCAGCGCACCCACGGGGGCAGAGCCGAAAGGACGGCAATACAAAACACTTCTACAACAAAGTTGGAAAGGGTTGCTGTTGAGCCAACGCCTAATAGCGGAAACCATGCAGCAACCCCTGTGAATGGGTAAACGTAATCCCACCAAGTGGTGCGTTGGCGCTTCCGCAGCGCCATCGTGGGATAGATTGCAACGGCTGCGATGACCAAAAACAATATTGCGGAGAAGGCGACCATATCACTTACTCAAACCGCACGTAAAGTATACGACAGTTCGTTAATATTGGGTTTTACGACTGGTCGCATATTACTTGTGAGTGAGGGGCAGTTGTCGAAAGCGGGGAGCTTTGCGGTCGTATGTCACCGGCACGTTTACACCCGCCGCGGCAGGGATCCAAGAAAAGCTACTTCTGCAACGACTTGTGCGGACGGAACACACCGCGCTGGTCTTCGGCCCGGGTTTCTTTCCAATAGAAAGGCACGCGCTTGAGCCAGAGGCGGAAGGCTTGCCAGTGGATGAGCCAGATGACCTTGAGGGTGATGAGCGGGAACTTGGCGGTGAACCAAGAGAGATTGGCGAAAGTGAGTTCGAGGCGTTTGCCGGTCAGCGCGCTTATCAGGACCTTGCCCTCGGCGTCGTAGTCGTCGATGAAGACGCGCAGATTTTCGTCCGGCAGATGCAGCCGGAAGTGAAAGTCGAGATCGACCGGGCTGAACGGCGAGACGTAATACTCCTTGGGCACCCGCACCTCAAAGTCGCATTTGCCATCCTGCGCCCGCGGGACGAGGTAGGGTTTCAACTCCCGGAAGGTGTTGCCCACTTCGACCACACTGGCATGCGGGGTGCCGTCGGCTTTGAAACAGAAGTAGAGCGTGATCGGATTGAAGACATAGCCAAGCATCCGCGGAAAGCAGAGCATGCGGATCGATCCCCCCGGCTCCAGCGGGCACCCGGAGCGTTCGAGGAACTCGCGCACATTGTCGGCGACCGGGCGGATTTTCTCCCCGTATTGAAAATGATCTTTGTCGTGGAGGCTGTAGAGGTTCGGGCGGTTGACCCCGAAAATCTTCAGCTTCCGCGCCGCTTCATCCAACTCGCCCAGATCGAGGTAGAAATAGAAAACGCGGTAGAGGAATTCGTGCTGCTTCGGGCGCAGGCGCCGGTGGAAGACGTCGCACTCGTAAAAACACGAGATCATGTCCACGGATCCTCGCCGCACACCGCGTGCGCGCATTGCACCCCGGAGGCCAGCGCATCCTCGTGGAAGCCGTAGCGGAAGTAGCTCCCGCAGAAAAAGATCCTCTGGTCGGGCGACTCGGCATTGATCGAGGGCAAATGATGCTGCGCCATCAAGGCCCCGCGGTCGAAAATCGGATGGGTGTAACTCGTGCGCCAGAGGACTTTCTCCGGATCGATGCGGTCAGCGTAGTTAAGGCTGACAAAATAATTCTCCCGGTCCGAAACCCCCTGCAACCGGTTCATGTAGTAGTGGGTGGAAGGCCTTTCCCCTTCCCCGCTCGGTTCCATGCGGTAATTCCACGCGGCCCAGGCCAGTTTGCGCTGCGGCATGACGGTCGCATCGGTGTGCAAAAGCGTTTCGTTGGCTTGGTAACGGAAAGCGGAGAGCAACTTTTCCTGCAAAGGTGTGGGACTCTGCAGCAGGGCCAGCGATTCATCGGCATGCGCCGCGAGGATGACGCGGTCGAAAGCATGCGCAGCACCATCCTTGGTGCGGACCGTGGCTTGATCGGCGCCGGCTTCCACCGAAGCCACCGGCGACGAAGCGTGGGTCCGCGGCAGATCAGCCAGCATACGTTTCACGTATTCGCGCGACCCGCCATCCACCGTGAACCACGGATGATGGGTGGTGACGCCGAGAAATCCGTGGTTATGGAAAAAGCGGACGAGCGTGGCAGCCGGAAAATCGAGTGCGCCGCCGGGAGTGATACTCCAGATGGAGGCACTCATGGGCACGAGATAGAGGCGCAGGAAATCGTCACCGAGACGGTGGCGGCGGACAAATTCGTCGAGCGACATCTTCTCGAGCGACTCGTCGTCCAAGGAGGCATTGGCCACGCGGAAGAAGCGCATGATTTGCGCGAGAAGCTTGAGAAAACGCGGACGGACGAGATTGACCCGCTGGGCAAAGACGCGGTTGAGCCCCATCCCGTTGTATTCGATGTCGAGTTCGTCGTTGCGCACGCTGAAGCTCATTTCCGTCGGCTTGATCGGGACGCGCAGCTCGTCAAACAAGCGGACCAAATACGGGTAGGTCACTTTGTTGAAGACCATGAACCCGGTATCGATCGGCACGCGGCGTCCGTTTTCATCGACCTCGACCGTGTTGGAGTGGCCGCCGATATGACGCTCGCGTTCGAAAACCGTCACGTCGTAGCGGTTGCGCAGCAACCACGCTGCACCGAGTCCGGCGATGCCACCGCCGATGACGGCCAATCGCTCGCGACTCACGCCGCCGCCCGTCCGCCGATTTGCTCTTCCTCGCGGTAGGCGGACTCGGGCACGGGACGCAGATTCCTGATCACGCCGAGCAAGGAGAGCAGCTTGAGCATGTAGTAGGTCGGGTCGAACTCCCACCAGTAGAAGCCCTGGCGCGCCGCCGCTTGATAGCGATGGTGGTTGTTGTGCCAGCCCTCGCCCAGCGTGATGAAGGCGAGGATCATGCTGTTGCGACTGTCGTCATGCGTGTCATAACGCTTGCGACCGAGCACGTGGGCCAGCGAATTGATGCAGGACGTCCCGTGGAAGAGAAAGGTCGTGCTGATGAAAAATCCCCAGACCAGCATCTGCAGCGGAGAAGTGCCGAGCGCAGGAACGAAAGTCTGCAGAATCCAGCCCCAGCCGAGCATGACGAGGGCGAGGAAGACGGGACCAATGAGGTCGAAGCGGTT
>JBIKXZ010000083.1:0-9783 GCA_044355525.1 Chthoniobacterales bacterium
CATTCCGGCTTCGGCTTTGCGGCGGTAGCTTTCGTAATCCTCGCGCTGGCGGACCTTCATGTCGTTGACCATGGTGGCCACGCCGAGGCCGTAGGCGGTGGCGGTTCATCCGGTGAGCGACGGGCAACAGAGCGCGAGGGCGGCGACCCACACCGGGGCGAGGATCTTGGTCCGGCGCCTCCTACTTTTCACCGCGGCCGGGACTTTGGGCCGAGGCAGCGAGTAACTCGGCTTTCATCGCGTGCAGCGAACCGAAGATATCAATGAGAAAGTAGGCCAAGCCGATGACCAGACAGACGAGGCTGCCGATGAAAAGAACCGAGACCACAGGAGCAATGCCGACGGGCAGGAGGACCGAGGCGAAGAGAACGAGCACGAGCAGGGCGGCGGCGATGAGGGCGAGCGAGGTGAAGACGATGGCGGAGCGGATCCAGCCGGCGCGCCGTGTGATGATGGCGATCTGGTCCTCCTTGGCCGCGCTCTCTCGCACCAGCAGACGGGCGCGGTCGATGGCGCGGCCGAGGCGGTTAGTCATGCTGAGGAGCAGCAGGCCGTAGGCCGAGATGAGGATGACGGGACTGACCGCCAGTTGCAGGGCCTCGAAAACGTCGCGGGCTTCCAAGGTCGGTCAGCGCACGTAAGGCGCAGCGGCGGCGCGGTAGGCGACGAATTCGTCGAAGGTCACGTAGCCGGAGCCGGAGGTGTCGGCTGCGTCGAAGGGACCGACGAACTGGTTGCGCACGATCTTGCTGGCTTTGGCGTCGGCCAGGGTGACGCGTCCGTTGCCGTCGCGGTCGATCTTGCGGTAAGTCGCCGGCGTGCCGCCACCCGCGACAAATTCCTCGAGCGTCACATAGCCTTTGTTGCCCTTGTCGTAGTTGGCGAAGGACTCGGTGACCATGAAGTCGACGAACTCGTCTCGCGAAACCTTGCTGTCACCGGAGGCATCGGCCTGCTTGAAACGGTTCATCAGCGCGGCGTTGCCGGACTGGGGTTGGGTGGCGCATCCGGCGAGAAACACGGCGGCCGCGGTGACGAGAAGAAGGGGCGATTTCATGTGGCAATGAGGTGATTCCAGAGGCGCGATGGGGTCAAGATGAAAGGCGGACCGCCGTTACCAGAGCATGAAATACGACGATCAAGCCTTGGCCGGAACGGGTTCGGGCGTGTCGTAGGGGTTGGGCGATTCCTTGCCCGTGTTTTTGGCCAGAAGCATGTAGAGGCAGGGAATGAGAAAAAGGGTGAAGAGGGTTCCGATGGCCATGCCGCCGACGAGGACAAGGCCGATGGAATTGCGCGCCGCGGCGCCGGCGCCGGTGACAAGGACAAGCGGGAAGTGTCCGGCCACGGTGGCGAGGCTGGTCATCATGATGGGACGGAAGCGCACGCGGGCGGCCTCGCGAACCGCTTCGAGTTTGTTGACCCCGGCCCGCTGGCGCTGGTTGGCGAACTCGACGATGAGGATGCCGTTTTTGGCGATCAAGCCGACAAGGGTGACCAAGCCGACCTGCGAATAGATGTTGAGCGTGGTCGTCCAGCCGTCCGTCCAGAACGGCACATTGGGTGCGGGCATTTTGAGGAAGGTGAAGACCAGCGCGCCGAACATGGCCAGCGGGACGGACCCGAGGAGGATGATGAGCGGATCGCGGAAGCTGTTGAACTGCGCGGCAAGGACGAGAAAGATGAGGACGAGCGCCAAGGCGAAGGCGGAAAGGAATTTGTCACCCTCCTCGCGCAGTTGGCGGGATTCGCCGGTGTAATCGATGACATAACCCGGCGGCATGATCTTGGCCGCTTCGTCTTCGAGGAAGGTCAGGGCCTGGTCGAGCGGACGGATGGCCACTCCGCTCAATTTCACCGCATTGAGCTGCTGGAAGCGGTTGAGCGAACGCGGTTGGGCAGTTTCCTTGATCGTAGCCACCGCGCCGAGCGGCATGAGACGTCCGTCGGGACCGGTGACATAGATGCGCTCGAGTTGATCGGGATTGAGGCGGCCGGCGCGCTGGATTTGCGGGATAACCTTGTAGCTGCGTCCGCCGATATTGAAGCGGTTGACATAATTGCCGCCGACCATGGCCGAGATATCCTCACCCACTTGGCGCAGGTTGAGTCCAAGCGAGGCGACTTTGTCGCGGTCGATGAGGAACTCCGCTTCCGGCTGGTCGATCTTGGTGTCGATGATCGGCGGGAAGGCGAACATCCCGCTCGCCGCGGCCTTCTGCTGCAACTCGCGCGCGATCTCGAGGATTTGCTGCGGCTCGGCGGTCGAGGCGATGACGAATTCGACCGGGAAATTGCCGCCGCCGGGCAGTGCGGGCGGGGTCACGGCGCGGACGCTGATGCCGGCGATTTTGTCCAGCTTGGCCGAGAGTCCGGGGAGGATTTCGTTCGGCGTGCGTTCGCGTTCGCTCCACGGCTTGAGGCGCATGCCGCTGAAGCCGGACGATGGTTGGGTGAGCTGGAAGCTGAAATCGGTCTCGGGTTCGCTGAAGAAAATGTCATTGGCCGCTTCGGCATAGCGTGCCGTTTCCTCGACCGTGGCATTGGCCGGCGCATCGACGATGCCGAAGATGATGCCTTGGTCCTCGGACGGCGACAGTTCCGACGGCGACATGCGGAACATCGGAATGCAGAGCAGTGCGATGACCACCCAGACGAAATATGCGGCCGGACGCGCGGCAAGCACGGCGTCGAGGGCACGTCCGTAAGCATCGCGCAGACGGGCGAAGATGCGGTTGACCACGCGGGCGAAGCCGTGCTCCTCAAGGTCGGGTTTGAACATCTTGGCGCACATGACCGGCGAGACGGTCAGAGCCACGATGCCGGAGACAAGAACGGCTCCGGCCAACGTGAAGGCGAACTCGCGGAAGAGCGCGCCGGTTAGTCCGCCTTGGAAGCCGATCGGCGCGTAGACCACGGCCAAGGTGATGGTCATGGAAATGACCGGACCGACCAGTTCGCGCGCACCGGTGATGGCCGCTTGGAACGGTTTCATTCCTTCCGCCAGATGCCGCTCGATGTTTTCCACCATGACGATGGCGTCATCGACCACGATGCCGACGCAGAGGACGATGGCGAGCAGGGTGAGCAAATTGACCGTGAAGCCGGCGACCTGCATGAGGAAGAACGCGCCGATAATGGAAAGCGGAATGGCCGCGACGGGCACGAGCACGGCACGCAGGGAACCCATAAAGAGAAAGATGACCGCGACGACGATAAGGAGGGTTTCGGCCAGCGTTTTGAGCACCTCGTTGATCGCGTCCTGGATGTAGACCGTGGAGTCGTAGCCGATGCCGGCTTCCATGCCGGAGGGAAGGTCACGCTGGATCTCGGCCAACTCTTCGCGCACGGCGGAGAGCACATCGAGGGAGTTGGCGTTGGGCAGAACCCAGATACCCATGAAGACGGCTTTTTGTCCGGAGAAACGGACTTCGGATTCGTAATCCTCCGCACCAAGCACCACATCGGCCACATCCTTGAGGCGGACGATGGCACCGCCGCTTTCGCGGATGACGAGTTGTTCGAATTCCTCCGGCGTGCTCAGGTCGGTGTTGGCCGTGAGATTGACCGTGACCAGCGCGCCTTTGGTTTGCCCGACGGCGGAGAGGTAGTTGTTGCCGGCGAGGGCCTGGCGGATTTGCGCGGGGCTGATGTTGAGCGCGGCCATGCGGTCGGGCTTGAGCCAGATGCGCATGGCGAAGACGCGGCCGCCGAGGATCTCGGCCCGCTGCACGCCGGCGATGGCCGAGAAGCGCGGTTGCACCACGCGGGCGAGGTAATCGGTGATTTCGTTCGGACGCAGGATGTCCGAGGTGAAACGCAGATAGGCCGCGGCGCGCTGCGAATCGGCATTCTCGATGTTGATGATGGGGACCTCGGCTTCGGGCGGGAGGTCGCCGCGCACCTGGTCGACCTTGGAGCTGATTTCCGACAAAGCCCTCGTCGAATCGTAATTGAGTTTGAGCCGCGCCGTGATGACCGAGCGTCCGGGGGAACTTTGCGATTCGATGAAATCGATACCGTCCGCCCCCGCGATGGCCCGCTCGAGCGGCGTGGTGATGAACCCGCGCACGAGATCGGCGCTGGCCCCGATGTAAACGGTGGTCACGGTGACCGACGCGTTGTCGCTGCGCGGGTATTGCCGGACGTTGAGGCTCAGGATGGCTTGCAGGCCGGCCACAATGATGAGCAGGGCAACCACCGCGGCCAGCACCGGCCGCTCGATGAACATGTCGGTGAAGGCGCCGGAACCGGGTCCGCCGCGCCGTCCGAATTGTCGCAGGCTCATGAGTCTTGCAGACGCGGCGCGCGTTCGGGACGCGGCGCCATGTCATTGTTGATCTCGATGGCCGAGCCGTTGCGCAATTTGAAAGCGCCGGCCGAAATCACCGTCTCGCCGGGTTTGAGTCCTTCGGTCACGGCAACGAAGTCCCCCTCGGTCCGCCCGGTGCGGATGAACCGCTGCTCGGCCACCAGTTTTTTGTTCCCCTCCCCGTCGGCTTTTTCCGCGACGACGAAGACCGAATCACCGTAGGTCGCGGCGATGACCGCGGTGAGCGGGATGGCGGTGACTTCCTCGGGTTCGCCGAGCGAAAGCAGCACGCGGCCGAACATGCCGGGGCGCAGGAGGCCGCCCGGATTCTTCAAGGTCCCCTGCAACCGGATGTTGCGCGTCACGGGATCGATCTCGGCATTGACCGCGGTGAGTTGTCCTTCGAACACTTTGCCGGGATAAACATCGGTGAGGACCTGCAGCGGGCTGCCGGGGGTCAGTCCGGCGATGAGTTGCTGCGGAAGGAGGAAGTCGACGAAGATCGGGTCGAGGGATTGGAGGGAGACGATTTTGTCACCGTTGTCGACGAATTGGCCGAGGTTGACCTCGCGGATACCGAGACGTCCGCCGAACGGCGCGCGCAATTGTTTCTCGCGGATGGTCGACTTGAGCTGCTCGACCATCGCTGTCATCTTGCGGAGGTTCGACTCGGCGGTGTCCATCTCGGACTGCGGAACGGTGCTGTTGGCCCGCAGGGTGCGCGTGCGCTCGTAGACCGTGCGCGCCAGATCGGCTTCCGCCTCGGCCGAGCGAAGGTTGGCTTCCTCGGTCTGCGTGTCCAATTCGACGAGCAAGTCACCTTCTTTCACTTCCTGCCCGTTTTCGAAATGGATCTTGGTCACCACGCCGGAGGATTCCGTGCTCAAATCGGACCCTTGCACGGCGCGCATCGAACCGACCGATTCGATGGAACGCTCCCAGCGCTCGGTCGTCACCGGCACGGTGCTGACCGTCTCGGGGGGCGGACCGCCCTCCTCCTTGCCGGAGGCGATCAACTGGCCGATCTGCAGCGTCTTCACGCCGGCCACGGCACCGACGATCACCGCAAGGATGGCGAGGGCGAGGAGGAAGGGTTTCAGCTTCATGGGAACGCAGCGTCAAACATTAAACGCCCGTATCAATTTACACGGATGCCGGTCCGTGTCACGGATTCCCGAGGTCCGGACGCCGTTGCTGTGTCCGCTCGCGCGCCTGCTCGCGCCGCCACGCTTCGATGGCGGCGTGATGGCCGGATAACAAAACATCCGGAACGGTCCATCCGCGGAATTCCGCCGGGCGCGTGTAGTGCGGGTATTCGAGCAGACCGTGGGAAAAGGATTCGTCGACGGCCGACTGTTCGTCGCCGAGCACGCCGGGGAGCAAACGGACCACGGCGTCGGTGACAACGAGCGCGGCGAGTGTGCCGTTGGTCAGGACGTAATCGCCGAGCGAGATTTCTTCATCGACGAGATGGTCGGCCACGCGTTGATCGACGCCTTCGTAGTGGCCGGAAATCATGATGAGATGTTTTTCAGCGGACAGCCGCCGCGCCGCGGACTGATCGAAACGTTTCCCTTGGGCGGAAAGCAGAATGACGCGCGATTGCGGTCCGCGCAATTCGTCGAGCGCGGCGGCGATTGGTTCGACTTTGAGCACCATGCCGGCGCCGCCGCCGTAGGGCGGTTCGTCGGTCACATGATGTTTCCCCGGCGCCCAGTCGCGCAGGTTGCGCAGTCGGATGTCGGCCAGTCCTTTCTCCCGCGCGATGCGCAACATGCTCTCGCCGAGGATCCCCTCGCCCATAGCGGGAAAAAGAGTAAGGATGTCGATTTGCACGGGTTTCGTGCTATCATGCTTCCGATCCGGCAACCAGATAACGAATGAACGAACAAGCCCTGTCCCCTGTCTATTTCCGTATGCGCAAGCCGCTCGCTTTGTTTTTAACCCTCCTCGCCACGGTTGCCGTCTCCCCGGCTTCCATGGTCAACGAACTCAGCGCCCAAGACCGCGCCAAACTCGAGTCCGGCGACAATGTCCTCCTCGCCATCGAAAAACCCGGCGCGACCTGGCCCGAGGTCCGCATTTACCGCAAAGTGAACGCCACCCCGCAGGGCGTGACCGATCTGTTCCTCGACTACGAGAACGCCGACAGTTTCATCCAGAATCTGAAGTCGGCCGTGGTGGAAAACCAACCCGACGGCAACACCAAGGACGTCCGCTACACGGTCAAACTCCCCGTGCTTTTCACCATCAGCTACCTCGTGCGCAACCGTTACGAGAAAACCCCGAACGGCTACACGGTTCACTGGAACCTGCTCGAGTCGCTTTTCGCCAAGTCGGCCGTGGGCAAACTGCGCGTCGAACCGCTCGGCGACACCGCGGTGATCTGCTACGCCAACCACGTGGAACCCGCGACCAAACTCGTCGCCGGTCTGCGCAACCAAGCACTGAAAGAGGCCTCCAACACGGTTGACGCCATCGTCAAAGAAGCCGAACGCCGCCATGCCGCGGGCGGCCCGCAGGCCAAACTCTAGGCCGCTTGGTCCGGTCGTGACACCCGACGACGAAACGTCCGGGATCGATCTCTCCAAACCGCCGCGCGGCGTGAAAGTCGCGCACAGCCTGATCAGCGGGATCGATATCACCTACCGTCGCTTCAACCCGGCGGTGCTCGCCCTCATCCCTTTCACCGCGGTCTGGTCCGGCTTCTCGCTCTGGGGCATCTACGGATCGCAGATCGCCTCGGGAAAATTCGATGCGGCGGCCAGCCTGGCCGGACTGCCGTTCGTCCTCGGCACGGTCGTGCTGGTGTTTGTCATAGTCCACATGCTCTTCGGCCACTGGCGCGTGCACATCGACCGCGGGACAGTCCGGATTTTTTCCGGGGTCGGTCCCTTCGGGCAACGCCGCGAGATGACGCTCGGACCCGGCGCGGGGGTGCGTGTGGGACCGAGCCGCGTGCTCCGGCGCGCACGCAGTCCGCAAGAAATCATCCTCGAGCACGATGGACGCCGTGTGAATTTCGGCGCCTCGTTGCCGGACGACGTCCGGCTTTTCTTTGCCGCGGTGCTGCGTGAGGCCGTGCGCACCGGTTGACCGTCAGCGCGCCACGCGCACCGTCCGCACCACCGGAGCAACCGGCGCCCCCGCGCGGAAAACCGGGTCAGCCACGACCGCCGCCGCGCCGTAGCGGCGCGGGACGACGAAGGTCGAGGAGGAGCGGTAACCGGTCCCGTAATAATTGACCAGCGGCGCCGGGTAACAATTGAAGCCTCCGTTCCAGACCGGCACGACGACCGGACGGACATAGGGGACGCAAGCGGGAGCCGCATAGTAACCACCGCCCCATCCGCCTCCGCCCCAAGAGGCCGCGATTTGCCACGCGCCGCCGGACCAACCGGCCGAGAAGGCAGGTTGCGGGGCGACGGAGCAACCGCGTCCGAAATACACCGATTGGGAACGGACTTCGCCCGCCAGAACGAACGCGAGCACCGACGCCGAGAGCAGGAGGATTTTCATGGTTGCCGCTGTTATAACGGCAATAAAGACCGACCTTGCGCCCGGCGCAAGCGGGAGTTGAACGGCGGCGGAGGCGTGGGGACGGTCAGCCCTCGAGCGGCTTGACGAAAACGCCGATCAGCGGGCGGGGCGAGGGTTTCGGCGAGGCGTGGTCGCTGACAAATCCCTTCTCCGTGCGGATCTCGACGTGGCCTGCTCCGCGACCGCCGTAGACGAGCACCGCACCGACCGGGGCTTCGAAAGGATCTTCCACTTCGAGGCGGGCGAAGCCGTAGCGTTCGGGGAGTTCGACCGCGGCCTGCTTGGCCAGCGCGGTCTGCGGATAGCAAGCTACCACCTGGGCGGCTTGGAGGGCGCGTTTGACGTAGCGCCAGCAGCGGTTGATCGACGAGCGGCGCGCCGCCCGCTGGGCCAAGTGGGCCGCTTCGATCATCCGGCCGTCCATTTCGATCTCCGTCGGGCCCGGCTCGGAACGACCGTCCAACGCGGCACGACCGAAAAGAAAATCAAGGAAACCCGGACGCGGTTTTTGGCTGCGGGGAACCTTGACGCCGGTCGCTCCCTCGGCCGTGGCGTTCCTGGCTTCCTCCGCCCGAACCTCCTCATGCTGATCCACCTGCACCACTTCCCGCGCTTCGAGGAGCGTGGGAAGTTCGGACGCGTCACGCGGCGGTGTCGCCCCGACCGGGAGCACCAAGGCAACCGCGAGGAACGAAAACACGGCTGCGTGGCGCATCCAAGGAAGCACCCTATTGGACAGAATTCGGATGGGGTCGGGCATGGGTAAAGCGGGGGAGGCTACCCGCTCAATACCCGGAGGCAACCCCAAATTTCACGAAATGGGAATCAATGATATTACGTGTCGCCCAGCTTTACTGGTGGGCGAGCGTCCCGATGCGGGTGCAGCTCAGACCACATGGGTCAGGGCCGCGGCGACGAAGCCTTTGAAGAGCGGGTGCGGGGCGCGGGGGCGGGAGCGGAATTCGGGGTGGAATTGGCAGGCGACGAACCAAGGGTGCTGACGCAGTTCGACCACCTCGGCCAGCGTGCCGTCGGGGGAGGTGCCGGAAATGACGAGGCCCTGTTTTTCCATCTCGTCTTTGTAGCGCATGTTGAACTCGTAGCGGTGGCGGTGGCGTTCGTTGATCTCCGACAGGCCATACAATTGGTGCGCCACGGTGTTTTTGCGCAGGGCGCAGGGATAAGATCCGAGGCGCATGGTCGCGCCTTTGTCGGTCACGTTTTTCTGGTCCTCCATCAAATAGATGACCGGATCGGGCGTTTCCGGATCGAATTCGGTGCTGTCGGCCTTGTCGTGACCGCACACATTCCGCGCGAATTCCACCACGGCGATCTGCATCCCGAGACAGATCCCGAGATACGGCGTGCCGGTCTCGCGGGCGTAGCGCGCCGCGGCGATCTTGCCCTCGATGCCGCGGTCGCCGAAACCGCCGGGCACGAGGATGCCGGCCACGCCGCGCAAGTGCTTCTCCGGTCCGCCTTCCGCTTCGAGGTCTTCGGCGTCGACAAGGACAAGGTCGATGCCGCAATCGTGGGCCGCGCCGGCGTGGGTTAGGGATTCGTAAATGCTCTTATACGCATCCTGCAGTTCGATGTATTTACCGACCACCGCGATGCTGACGCGTTTGCGCGGACGCACCACACGTTCGACGAATTTGGCCCAGTCCTCCATGCGCGCGGGCGGCGTGTCGAGGTGGAGCGCCTCGCAGACCACGGTGTCGAGACCTTCCTGCTGCAGCATGAGCGGCAATTCGTAGATGCTGTGGTCGACATCGCGCGCCTCGATGACGGCGCGCTTCGGGACGTTGGAAAAGAGGGACAGCTTTTCGCGCACGTCGTCGTCGAGCGGGTATTCGGTGCGGGCGATGACCACTTTGGGCTGCAAACCGATCTCGCGCAGCTTGGCCACGCTTTGCTGGGTCGGTTTGGTT
>JBIKXZ010000084.1:0-9735 GCA_044355525.1 Chthoniobacterales bacterium
TCCGCATCCTGCAGGAAATCCAATCGCTCGGACGCACCCGATCGGCCCTCTGCGATCTCAACTGGACGCGCCTTTTCCACCTGCGCTACGCCATCGCCCAGATTTTCGACCTGCCCGCCGCGCTCGAGCGGATTCAACGCATCGAAGACGTCGAAATCGCCCACGCGCCCGGCAACCGCCTCACCGCACTCCAACTTCTCGGTTGGATGGCCAGCCGGCTCGGATGGCGCCTCGACCATGGCGAAAGCGCGCCTGTTTTCCGCCGCCGCGATGGCGGTTCGGTGAAGTTCAACCTGCGCGAGGAAAAAGAAAGTCCGGCCTGCGTCGCCTCCGTGCGCCTCGGATTCCCCGATGCCTCGGCCACTGTGGTTCGCGAGGAAAATGCCGACTACTACCTCGTCGGCTTTGCCACACCGGATGCCGAACCCTTCGCCCAACTTCTTCCCGCCGGACGCGAAAAAACCTCCGACATTCTCCTCTCCGAATTGAGCCGCATCAGCCGCCACCCCCTCTTCTGGCCGGCCATCCGCGCAATCGAACCTCTGCTGAAATAGCTTCCGCCGTCAGCGACTGTGCAGCGGTGCTTGCCAGCGCGATGCCGGACCGGCAAACTGCGCGTTTTTATGCGTAAGAAGATCATTGCGGCGAACTGGAAGATGAATATGACGGCAGCGGAGGCCGCCTCGTTCATGGAGGACCTCGAATTGGAGCTGAAGAAATTCGACGGCGCCGAGATCGTCATCATTCCACCCTTCACTTCGTTGCCCCGCCTTTCCGAACTCATCAGCAAACTCCCGGGCATCACCCTCGGCGCGCAGAACATGTGGCACGAAGCATCGGGCGCCTTCACCGGCGAAGTCAGCGCCGGCATGCTGCGCGAATTTTTCACGCGCTACGTCGTGCTCGGACACAGCGAGCGCCGCACCATCTTCGGCGAGACCGACGAATTGGTGAACAAGAAGGTCAGAGCGGCCCACGCCGCCAGTCTCCGCCCCATACTCTGCGTCGGCGAAACCCTCGAGGAACGCGATGCCAACCGGCACCACGAGGTGCTGGCCACACAACTCAAAGGGAGCCTGGCCGGCCTCGACGCCGACCAGATGCTCGACACGGTGATCGCCTACGAACCGGTCTGGGCCATCGGCACCGGCCGCACCGCAACGCCCGAACAGGCCCAGGAAGCCCACGCTTTCATCCGCAAAACCTTGTCCGAAATGTTCGACCCCGCCACCGCGGCCAAAGTTCGCATCCAATACGGCGGCAGCGTCAAACCCGACAATGCCAAAGAACTCCTGCACCAACCGGATATCGACGGCGCCCTCGTCGGCGGCGCCAGCCTCGACCCCCGCAGCTTCGCCAAAATCGTCAAAGCCGCCGCCCGCGCCTGAAATCGGTAGCGGCGGTCTGTGACTGCCGGAACATGCCGCCGGATCACCGCCCCACCAGCGCCCGCCGCACGGCATGCGCGATGTCTTCCGTTTTCAACGTCTCGCGCCACGATCTGCCCTGCCCTGTCATGACCCAAACTTGGTGTCCGTCCGGCGAGTAAGGCGCATAAGTTCCCTCGTTTTTCCGGCTGGTCAAAATGACAGCCGGTGCGCCCACCGCACACGCGAGATGCGCCGCCGCGGTGTCGACGGTCAGCACAAGTCCCGACTCCGCCACCGCATCGGGAAAATCGCCGAGGGGAACCGGCGGCGCGATGCGGATCGGAAGCGCAAGGCCCGCGGCTTTCAATTCCTCCGCAAACAAAGCGAGCCTCTCCGCTTGATCCGGCGCACCAGCCAGACAAATGCCACCGCGCGGCCAGAGATCCCGACAAGCGTCAAGGGCTCGGGCCCATAGGGAGGCGGCCACATCCTTCGAAGGGCGCGAACTGAACGGACAGCACAACCATGAATCGCCCCCGATCCACCGCGCAGAGCCGAAACGCGGCATGAGCTCCGACTCGGACAAAGGACGTCCGACAACTTCCGAAGCCAGCACACCCTGTGCCTGCAGATCGGAGGGCAGACAGGGCTGCGGCGAAGGATAAGGTAAAAGCTCGGGACGAAAAACAGTCCGGACCAAACCTTCCCACCAACCCCAGCGTCCGCCTTTGGCGCGGCGCAGCGAACTCTGGCAAGCCACGCGGCGCGCCGCCCGCGGAGCGAGCCACAGGATCGTGTCGAGAAAAGTCCTTTTGTCGCGCAGACAGACAGCGACATCCACGCGTGTTCCCGCGAGACGCAACAGGCTTGGCAGGCAGGCGCAAAGGTTGATTGCCGTGGTGTTGAAACCCTTGCGCTTCGGCCGGATCGGCAACGCAATGATCCGCGCACCGGGAAATTCGCGCCGGGCGAGCGGCGCCACGTCGGCTTTGACCGCCAGCAGCAGATTCTTCTCGCCGGCTGATTCGGCCAAGGCGCGGATGCCGCCGCAGGCAATCAGGAAGTCGCCGATGTTGTCCGGCTTGAGAACGAAAAGACGCACGCTCAATTGCGCCCGGAGCCCGCGTCCGGCGAGGCGCCCGGCTCGATGGCCTCGAGAAAAAGATTTTCCAAAGTGGTTTGCGGACGACCGGTGGAGACGACTTTGACCCCGAGTTTCTCCGCCGCTTCGCGCAAAGACGCCAGTTTGTCCGGCGAGAGATGTTCGAGGACCATCTCGGTTTGGTCGCGCACGGAGAGAAGATCCTCCACGCGCCCTTCGCGGACCAATTGACCGCGCGCCAGGATCCCCACGCGGTCGCAAATTTCCTGCACCTGCGAAAGCAAATGCGAGCAAAGCAGGATGGTCTTGCCCCGCGCCTTGAGCGCGAGGATGAGATCCCGGATCTCGCGCGAGCCCACCGGATCGACGCCCGCCGTTGGTTCGTCGAGCACGAGGAGGCCGGGGTCCTGCACCAAAGCCTGGGCCAAACCGATACGCTGCAGCATGCCCTTCGAGTAGCCACCGACGCGACGGTCGGCTGCCTCGCTCAATCCGACCAACTCGAGCAATTCCTTCACGCGCTTTTCCAGTTCCGCGCCGCCCATCCCGCTCAACTTCCCGAAAAACCGCACAGTCTCTTCGCCGGTGAGGAATTTGTAAAAATACGGATTCTCCGGCAGGAACCCGACATCCTTGCGGCTCCGCACCAGCGCGCTGTCTTCGCCGAAGACTTTGGTTTGCCCGCGCGTCGGCGAAACCAGGCCGAGGAGGATTTTCAGCGTCGTGCTCTTGCCCGACCCGTTCGGACCAAGCAGACCGTAGACCTCGCCCGGCTCGACCCTGATCGACAAATCCTTCACCGCCACCACGCGCTCGCGCCGCATGGGTATTTTGAAGACCTTGGTCAGATGTTCGATTTCGACCGGCGCGGCGCTCATGATGATGTCTCTCTTATCCCATTCATCACCGCTTTCCCATCTTCGATTTTTCTTAACCGCAGAGGGCGCAGAGGACACAGAGAAGTCTCTACCTGAAACCTCTAACGCTTGTAGCGGCGGAAACTCATCTCCCCCGCCATCCACCCTTCACTCAGGTTTCAAGTCTCAGCCCCTCATCCCTCCGTCTCTCCTCTCTGCGTTCTCTGCGTCCTCTGCGGTTTTCCTAAAAACGTATCTCAAACCCACGCAATCCCGCGGGTTTGACCACATCAGCAGCGATTTCTCCGGCGATATGGCCGGCCAATTCGCTCTCGCGCACGGCCTCGAGAAAACCGTCGACTTCCTCCGCCTCGCCCGAAGCGACCAACTCGACGCGTCCGTCTGCCATATTTCGCACATAGCCCGCCACCTCGAAACCCGCCGCAACCCGGCGCGCGGTGTAGCGGAACCCCACACCTTGCACACGGCCCTCGTAGAAAACCTGCACCGTCTTGCCCATGCTTACCCGCGCACCTGCCCCGAGCCGGTCACCGTGTATTTGTAGGTGGTCAGCTCCTCCAGGCCCATCGGACCGCGCGCATGGAGCTTGTCCGTGCTGATCCCGATTTCCGCACCGAAACCGAATTCCCCGCCGTCGTTGAACCGCGTGGACACATTCCAGAATACCACCGCCGAATCAACCGCCGCGAGGAACTTCCGCGCCGCCGCTTCGTCGGTCGTGACGATCGTGTCGCTATGATGCGAACCGTAGTTCTCGATGTGGTCGATCGCTTGCTCCAGCGAATCGACCACGCGAATGCTCAGGATGAGGTCGAGGTATTCGGTTGTCCAATCGGCCTCCGTGGCCGGCTTCACCCCGGGACCCAACACTTCGCACGTGCGCTGATCGCCCCGCAACTCGACGCCTTTTTCGCGCAAAGCCTTGGCCACGGACGGCAGGAATTTCTCCGCCAGATCGCGATGGACGAGCAGTGTCTCCATCGCGTTGCAAACCCCCGGGCGTTGGCACTTGGCATTGACCGTGATCTTTTCCGCCATGCCTAGATCGGCCGATTTGTCGACGTAGACATGACACACCCCGTGGTAGTGCTTGATCACCGGCATGCGCGCGTGCTCGACCACCGCCTCGATGAGGGCGTGTCCGCCGCGGGGCACGATCACGTCGAGGTATCGGTCCATCTGCGCAAGCAAACGCACGCCCTCGCGATCGGTGAAAGGGACCAACTGGATGGTGTCCGCGGAAAGACCGGCATTCATCGCCCCGGCCGACAGCGCTTTGGCGATGGCCGCGTTGGAATGAATGGCTTCTTTGCCGCCGCGCAGGATACAGGCGTTGCCGGACTTGACGCACAGCACCGCCGCATCGGCCGTCACGTTGGGGCGCGATTCGTAAATGATCCCGACCACTCCGATCGGCACGCGGATCTTGGTGATCTTCATGCCGTTGGGGCGCGTCCACTCGCGAATGACTTCCCCGCACGGATCGGGCAGGCCGGCCACTTGGCGAACGCCTTGGGCCATGCCCTTGATGCGAGCGGAGTCCAGACGCAACCGGTCCACCGCAGCATCATTCAAGCCGTAGCCCGGCGCCGCCTCGAGGTCGCTGGCATTGGCGGCAACAATGTCGGCCTCCGCCGCCTCGATGGCATCGGCCATGGCCATGAGGGCGGCATTTTTTTGGTCCTTGGAACAAAGCGCCAAAACACGCGCGGCCGTCCGGGCTTTGCGGCCCATTTCCTCGATTTGGCCTGCAAGGTTTGTGCTTTCCATGGCCGGCCAATATCCGCCGCGGCCTGTCTCCGTCCAAACCAAATCTGGCTGCCCCGCATATTATTTCCCTGTTTTCCGGCGCGCCACGGCTATCTTGCCGGAGCCGCTACGCATGCAAACTGTCTGCGATCCCTCCCGACCGCTCAGCATTCTCATGCTGGAAAGCAGCAGGCATTGGGGAGGACAGGAGGACCGGCTCATCCGCGAAGCCCGTTGGCTGCGCAACAAGGGCCACCGCGTCATGCTGGCCTGCAACCCCGACGCCGCCATCGCACCACGGGCCCGCGCCGCCGGGGTCGATGTCCGGCCCGTGCCGATGCGCGCCAACGTCGATGTGCCGGGGCTGGTGAGCCTTGCCGCCTTGGTGCGGAAGGAAAAGCCCGAGGTGTTGCACGCCCACAGTTCGAAGGACGCATGGTTCGCCTTCTGGTTCCACTGCCGCGGCATTCCCGTGGTCCGCTCGCGGCACATGACCCTGCCGGACACCATGCGGCGCGGACGCCGCTTCATTTACCGCCACGGCTGCCGCCGCCTCATTGCCTCGGCGCAATTCATCGCGGACAACATGCGCGACTCCATCGGCGTGGATCCCGACCGCATCGATGTGATCGGCGAATGCGTCGACACGGAGGAATTCCGTCCCGGCGAGGGGTCGGCTTTCCGCCGGGAATTCGGTATTCCACCCGAGGCACCGCTCTTCGGCATCGTGGCCATGCTCCGCGATGAGAAAGGACACCGCACCTTCCTGCATGCCGCACGCGAAGTTCTGCGCAGTCATCCGAATGCCCGCTTCGCCGTCGTCGGCGGCCCGGTGGCCACGAATTCCATCGAACTCGAACTCCGCGGGATCCTGAGAGAAAAATTCGCGGGACTCGAACCCAAACCGGTCGTGATGACCGGCTTCCGGGAAGACATCCCGAGCATCATGCGGGCCATCGACTGTCTGGTGGTTCCGTCAGCCCAAGAAGCCCAGACTCTTGTCATCCCCCAAGCCTTCGCCACAGGCAAACCCGTCATCGGCTCGCGCGTCGGCGGCATTCCTGAATTGGTTGAGGATGGCGTCACCGGCCTGCTCATCCCGCCGCAAGATCCCGCGGCTCTGACCGCCGCTATGCAGAAGATCATCACGCAACCGGACATGGCCGACCGCATGGCGCAAGCGGGCTACGATCTGGCGCGGCGGGATCTGGCCATCGACACCAAAATGGGCCTCTTGGTCACGTCTTACCTCAAGGCCATCGCACTCCGGGCCTGAGGCCCGATTGGCGCCTCGCCCCGCGGACCAACCGCGCTACATTGAGGCCATCATGCCGACCGACGATTTTTTCGCCGAGGAATCCGCACCCGCTCCCGCGGCGCACGCACCGCTGGCCGAGCGCATGCGGCCGCGCTCGCTCGATGAATATGCCGGGCAGGAACACATCCTCGGCCCCGGCAAACTCCTCCGTCGCGCCATCGAGGCAGATCGTTTTTCGTCCATCGTCCTCTACGGGCCTCCCGGCACAGGCAAGACGAGCTTGGCCGAGATCATCGCACGAACCACCAACGCCCGCTTCGAGCGCTTGAGCGGGGTGGAAAGCACCGTGGCGGAAATCCGCAAGGTCATGGCCGCCGCGGCCCTGCGCCTCTCGCGCGACGGCACCCGCACCGTTTTGTTCATCGACGAAATCCACCGCTTCAACAAAGCACAGCAGGATGTCCTTCTCCCCGATGTCGAACGCGGCACCGTGCGTCTCATCGGGGCGACGACGATGAATCCGTTCTTCTACGTCAACAGCGCGCTGGTCTCCCGCTCGCTCGTCTTCGAATTGCGTCCGCTCTCCGCATCCGACCTGCGCCGCCTCATGGACCGCGCCCTCGCCGACGCGGAGCACGGTCTCGGCGCCAAGCAGGTCACGCTCGACGAAGAGGCCGACGCGCACTTGGCCGGGATTTGCGACGGCGACGCCCGGCGCTGCCTCAATGCACTCGAACTCGCGGCCCTGACCACCGAGCCCGACCAGTCCGGCGCCGTCCGCCTGACCCGTGCCGTCATCGAGGAAAGCATCCAGCGCAAGGCGGTGGTCTACGACGCCAAGGACGATGCGCACTATGACACGATCAGCGCGTTCATCAAAAGCATCCGCGGCAGTGATCCCGATGCCGCGCTCTACTGGCTGGCCAAAATGCTCCACGCCGGCGAGGATATCCGATTCATCGCACGGCGCCTCGTCATCGCGGCCAGCGAGGACATCGGATTGGCCGACTCGCGCGGACTCCTCATCGCGGTCGCCGCGCAGCAGGCCTGCGAATTCATCGGACTGCCCGAAGCCCAGATTCCCCTCGCCCACGCCACGGTCTATCTGGCTACCGCCCCAAAGAGCAACACGGCCTACATGGGCCTGCTCGCCGCGCAATCCGACTTGGAAAAGGGCCGGACTCTCGCCGTTCCCGAGCATCTGCGTGACAAACACTACAAGGGGGCCGAGCGGCTCGGACACGGGGCGGGCTACAAGTATTCCCACGACTTCCCCGACGCCTACGTTCCGCAGGCCTACCTCCCGGAAGGCCGCGTCTTCTACGAACCGTCCGACCGCGGCGAAGAAAAACGCATCGCCGAACGCATCGCCCATTGGCGCGCCATCTTCGAGCAGGCACGGGAGAAATAAAAACCGCAGAGACCGCAGAGGACACAGAGAGGGTTTCCCGATTCCAACCCTCTGTGCTCTCTGCGGTCGCCCTACCTCCCCGCCAGCGTGACCAAAGCCCCGTAGTGCTCCGGACGCCGGTCGCGGAAAAATCCCCACTGGGCCCGCTGGTTACGGATAGCGTCGAGGTCGAAGGTGTGCGTGAGAACGGCTTCGTCCGTGCGGTTGGCCTCGGCCACTTTGGCCCCGGTTTCGTCGGTGATGAACGAGGAACCGTAAAAGGTCATTTCGGAACCTTTGCCCTTCTCCGCTCCGATGCGGTTCGACGCCACGACCGGAACCATGTTCGAGGCCGCATGACCCTGCATGGCGCGTTGCCAGTGGTCGCGCGAATCCCAGTCCGGAAACTGCGGTTCGTTGCCGATGGCCGTGGGATAGAGCAGCATTTCGGCCCCGCCGAGGACAAGACAGCGCGCGGTTTCGGGGAACCATTGGTCCCAACAGATGCCGAGCCCGACTTTGCCGAACTTGGTGTCCCACACGCGAAATCCGGTGTCGCCCGGATTGAAGTAATACTTTTCCTGGTAGCCCACGCCGTCCGGGATATGCGTTTTCCGGTAGACACCGAGCATCGCGCCGCCCGCATTGATCATGGCGACCGAATTGAAATACGCCTGATTGTCGCGCTCGAAAAAGCTGAAGGGCAAAACAACGTCCAACTCGCAGGCCAGCGCTTGGAACTTGGCAATGCCCTCGTTGCCATCGACCGGCCGCGCCAATTCGAAATAAGCCGGCAACTGGTCTTGGCAGAAGTAGGGCGTCTCGAAGAGTTCCTGGATGAGGATGATGTTCGCGCCTTGAGCGGCGGCTTGGCGGATCAGTTTTTCCGCGCGGACGAGACTTTCGGCGCGATCCTTGCCGCAGGCCATCTGGGTGGCCGCCAAAGTGACATTTCTCATGATGCCATCGATTCGTCGGCGGGGACGCCGACGCTACAGTTAATGAAGCGGCGCCGTCCCCGGCGCCGGGAGCGCAGATTCTCTCTCACGCGTCCTCTTTTTTGCGCAGACGCAAAGTAATGCGCTTCATGCGCGCGTGGTCGTCCGGGCTCCAACTCTGGATTTCCGGATTGTCCTTGAACGCCTGATGGACGAGCCAGCGATCGTAGGCGTTGAGCGGCTCGGTCTGCAGGGGCTTGCCGCGCTCCTTCACGAGGTCTGCAATGGCACGCATTTTTTCGACCAAGCGGTCATTGCGCATGGCCCGGCGGTGTTCGACATCGACGGTGACGCGCGGAGCCTTCGGGTCGCCGGCTTGGAGGAGGCGGTTGAGGAGATATTGGATGTCCTCGAGCGTCTCGTCATTGCGACCGGTCAGAAGATCGGCGTCGCTGGTGTAGATCTGCAGGACGAGCCCGTGCTCGTTGGGCTGCTCCTCGATCTGCACGGCAAAACCGAGGTAGCCGAGCATGGTGTCGAGGATCTCTTTCGGCGTCATGCCCCGGATCTTCGTTTTTTCCCTTTGCCCGCCTCAAGCGCTTTCTTCTGCCCCACGGCTTTCTTTTCGAGGATGGGGAGCGGCTTGTTGCGGGTGGCGTAGAGCTGGATGATGGAAATGAGGTTCTGGGTGGTCCAATAGAGGGAGAGGGCCGAGGCGAAGTTGTAGGCGAAAAGGATGAAAATCAGCGGCATGAACATGAACATGCGCTGCTGCAGGGCATCGCCCGTCTTGGGCGTGATGTGCATCTGCCAAAGCATGGTCAGGGCCATGAGGATGGGCAGGATGTTGATGGGGAAGCCGAGGATGTGTCCGACGGTGTCCGGCTGGGAGAGATCATTCACCCAGAGGAAGGACGAATTGCGCAACTCGATGGCCGTGCCGAGCATCGAGTAGAAGCCGAAGAAGATGGGAATCTGGATGAGGATCGGAATGCAGCCGCTGAACGGATTGACCCCGTAGTCCTTGTAGAGCTTCATCAGCTCCTGGTT
>JBIKXZ010000247.1:0-3108 GCA_044355525.1 Chthoniobacterales bacterium
CCGGACCTTGGGCTTCTACTCAGTCTCGTCTGATGGCGATACTCAGCGGCGTCACGGTCACGGTTCGGGCCGCGCTCCCGGGGGTCATGACCCCCGGGAGCGCCCTTCGGGCTACTCAGCCGAAGACATCGACACTATAGCCAAATGGAACAGACAAGCGGCGTCCCCGTCGCTCGTCGTCCGGGGTTAGGCGGCGGGACGCCGCTTCTACTTTTGGCTCTGCCGGGTGGAAGCGCGGCTACATCCAAACCGAACGATCCAGCGACCGGTATTGAATGGCCTCCAACAGGTGGTCTTCACTGATGGCATCGGCTCCGGCGAGATCGGCAATGGTCCGCGCCACCTTGAGGATCCGGTCGTGGGCGCGCGCACTCAGGTGGAGGTCGTCCATGGCGTGCTTGAGAATGGCGTGGCAGGACGGCGAAATTTCGCAGAACTCGCGCATCTGGCGCGGCTTCATGCGGGCATTGACCGCGGGCTTGAGCGTGTCGCCGAAACGCGCAGCCTGAAGCTGACGCACCTTTTCCACGCGGGCGCGGATGATGGCCGACGATTCTTCGGAGGCGGTGGAGGTCAGGGCGTCGTATTCCACCGGCGGCGCCTCGATATGGATGTCAATGCGGTCGAGGAGCGGACCGGAGACGCGCTGACGGTAGCGCTCGATCTGGGGCTGGGTGCAGCGGCAATCGCGCTTGGGGTGGCCGTAGAAACCGCACGGACACGGATTCATCGCGGCGACGAGCATGATGTCGGCGGGAAAGATCATGGTGCCCGCGGCCCGCGAAATGACGGCGCGTCCGTCCTCCAACGGCTGACGCAACACCTCGAGCGTCCCGCGTTTGAATTCCGGCAACTCGTCGAGAAAGAGCACGCCATGGTGGGCCAAGCTTACCTCGCCCGGAGTCGGGTTGGTCGATCCGCCGAGCAAGCCGACATCGGAAATGGTGTGGTGCGGCGAACGGAACGGACGCACCGCGATGAAATTGTGCTGCCCGGCGAGCAGACCACACACGCTGTGGATTTTCGTCGTCTCGATGGCTTCCTCGAGCGTGAGCGGAGGCATGATGGTCGGAATCCGCTTGGCCAGCATGCTTTTGCCCGCACCGGGCGCGCCGAGGACCAAGAGATTGTGTCCGCCGGCCACCGCCACCTCGAAAGCGCGCTTCACCCCCGCCTGTCCTTTGACGTCGGCAAAATCGACTTCGAAATGCTGGTTGCGATGGAAAACGGTGTCCAGGTCGGACACTGTGGCCGGAATCTTGCGCTGCGCGTCGAGGAATTCGAAACATTCGCGCAGGTTGCGTACGCCGTGCACGGACAATCCCTGCACCACGGACGCTTCGGCGGCGTTTTCCTCCGGGACAATGAGCACGGGCTTGCCGCGCCGCCGTGCTTCGAGGGCGATGGGCAAAATGCCTTTGACCGGACGGATGGCGCCGGTCAGTGCCAACTCGCCAGCAATGCAGCAGTCGGCCAACCGTGGCATGTCGCGTCCGTGGACAATGGCCAGCATGCCAAGGGCGATGGGCAAATCGAAACTGGGCCCCTCTTTCTTGATGTCTGCCGGCGCAAGATTGATCGTGGTGCGTCCGCGCGGCCAACGGTAGCCGCTGTTGGCCATGGCCGTGGTCACCCGGTCCTTGCTTTCCTTCACCGCGGCGTCCGGCAGGCCGACGATGACGACTTTTGGATCTCCGCTGCCTTCATTGACCTCGATTTCCACCTCGCGCGCCTCGGCACCGTGGAGGGCAGCGGAGTAGACCTTGGTCAGCATGACACTCCGTTTTTAGGCATCCTGCGAATGGGAGGCCAGATCTTGTTGCCGCTTTGGGTCGGTCCGCGAGTTATTTGCTTCTGGAGACTTGGCCTGGTCTGTGCTTTGCTCAAGTTGGCTCCCACATGATTTCCCAAAGGGAAAAAGGCATCTACCTCAGCTTCTGCACGGCGCAAATCCTTCTGGCGTTGCTGCTTTTCGGGCTGTTCTACCTCGCCAACGACCTCATCCGCGGTGCCTGGCTCCCCGCCCCGGCCGCTTACGTGCAAATCATGGCCGTCATGCTCGTGGCTATGGTCATGGAAGCGGCCACACGTCAGGATCCCCAGAGGGTCAACGCCGGCCGTGCCCCGCGCCGCCCCGCCATCGGCCTTTCCCGCCGTCAGAGCCTGTGGGTCGCGGGCGGGTTTGCCCTCTTCATCGCCCTGACCCGCGACACGACCATCTCCCGCCTCTTTCTCGTCGGACTCTCGGTGCTGACCTTCCCGTTGTTTTATGTCACCAACCGCCACGGACGCCACTGGCTCTTCAAATTCTTCCGTCACGGCAACCTGCGCATGAAGCTGCGCACCATTGTCATCGGTTCGGAGGAATGGTCGCAGTCGGTCCAGGAAAAGATCGAGAGCTTCCGCGATTTCTTCGATCCGCAACCGCCCCTGGTTTGCCGGTCCGACGAGCCGGTCGAGAACATCATCGCCAAAGTCACCGCCTGCCAGCCCGATCTGCTCGTTTTCCCCTCGCGCGAGTTTCCCTACGAGACTGTCACCCAGCTCCTTGCCCTCGGCGACCGGAGTGGATTCCGCTGCTGGATCCCCGTGGAATTGTCTCGCCGTCATGGACGGCGCTTCGAATTGCAGGACTTGGGCGGACTCTCCGTGCTCTCCCCGCCCACCCTCCCACTGGCCGTGACCTACAACCGCGCGGTCAAGCGCGTCTTCGACGTCGCAGTCAGCGCCGTGATCATTCCTCCGGTCGTGTTGCCGCTCATGGGAATCGTCTGGATCATCCAGCGCTTCAACTCACCCGGACCGCTCTTCTACCGCCAGCAGCGGGTCGGCGAGAACGGGAAGATTTTCGAAATCCTCAAATTCCGCACCATGCACGTGGACAACGACAACGAGGCACGTCAGGCCCGGGAGGGCGACGAGCGCATCTACCGCGGCGGCGGCTGGCTGCGGCGGCTGAGCGTCGACGAATTCCCGCAATTCATCAACGTGCTTCTCGGCGACATGAGCGTGGTAGGACCCCGTCCGCACATGGTCGCGCACGAACGCGAATTCGAAAAATTCCACGAACTCTACGGGAGCCGCCGTTATGTCAAACCTGGCGTGACC
>JBIKXZ010000085.1:0-9688 GCA_044355525.1 Chthoniobacterales bacterium
ACGGAGGGTGTGGCCGAAAAATTTTATCAGGGCAATTTCCAGTTCAACGAGATTTCGCCGTCCTGGTATCCCGAAATCGCCTTACTCAACGTGGCCGGCATGTTCGAGAAGGGCGAGCCGCTGTGCCGGGTCAAGCCCGACGGGACATGCACCCTGGTCACGCCGGTCAATGCCACCGCCCAATCGCTGCTAAAGCTCCGCCATTATCCCTTCGACCGCCACACGCTCCGCATCGTCTTCGGCATTCCCGGCTACCCCAGCTCGGAGGTGACGATGGAACCGCTTCCCCTCGCCGGCCTTGAGCCTGAAGAGATCCATCTTCCGCAGTGGGAGTTGCTCGGCAAACGCAGTGCGACGGAAGAGATCCTTTCCACCACACCGGGAAGTGACTCACCGACCTCGGCGTTCGTCGTCGAGGTGGACGTCAAACGCCAGCCGCTTTTCGTCCTGCGCCTCGTTGTCGGGCCGCTCTTTCTCGTCGTCATTCTCTCATGGTCGGTCTTCTGGATGGACCGCGCCTCGGTGGGGGACCGGATGAGCGTGTCTTTCGTCGGACTTCTCACCGCGGTGGCGTATCAGATTATACTCGGCGACATCCTTCCCCACATTGCCTACCTGACACCGGTCAACGTCTTCGTGAACCTGAGCTTCATGGTAATGTGCGCAAGCATCGTGGTGAATCTCGTGGTCGGCGAACTCAACCGCAGCGGGCGCGGCGACAAAGCTGATGCGCTGGACAACCGCTGCAAGATTCTCTTCCCGCTCGTTTACCTGTCCCTTCTCGCGATCGTGGCCGCTATCTTCGCGGTGAAATTCTGAGGTGCGGACCCGGTTACTCCGAGCGCAGCTTCCAGAACATCGCTTTGAGCGGATGCTCGTCGAGGATATTGCCGGCGATGCCGCCGAGCTTTTCCGCGTCGTAAAGTTGGATCCCGACGTAAAAGTATAAGGGACAAACCGGCATCTGCTCGCAGACCAAGATCTTTTCCGCTTCACGCAAGATGTCGAAGCGTGCTGCCGGATCAGTCTCGGCCGCGGCGTCGGCAATCAACTTGTCGTAGCGCGGATCACTCCACCCCGTGCGGTTGTTGCCGCCTCCGGTGACGAACATGTCGAGGAAGGTGTTCGGATCCGGATAATCGCCGACCCAACTGGACCGCGCGATGTCGTAGTCGAGACGGCTCATCGAGTTGAGGTAAACCTTCCACTCCTGACGCAACAGTTGCACGTTCACGCCGAGCAACTGGCGCCACATGCTCTGCAATTCGACGGCGATGGCTTCGTTCAATTCGCCCTCGCTGTAGAGGTAGTTGACCATGGGAAAACCGCGTCCTTCAGGGAAACCTGCTTCGGCCAGCAGGCGCTGCGCCTCCTCAATATCGCGCCCGCCGCAATCGTCGAAGGGCTTGTAACCCCCCGCTCCGGGCGGCACGAAGCTGTCGGCCGGCAACTCTCCGGCGCGGGTGATGCGGTCGACAATGGACTGCTTGTCGATGACCAGACTGAAGGCACGGCGCACGCGCGGATCGGTGAAAGGCCCCTTCTCGCAATTAAAGCGCAGAAAATACGTGCCGAGGAAAGGGGCGGCGTGGAAGTCGTCACGCTTTTTGATTTCGGAGAGCAACGCGGGCGGAACAAGACCCTTGTCCATCATCAAATCAGCCTGACCCGAGGCGTAGAGGTTGAAGGCCGTATTGGCTTTGCTCACCGGAATCACGTCGATCGTTTCCATCGCCACCTTATCCGCGTTCCAGTAACGCGGATTTTTCCGCAGACGGATCCGGTCATTCAGCCGCCAGGAATCGAGCACATAAGCGCCATTGCTCACCAGATTTCCGGGTTTGATCCAGTTGTCGCCATGCTTCTCGATGGCGTGGAGCGGCACCGGCAACAGGGTGACGAAGGAGCAGAGGTCCAAAAAGAAAGGCGTCGGATTTTCCAGCTCCACGCGCAACGTCCGTTCGTCCGGAACGGAAACACCGACCTGCGAGAAATCGGTCAGCGTGCCCTCGTTGAAAGGCTTGGCGTTCTTGATGTAGTGCAGCTGATAGGCGTATTCGGACGCCGTGGCCGGATCGAGGGTGCGCCGCCATGAGTGGGCAAAGTCCTGCGCGGTGAGCGGCTCGCCATCGCTCCAGGTCAGTCCCTCGCGCAGGGTGAACGTGTAAACCCTTCCGTCTGGCGAAACGTCCCAGCTCTCGGCCATGCCCGGCTGCGGCTTGCCGTGTTCGTCGAAAGTGAGCAACCCCTCGAACAAAGCGTTGGCCACGCGGCCTTCGGGTTGGCCGGTGATCAGCGCCGGGTCGAGCGTCTCGGGCTCCGCCCCGTTGAGAAAAACGAGATCGGCCCGCGGTTGCGGCGAGCAACCGGCGCAGAGCAAAAGGCCGATGAGAATCAGATAAGGCACCCGCCATTGATGTCCTGATCGTCGCTTGCTGACAATCCCCCGCTTGGTCCCCTATGCTCTCCCGATGCCGCCCGACGCCGTCCGTTTCACCGGACTGACCGCTTTTCTCTGCCTAGCCTTGGCTGTGGTTGCCTATTTCTTCGCGCTGGGCAGCGACCACGCGGCGACCAATGGCGACGAGTTGCTCTACGCGCAAATCGCGCGCCTGACCGCGGACACCGGCCAGTGGCTGCCCCTGCAAAGCGAAGTCGAACGCCATCGGAACACCAAACCGCCGGCCTTGTTCTGGCAGGGCATTGTCTCCACGGATTGGGGTGCGCACTACGAGCTGTGGAGGCTGCGCTACCCGAGTGTGCTTTACACGCTGGCTACCGCGGTCCTGGTCTTTCTCATCGGACGCAAACTCGGCGGCACCGCATCGGCAGGTCTCCTCGCGGCGCTGGTCTATCTGGCCTTTTTCGGGACTTACCGCTACGGACGCGTCTTCCTCACCTCCGCTCCGGAGACCTTCTGGCTTTTCCTGCCTTTTGCTCTTTTGCTGCTGCGTCACCGGCCCATCGCCCCGCTCGATTGGGGATGGGCCGCCGCTTTCGGCCTGATGTTCGGACTGGCCATGCTCTACAAGTCCTTCGCCCTCGCACTGCCGGGCGCAGCGGGTCTGGCGTGGTGGACACTCCACGCGCGCGGTTACCGCGTGGGAACGTGGCTGAAAAACGATGCGCCGCAAATCGCTCTGGCCGGACTCCTTTCGCTCGGCGTTTTCAGCCTCTGGTATTTCCTCGATCCGCAGCGCCATCTCATCCTGTCCGACTTCGTCCTCGACGAGAACGTCGGCAAGTTCGACACGGAGGGAGAAAACTATTTCGCCAACCTGCTCTGGGGCGGATCGAGCATCTGGCGCAATGTTGTGTCGTATCCGATCAATGCCGGACTGCTCGCCCCTGCGGTCATCGCGGTTTTCGTCCTCGGTTTCTTGCGCCGCAAAGAAATACCCGGCAGCGAAAAGCTCCTCTGGCTTTGGCTCATCACGCTCTTCGTCGTTTTCACCCTGCCGAACCAGCGCGATGAACGTTACCTCCTGCCCGGAATGCCGGCACTCGCCGTGCTGTGCGCGCTTTATTGGACGCGCATCCCGGCTTGGTTGCTCGGCATCAGTCTGGTGGCGGTCGCGGTGATCGCCTTCGGCATGGGCTGGGGCGCACTGCTCTTGACCCGCGATCTGGCCGAAGGACCGCTTTACCCCTGGTATTTCTGGGCCTTCCTCGCTGCGCTGATCGGCTGGGCCCTCATCGCCCTCGCGGGCCGCACTTCCATCCGATCGACCGTGGCACCTGCAATCCTCATGCTCTATCTTGCCTTCGGGCTATTTCTCATTCCCTTCGACGGACCCCGCGGGGCCTTCGACCAATCCGCCCGGGACTTCGCGCGCGGCAAAACCTTCCCCGCCCCGATCAACTTCGGCGCACGCGAGGAAATCTACCGTTTCCTCCTCCCCGGCTCGAATCCGCGGCCCTACAAGATCCAGAAGACTCCGAGCTTCGAGGAACTGCGCGACGCCAACGAACTGTTCATTGTCACCGTGCCGCTCCGCGACCGCACGATCGAAACGGATCCCCGTCTGCGCGTCGTCGGATCGCGCCTGCAACTCATCGACCGGTTCAACAACGCCGAAACGATGGACGTGCTCCGCGGCAACGTATCGCGGAATATCTTCAAGGAAGATCTGCTGGTCGAAGTGAAGCCATGAGCAGGCGTGAACTCGCCCTGACCGGCTGGCTCGGCGCGCTTTGCCTCGTCCTCGCCGCTTTGGCCTATCTGCATAATACGGGCAGCGAGCACGCAGCGACCAATCCCGACGAGTATCTTTATCTGCAGATCGCGCGCTTGACCGCGGACAGCGGCCAATGGCTGCCGCTGCAAGCCGCGAAAACGGAACACCGCAACACCAAGCCGCCGGGGCTTTTCTGGCAGGGCATGGCCGCGACGGGTTTTGGCGACCACTGGGAATTGTGGCGGTTGCGCCTGCCCAACGCGCTTTTTTCCCTCGCCACCGCCGCGATGGCGTTTCTGGTCGCGTGGCGGATGACGGGAACCTTTTCCGCCGGCGCGGTGGCAGCGCTGGCTTACCTCGCTTTCCTCGGCGTCTACCGCCACGGACGCGTCTTTCTGACCAGCGCGCCGGAGACTTTCTGGTTGTTCCTGCCATTCTTCATCCTCCTCATGCGGCCGCGCGCGGTTCTTGGCTGGGGCACGGCTCTGGCCTTCGGCCTGATCTTCGGTGCCGGGCTGCTCTGCAAATCGTTCGCCATGATCATCCCCTCCGCCGGCGCGCTTACTTGGTGGACCCTCCATCAGCGCGGCTACCAACCAGTGGCCTGGTTGAAAGTCGATGCCGCAAAGATCGCGATGGTTTCGTGTCTCGCGTTGGCCGTCTCCGCCCTGTGGTTCCTCCTCGATCCGCAACGCCATTTCATCCTGCAGGATTTCATCCTTAAAGAAAACGCGGGCAAATTCGACGCGGATGACGCTGGCTACCTCGCCAATGCGCTGTGGGGCAAGCACAGCATCTGGGCCTACACCCTCGGGTGGCTGACCAATGCCGGCCTCGTCGCTCCGGCCGTCCTCGCGGTCTTCGCTCTCGCCTGGCGCGGCCGCCGCAGCATGGCTCCGTCCGAACAACTTCTCTGGATCTGGATCATCACCCTTTTTGTTTTCCATCTCCTGCCCACCATCCGCTACGAACGCTACCTCCTTCCGGCCATGCCCGCAGTGGCCGTGCTTTGCGGCGTCTACTGGCCGCACATTCCGCGATGGCTCTTGTCCGTCACCCTCGTTGTCTGCGCGGCGCTCGGTCTCGCGCTCGTCGCGGGGGCTTTTTTGCTGACCATCAATCTGTCCGACCTTCCGACTTACCACGTGACCGACTGGATCCTGCTCGCTCTGGTCCCTGCATTCGCCCTCGCCGGTTTGTTCTGGAAGTATTGGTCCCGCGCCCTGACTTTGCCCGCGGTCTTGGCCGTCTATCTCGGCTTCGCGGTGTTCCTGCGTCCGTTCGACGGACCATCGGGCGCGTTTCCGCCACCCGCCGTCGAAGCCGCGCGAGATCGCGTGGTGACAGTTCCCTCTCCCTTCACGGCACGGGACGAACTCTACCGGTTCCTTCTGCCGGGCGCGGACGTGCGACGGATTAAAATGAATGACCTCGCTACCGCCCTGAACGATGCCGAGATCGACCTGCTCATCGTCCCCGTCGCGCTGGATGCGCCAACGACCTTACCCGGATATCGGGTGCTGGGCACCCGCCTGAAGCTGAACGACTATTTCACGGGTGAGCAAACAAACGACATGTTGCGCGGCGACGTTGCGCGGCACTTGTTCGTTCGCGAGTTGCTCGTGGAGCGCGAGGCACCGTCAGGAGCGGCGCAGGAATAAAACCAACACGGCGACCAGCGAGGCGGCGCCGAAAAGCGGATCGAGCAGGTAGTCCCAGAAATTGTTCGATTCCTGCCAGCGCGCCAAATAAGCCGCGGCCGCGGTGACCAAGACCCACCCGAACCGGTTGCCGCGCCAGACGAGAAAACCGGCAGTCACGGCCACGCCCCCGAAGAGCGCCAAAGACGAAAGCGATTCGAGCCACGGCCAGCCGAGCGAATAGGTGTCGAAGTTGCGCAACCCCAGACCCAAGGCGCTGGGATAAAGCGCCAACGAAGCCACCGCGCCGAAGATCCACACTGCTCTCCATTCCCGCGGGCGGAAGAGCGCGACTCCTCCCGCGCGCTGCAAGATGGACACAACCAGCAGCACGATCAGCGGCACGCTGATGTTGGGCGTCAGGCCGCTCAGCCAGAATCGCGGAGGATGCCCGAAGAAAGGAATCGCAGTGAGCACCGCTGCACCGAGGACGGAAGCAAAGAGCCAGCGCCAGCCCGGACGCCATCGCTGGATCATCCAGAGGATGAGAAGAAAAAGTCCGGCAGCATTCCACCAATAGGCCGACGCGGTCATGGTTGCGCCTCCTCGTTTTCGGCCGCCTGCGCATCAATCCACGCGGTGTTGAACTCGGCATAGACGATCCGCGTGCCGCGCGCGGAGTAAAGCATCCGCACGCGGCCATCGCGACCGAGGATCATGTAAGGGTAATCGAAATTCTCCCGCGGCTCCTCCGCGAGCGTCGCAATGTATCTCCAAGTCACCCCTTCATCCGCAGAGAGAGCCAAACGCAGGTTCTCGCGCTTGCGGCTGGTCGAGTCATTGACTGCGCAAAGCAGCCGGCCGTCCGGCAACCGCAGGGCACACACACCCGAATCGACATTGGGCAGGTCCGAGGCGCGTCCCTCGCTCCACGCGCGTCCTCGATCGGTGGAAGCAGCCAGAAAAACGCGCCCGGTTCCGCTGTCATCGCGGTAGAACGCCAAGGCGCGATCGGCGGACAGCGCCGCCACGGAAGGTTGGAAGACGGACATGCCATCCGCCATGCGGGAGACGGCCGCCAGATCCGCGGAATCATGCGGACGGATCCACAACACTTCGGGAAAGCGGCCGAAGAATTCCTCGTAGATGGGCACCGCCCAACCACCGCCGCGCAAAGCCACGGGCGGATTGCGGGGCAGGGCACTCAAGTTGGCCAGCGGATTGAGCGTGAGCTTCTCGGGATTTGTCCAGGTTTCTCCGCCGTCGGACGACCATGACAGGTTCATCGAACTCCCGGACCACTTACCCGCCGCGATCGAGACGAAGAGCAGAACAAGCCTTCCCGAATCATCGGTCAGGAGCAACGGATTGCCCAACGAATGCACGTGGCGCTGCATCGATTCCGCCACTTCCTCGCGGCGGAAAATGCTTCGCGGTGCGGACCACTGCCCGTCCGGGCCGCGCGTCGACAAATGGATGGCGACATCCCGCGCCCCCTCCCCGCTGCCGGCATACCACGCGGCCACCAAGCGGCCGTCGGGCAACTCGGCGAGCGTGCCAGAGTGGGCTTTGGGCTCGGGCGAATCGGGATTGACTGCCTCACTGACAAAGAATGGCGCGGGGTCAGCCGGTGACTGAGGCGGCAGCACGAATCCGGGAAAAGATGCCGCGGGTTCGTCCCGTGCCATCCACCAAGGAGTCAACACCACGGCGGCGGCCACGAGGGCGAGTGACAGGCGCAAGACGGACGAGTTCGTCATGGCTCAAACAATTTCCACCGGACATTCCGGCAAAGCCTTCAGAAAGGAACGGCCGTAGGCCTTCGTCACCACACGATTGTCGAGGAGGACGACAATCCCCTGGTCCGAGGCGGTGCGGATGAGACGTCCTACGCCCTGACGGAGTTTGAGGATCGCCTCGGGCAGCGAGTATTCCGGAAAAGGATCGCCGCCCCGCGCCTCGATTTGTTCCAAGCGGGCTTCGACCAGAGGGTGATCGGGAACCGCGAAGGGCAAACGCGTGATGATCACATTGCGCAGAGCCTCACCCGGCACATCGACCCCGCTCCAAAAGCTGTCCAAGCCGAACAACACCGAATTTTCCTCCCCGCGGAAATCCTCCACCATTTTGTGGCGCGAACGGTCCCCGCCCTGCACGAGCAGCGGCCAACCTTTGTCCGCAAAGAAACCCTCCATCTTCGCGGACAGACTGCGCATGAGCCGTGCGTTGGTGAAGAGAACAAAGGCATGGCCGTCCGTCTCGGAGGTGAAATGCTTGATCCACTTTTCCAATTCCGTCTCGTAGTCATCCGCCCGCGGATCGGGCATCTTGCGCACCACTTTGATTTTCATCTGCCGTGCGTAGTCGAAAGGACTGCCGATCTGCACCGCCTCCGCCTCGTCGGCACCGACCCGTTCGCGGAAATACATCAGATCCGGACGCCCCACCGAGAGCGTGGCACTGGTCAGGACGGCGGTTGTCTCCTCGCGAAACAACAACTGACGCAGTTCGGCGGCCAGATCGACCGGAGTGACATGCGCCGTCGTGAATTGGTCACGGCGTCCGGTCAGGGATGCCCAGTAGACGCTTTCCTCCGCCTGCTGCCCCGTGAACACCGGCACCCCATCGACGAAGGCCTGCAGACGCAGGGACGCCTCGGCCGCTTCGGCCCGGAGGTCCTCGCCGGCGTCGGCGGAGGACTCTTTGAGCACCTGCCGGACTTCCTGCAAACGCTGCACTAGGTCGGCCGGTAGATCGAGCGGCTGACGCACCCGCACCTCCTTGCCTTTGGCGAAATTGCACGCATTGGTCAGCCCGGCAAAAAAACGCTCGCCCTCGTCGAGAGCCACCGCCACCGCGGCGGCTCCGGGTTTTGATTTCAACGCCGCGAGCAGGCCCTTCTTGGTCCGCGGATGCCACAGCCTTTGCAGTGAATACCGCAGTTCGTATTGGGAAAGACGGATGCCAAGATGCTTGGCTGCCACGCCTTCGATGGTGTGCGCTTCGTCGATGACGAGAAAGTCGTCGGGATACAGATAGCCCGGACCCTCCTCGGACAACGGATCTCGTCCGCCCAGCAAAATGAAAAGCAGACTGTGGTTGAGGATGACGACATTGGCCGCATCCACGCGGCGCCGCGCCTGCTGGTAGAAGCAGCGCGGACCGTCCCGGCCGCCGCAGGTGCGTTGCGTGCAGATGCCGGCCTCGCTGCAGACCAGATTCCATACCGCCGGATCGGGCAAGGGATCGAGATCGGCCAGCGATCCGTCGCGCGTGCGCCGGCTCCAGTCGAGGATGCGCTCCAGCTCCGCCATCTCCGGACTGGTGAACAGCTCCGCGCGGTTTTCGAGAGCCTTGGCCAGACGACGCGGACACAGGTAATTCTGCCTTCCTTTGAGCAACGCGGCGTCGAATTCCACCGGCAGCAGCTTGGCCACCAGCGGCAGGTCCTTGTAGAGAAGTTGTTCCTGCAGGTTGATCGTGTGCGTGGAAATGATGGCTTTGCGTCCGGCCTCCGCCGCGGCGAGGACGGACGGCACGAGGTAGGCGAGAGACTTGCCGGTTCCGGTGCCGGCTTCGACGACAAGGTGTCCGCTCCGCGCGATAGTCTCGGCCACGCGCTGGGCCATGAGCAGTTGCTGCGGGCGGAATTCGTAGTTGGCCGCGGTCGAAAGCAGGCCGCCGGGGGAAAAGATTTCCTCCATGCGCGCCGCGGGACCCGTCCGCGCTCCGCCCTCGGGCATCAGGGAAATCATACCGTCGAAACCCCCGCACTCCGGCAGGGAATGGTATTGATGCCCGGCCCCCGCTGCAGGATCATGACGGATCCGGCCCCGCCCGGACAGCATTGTCCGATGCAAATTCTCGACC
>JBIKXZ010000248.1:0-3077 GCA_044355525.1 Chthoniobacterales bacterium
CGACCGACATTCCGTTGGCCGACGGCTCGCTCCTCGACCCACCCGAGCCGGAACTCTGCCGGATATCGAGCGCGTTGCGGCGATCCGCCCACGTGCGGATGTCTGTCGTGTTCGTCTCCTGCGCCATCATGAAGCGGATGACACCGAACGGCGCGAGCCGCGCACGAAAAAGCGGGTGGAACGGCGAGAACGCCGCGCCGGGCTGCCAGCGTTGTCCGGCAAATGATTGCCCCTGCCAGTCCGGCATCCACACGTGGAAATTGCGCACTGGGTCGGATGGATCGGTCTCCTCGATCCGCATGTAGATTCCGCCATTGCCCGGCGTGACGTTCAGATTGGCAAAATTGATGCCCCCCGATGTGCGGCCGCTCGATGCCACCTGCGCGTCGAACCCGAAGGTCACGCGGCCCGTTCCCTCCCACTCGGCACGATAGACGCCGCCGGGGTATGCTCCTTGCAACTCGCGGAACATAAGAGTCGCGGCGATCTGCCGGAGGGTCTGGCCGCCGCTGGTGAAAGTGGCGAGAGCGGTGACATTGCCATTGGCATCAACCGTCACTGGATTGGTTTGGCCCACGTCCCACGTTTCCTGTCCCGTGGCCACATTGCGCCCGTGAGTGATCCAGCCGCGCGAGGCTTGGAAGACATCGGTGAAGGTCCAAGCCGGCGACCAATCGACGATGCTTTCGAGATTCATTCCGACCTGCATGCGATCGGCGGGCGCCTGGGCAAAACCTGCGCTGGAAAGCAACACGGCAAAACCGATCAGCTTTTTCATCGGGGCGGTAGCCATACGAACCTTGGTTCCACTGACCTAAGATTCAAGCGAAATCCGCGAAACAAGGCGGACGGCAAGCAGCATTCTTTGAAAAACCGCCGAAAAACTCCCTCATCATGGCCAACCAAATCCCCTTCTCTTGGCTGGCCTTCTTCGACGGCGGCCATTCCTTCCTCTACACCTCGCCAAAGCACTTCGCCGACACGGTGAATGTGTTTCTGCAGTAAGCCAGGCAAAGGCATTAGCCACCGATTAAAGAAGATTGCAGAGGATAGGCATTGGTCGTGTGATTGCCTAAGGGCCATCTACGGCCTTCGGCCTCCGGTTCCGGCCAATGCCAAATTCATCACCAGAGAACTCCGCCTGATTTCTCTTCTGAGTGAAGGCCTCAGTTTTTGCCGGGGTCACACGGCAAAAACTAATCCTCCTTCATCTTCCTCCATCCGTGGCCTGTCTTTTTTAGTGTGAATCAACTCGCGGGTTCGCGTTATAGCTCCCCGATGGCGAAGCGCCCCCGCTTGATTGTCGCGATTCTCGTGCTGCTTGGCTGCGAGTTATGCCGTGCCGGCGAACCCGAGGCGCCCGACACCATCCTCTCGCGCATTTCCTCGCTGTGCCACAACGCGGCCAAGCCGGTCGGTATCGAGTTCTTCATCGACTACTACGGTGTCTTCCAAGGCAACCCGGTTGGCGGACAGTCACAAGCTTTCGCCTACTCGCAATACCTGCCCTTCGGATTCGAATGGAAAGAACCGCTCGGCTGGCGCGGCGGCAGACTGCGCGCCTCGGCGGTGTCAGGCGCGGGACGGGATCTTTCGAAAACGATCGGCAACGTGTTCGGCGTCTCCCAAGCGTGGACCGAGAACACTCTCTTCCTCTACGAAGCCTACGTCGTGCAGAAGGCGTTTGATGATCGGCTCGAAGTGTTGGTCGGGCGCATTTCGTCCGCCGAGTTTTTCGCCGGACTGCCGGCGTTCAACCTGCTCGTGACCGCCGGACTCAACTCGGTGCCGATCGCGCTCAAGCTCAATTCGCCCTTCACCAACAGCGCGGAAGCTTCGTGGGCCGCCGGCGCGCGTTGGTTGCCTGCCGAGGAGACGTATATCATGGCCGGACTGTTCCAAGCGCGCGCGGACCTCGGCGACTCCGGCCCCTACCACGGACTGGATTTTGCTTTCGGTGCGGACGACGGTGGTTTTGCCGTGGCGGAGATCGGTTGGACTCCCAACTCAAAGAAATTCACCGCCGTGCAGGAAGACCGCCGCTTCACCCGCAACCGCACCGAGCTTCCGAGCGACGGCAGTGGCCTACCCGGCATTTACAAGCTCGGCGCCTACTTTGCCAACCGCCCGAAGAATTCGTATCCCGGCGGCTGGGGGGAAGATCCGTTCGGGTTCTACGCAATCGGACAGCAAGTGCTCTGGGAACAGACGCGCGGAAAACCGACCGGACCGCATCTCTCCATGTTCGGCGGGGCCACTTGGTCGCCGCCGACCGGCGTGACCGAAATGCCATGGAGCGGATTCCTCGGCACCTCATGGCAAGGTCCCCTGCCCATGCGGCCTGCTGACCATCTTTACGTGCTGGGCCAGATCGGCAACTTCAGCGAGCCGTATGCCGACAGCGTGGGTCAATCGCCAGCGGGCGCGTTCGAATCGGTGCTCAACGCGGGCTACATCTTCAAGATCACCAAGGAACTATCCGTGCAACCGGACATCCAATACATCATCCGCCCGGGCGGCTTCGGCGAGTCCGGCAACGCACTCGTGCTCGGACTGCAAATCGCAGTCGAGCTTTGATCTGGAAAAAATCGAATGTGATCCGCTTGACGCGCATAGGCAGTCTGCGTCTAGTTGCCGCACTTCATTAGCTCCCCCAACAATCATCATCCCCCGCCAAATCTCATGATCCACAAACGCGCCCTCCTCGCTGTCGTCTGCACCCTCGCCGCCGTTGCCTTCGCGCAAGCCGAGATCCCTGTCGACAACAACCAACCTCCCACGCCGTCCTCGACGAAGGAGCGCTTCGCACCATCCTTCACCGGCGGGAAACCGGGTGAACTGCTGTCGCAGGAAGAGATCGGCACGGACATCAAGGGCGCGTGTGCGTGGAAAGTTCGCTACGTCTCGAAGGACGTCAACGACGTGGTCACCGAAGTCACCGGATTGGTCATTGCCCCGGAAGAAAAGGGCAAGGACCGCAAGGTGATGACGTGGTGCCATGGCACCACGGGTCTCGGCGACTCCGCCACCCCTTCGGCCCAACCTAACCCGGCGCGAAACCTCATCACCTACTTCGA
>JBIKXZ010000249.1:0-3074 GCA_044355525.1 Chthoniobacterales bacterium
GGGGACGCTCGAGCTGCCGTGCATGACTAGGGGGAAG
This sequence comes from Chthoniobacterales bacterium, assembly GCA_044355525.1. Classification (GTDB taxonomy): domain Bacteria; phylum Verrucomicrobiota; class Verrucomicrobiia; order Chthoniobacterales; family JACTMZ01; genus JACTMZ01. The sequence goes on from JBIKXZ010000249.1 coordinate 38, forward strand.
CCGGGCAGGAGTTGCTGGATTTCCTTGAGCACGTCGAAGTGCAGGCTTTGCTGGCCTTTGAATTTGTAGGCTCCGTGGCTCGTTCCGATGGCGCAGGCCAAGGAGTCGCAGCCGGTGCGGACGACAAATTCCTTGGCTTCGGCCGGATTGGTCAGGCAGGCGTGGCCTTCGTCGACGTGGATGTCTTCTTCGACGCCGCCGAGCATGCCAAGTTCGGCTTCGACGCTCAGGCCTTTGGCATGGGCTTTGTCGACCACGCGTTTGGTGATGGCCACGTTCTCGTCGAAAGGCGCGTGGCTCGCGTCGATCATGACCGAGCTGTAGAAGCCCGAGTCGATGCAATCGTAGCAGGTTTCCTCGTCACCATGGTCGAGGTGCACGGCGAAGACCGCGTCGGGAAACATGCCGTCAGCCGTGCGGATGAGTGCCTCGAGCATGCGTTTGTCGGCGTATTTGCGTGCGCCCTTGGAAAGCTGGATGATGAACGGAGCCTGGCTGTCGATACAGCCCTGGAAGAGACCGAGGGTCTGTTCCATGTTGTTGATGTTGTAGGCGCCGACCGCGTATTTGCCGTAGGCGATTTTGAAGAGCTGTGCTGTGGTGACGATCATACGAAAGGGACATTGAAGCGCCCCCGCCCCCGCACGGCAAGAAAAAGACCCCGACGCGATGTCAGGGCGCGGTGCCGCCGGCCAGACGCGCGTGCCGGATGACAATCTCGCCGGCGACGTAGCCGAAGAACGACCCGCTGACCGTGACCTCCTGCCCGCTTTGGATGAAAGGCTGCGAGCCGGTGACATTGCCGATGCCGTCCGTCGTGCGAAGGAGCACCTCGCTGTTGTCGCCTGGCACATAGAGTTGCTGGTTGGGTTGGAGATCTTCGTTTTCGAAGAGGCATTTGACATCGGGGCCGGGGCCGTCCGGGGTGGAAAGCGTCACGGCGACCGCCGGGTCGCTTTCCGTGGTCATGTCACCAGCCGCAATGGCCGAGACCGGACCGGTCACGGTGATGGTCCGGCCCTGGTATTTGGCCTGCGCGGCGGCGGCGTCCTCGGTGAATTCGGTGGCGAGGGTTTTCCAATCGATCGGGGCATCTTGGGCCGCGGCCGAGGCGGCGGCCAAGAGAAGGAGAGCAAGCAGGGGGAGCGTTTTGGTCATGGTTGGAATATGTCAGATTCCGGTCTTTTCCGCAATGACGGGACCGCGCGTCAGCGGGAGGGCAAGTCGAGAACGGACGCAAGGGCCGCGGCGAACTGCTCGTGCCCCAGATCCGGCCCCACGATGATGTGACCACCACGCGATTCGGCTTCTTTGGTCAGGGGACTTTGGTTCGCGGCGATCCACGAGAGGATCTTGCGGTCCCGGATGAAATCATCGCCGCGGCGGTGGGCGATAAGCGTGGTGCTGTCCATCGGCCCGATCTTGTCGATGTCCGGCATGAAGACCTCGGTCGGCGCGACGAGGAGGAATGTGAGGTTCTCGTCCTTGGCCAGCGAGGCGTGGTCCCAGAGGATGACCCCGCCGCCGAGCGAATTGCCGGCGAGGAGGAATTTCTGCAGTCCGGTTTCTTTTTTGATTCCTTCGACCACCGCCGTGGCCACGCCACTGAAGTCGACGCTGCCCTCGTTTTCTTCGCGCCTGAAGGAGTCGATGGCTTTCTGCACTTCGGCAAACGGTCCGGATGACGGGTAGCGCCAGAGGAAGAGGGAGCAGCCTTTTTCGCAGAGCGGTTCATAGTGCTCCATGGCTTTGCGGATATCGGCCGCCATGTCGCCGGAGTTGCTGAAGAAAATGATCCCGGTGTCACCCGTGCCGTATCGCTCGACTGCGACTTTGCCCTCCTTGAGTTCTATTTCGAAGCTGGCCGGGGCATCCGAGCTTGCGGAGGACTCGGCGGCGGGTTCGTGGTCGGCGGATTTTTCTTCGGGCGCCGCAGGGTTTTCGTCCGTTTCCGCGGCCGCCTCATCCGTTGGTGTCGCCGCGGGACTTTCCTCCGGCGGTGGCGCATCATCGCGCGCCCCCGACGGCGCTTCGGCGGGCGTCTCGGCGGCGGCTTCGACGACACGAAGATCGCGCACCGCCCCCGACTCGACCCAGACGGGTTCGGCGGATCCGTATTGGATGCGCACGCGGGTGCCGGTCTGACCGACCACTTTCACGGTCGTCCCGGCTTGCACCGTGCTCTCGCCGATGCGACGGCCATTCATGGTGACGGGGAACTTCACCGGTTCGGCCAGCACGGCAGTCGAGGCAAAGGACGAACCGGGAAGCAGCAACGCGGCTCCGCAGAGGACGGCAAGAAAAGACTTCATGGCATTCGTCCGGACACGCGTAGATTACGATGACGCAATTCGCGGGACAAGTGTCATTGAACCGGCCCGCGGTTTGTGCGAGGCAAGAGCGATGCGTCCGCTTCCCCTGCTCCTGCTGATCACCCTGCTGACTTCCACTTCCATCTCTGCGCAAAACACCCCGCGACTGGCAGTCGTCGATCTCACCGCGGTGTTCGAAGCCCATCCACGCACGGCGACGGCCACGGCCGAGCTGGCCAAGACGCGCGATGCCGCGCGCAAAAAATTCCGCGCCGAATCGGCCGAATTGAAAAATACCCTACAGCGGCATCAGGAGCTGCTCCGCGCCGGACAGCGGGAGCAGGCGACGGCCGAATTGGAAAAAGCGAATGCGCTCGAGCGCTCCATCGCCGAACTGGGCACAACCAACCAGCGCAACATCGAGGAGCAATTCCGCCGGGCCAAAAGCGAAATCATGGACGCCATCCTGGGCGTGGTCCGCGAATTCAACGCGGAAAAAGGCTACGCCTTGGTGTTCGACAAATCCTCCGCTTCGTCGAACGGCCTTCCGCAGGTCCTCGACGCGCCCGGCGCGGACGACATCACCGCGGAAATCATCGCGCGCGTGAAACCATGAGCCGCGTCGTCCTGCCGGTCGACCGCTTGTCCGCGCTCTGGCCGGAGCGCCTGCGCGAACGACGCACTGGCGCGCTCCTGCACGCCGCCTCGGTCACTTCCTCGCTGCG
>JBIKXZ010000250.1:0-3040 GCA_044355525.1 Chthoniobacterales bacterium
CGGGACGAAGTTTTCCTTGAGGAGGAGTTTCACGCCGTCGGCGATCGGTTGGATGAGTCCGGCCCAGCCGACGCGGTTGGGTCCGATGCGGTCTTGGATGAAGGCGCTGACTTTGCGTTCCGCCCAGACCGAATAGGCCACCATGGTGAGAACGATGCCCATGATGACGACCGTTTTCAGGATCGAGGTCCAGACGAGCAAGGGCTCGGGTTGCAGGAGAAAATCGAAGCCGGTCATGGAGCTTGGGCGGCCGGGCGGCCGAACACACCAGTAAACGGCGCACCGGACCGGTCTTCAATCCCAAAGCGCCGCGGTGAACTTGACGGACGCCCCGGACGGCTTATGCATGGAGTCATGTGGTTGGAGGTTTTGCGCGCGGTGCTCTACGGGATGCTGGTGCTCCTGCTGGCGGGGATTGCGTTCGTGGCCGGCGTGTTCGTCGCCAAGAAGACGGAGAAGGAACCGTTTGTTCCGGTGGTCGAGGAGGTCGCGCCGGAGAAACGGAAACTGGCGCGGGATTTTGTCGAGGTCGCACTGGCGGAGCGTTTCGCCGGCCGGCACCGCGAGGCGTTGGATTACCTTGAGAAGGCGCGGGAGCAGGATGCGACTTTGCGGGGCTTGGACTACCAATTCGCACTGACGCAACTGGACTCGCGCGACTTCGAAGCGGCGCGGACCGCGGCGCGGACTTCCGTGGCCAAGGACGAGGAAACGAGCAATGCGCAGGCTTTGCTCGCCCTCATCGCGCTCGAGCAGGCGCGCACGGGCGGATCGGCGGAAGCGGTGCGGGAGGAAATTTTGCGGAGCATCCAGGAATCCCGGGAGACCGATCCGCTCAACCCCATGCCGCACTATGTGGTGGCGGAGTTTTACCGCTTTGCGGGTCAGCCCGAATTGGCCGTGGACGCTTACCGGCGGGCGTTGGAACGGGTCTCCAAAAGCGACAGCATCATGGTGTCCACCGTGAAGGCCGGTCTGGCTGGTTTGCGGTTGCACCATGAGGCGGACTCGCCGCCGCTCAAGCTGCAGTCGGTCAACGGGATATACCCGCCGGAGCAGCTTTTTTTCGGAGCGGCCGATGCCCTCCTGCGCGGCGACCAAGGGCTGGCGGCGGACTATTTGCAGCTGGCCCGGGAACGCTTGCCGGAGCCGCTTTTCGAGGCGCTCATGCAGGATTCTTTCTTTCAAGACTACCTCCCCGATGGTATAAAGACCCTCCCGTCTTCGGATGGTCCCCAGCCATGAAAAGCCTCGCCCGGATCGCCCTGCTTTGCGCTTTGGCGGGCGGTCTATTTCTTGATCGCGCGCGCGCCGAGGATGAAATGGTCTTCACGGCGGATCTGCCGTTCGACGCGGCCCAGGTTTTGCCCTCGTGGATGCACGGCGCTCCTTTGATCGCGCCGGGCAATGTCGCGCGTCTGGCCTTCCGTTTGTCCCCGCCGACCAATCGCGATTTGCTCCTGCATCTTGTTTTTGACGAAGCGGAGGGCGGCGGTTTGCGCGTGGAGTGGCAGCGCGAGGGTCAAAGCACCACGGAAGTCATCACGGAAAAACTCGGAGACGGCATCGGTGTTCCCAACCAGCGCCACTTGCTGATCAGCGCCTCACGTCTCGGCGGTAACGGCACGTTGCTCCTGCAAGGAGTGGCCAATCTCAACGTCAATCGCGTCCGATTCGAATGGGTGGCCGAGCGCACCATGCTGGCCTCTTCGACGCGCTACGTGCCCGTGGTGGTGACCGCCTCGCGTCTCACGTTGGGCGAGGCCGATGTGGACGGCGGTCCGCGTCCGGCCCTGCAGGATGAATGGCGTGACCGCGTGGTGCGCGCGGCGTTGACCGAAGGCCCCGAATCTTTGACCCCGTCCTTGGAACTCGTCGCGGAGTTGGAGGGAATGCCCAACATGGCGCGCTTCGAGGCGTCCGTCGCCGGAGTTTATCTCGATCAGGAAGTCTGGCTGGTGGTCAACAACCATGAGGTCGGCCCGCTGGCCATCGAGGTGCCCACCCTCGAGGATCCGGGGCATCTCGGTTTGCCGGGGCGCGAATTGCAGTTCGCGGGCTGGCGTCTGGCCACCGCGCACATTCCGGCCGCTTTGCTTTTGCCCGGCGAGAATTCCCTGCTCCTCGAGTTGCGTTCGCCGGCCAATGCCGATTACCGCAACCGCACCTTTCTGCGCGAGGCGGTGTTGGAGTTGTCCTATCCGCCGGCGCCGCGCGAACCGGATCTCTCGCTTCCGGTGACCGACTTGCCCGGCGATGAACCGGCGGTCGAGGAAGAGCCGCCGCTGCCGCCGGTTTCCGGCTCGCCCAGCCCGGCCGAGCAGCTGCAGACTTTCTGGGGGACCAACGGCTCGCTCTGATCCGGGTGGCGCGGAATTTTTCCGGCCGGTGCGGCTAAGAAACTTGGTCTCTGCGGCGTGGAATCTCGCGAGTCTGTTCGCCCCGGTTCCAATCACCGGGCGCAAGGGACTTTGACAACCATCCGGCGTGCACGCATCTTCTTCCCATTATGAGACCCACTCCGCGAAACCTCCGGCACATGGCTGGTTATACTTTGTTCGAGATCATGCTCGTGCTGGGCATCATCGCGGTGCTGGTCGGGTCGGCCATTTATCTCCTGGTGGGCAACATCGATGTGGCGCGTCAGAGCCGCGTCGACGCCGATTTCCAGGCGATCAGCACGCAGTTACGCACCTACGAGATGCAAAACATGCGCATGCCGACGAGCGCGCAGGGGCTCGAGGCTCTGGTCAAGCGGCCGAGTGCCGAACCGGCGCCGCGTCGCTGGATCCAATTGATGGAGCGCGTGCCGCTCGATCCTTGGGGCGAGCCTTACCTTTACCGCAATCCCGGCAAGCTCAACCAGCGTGGTTTCGATCTGGTCTCGAAGGGTCCGGACCGCCAGGAAGGTGGCGGGGACGACATCACGAACCAGTCGTCCACGGACTGATTCCGCGGGCGCTCGGGCCCATGAAAAAGATTCCGCGGGCACAGGGACTCGGAAGCCGCCGCGCGGGCGGCTACACGCTGCTCGAGATCG
>JBIKXZ010000251.1:0-3027 GCA_044355525.1 Chthoniobacterales bacterium
CGATGAGGATTTCCGTGACCACGGACCGTCCCTGCAGCAACACGGTGACTTTGACGCCGTCATCCTGCGGTTCGGCGAAGATGCGGACATTGGCCACGTCGCCGGTGGCAAAGAGTGTGCGCACGTCCTCTTCCGCGGCGCGCTCCGAATACGGGTCACCAACTTTCGTTTTCAAGTTGGCCAACACGCGCTCGCGGCTGATTGTTTCCGACCCGACATATTGGATCTCGAGTGCGCGGACAACGGGTCCGCCACCGGGGGGCGGAGGCATCTGCGCGGAGGCGGGAAGACAGAGGGACGCCAGCAGAACGAGGGCGGAAAATAGGCGGAAGGTCATCGGTGGGTGGTTGGGCCGCGCGCCTGAGGGGCGTGCAAACGTGTTTAAGTGCTGGATGGCGGACGGGGGGTCAAGCCGGAAACAGGCGCGGCTTGGCCCGGCGGCGGCCTTCGTTTAGGATCCCGCCATGATGCTGCCGGCCCTCAAGGAATGGGACGTGGTCTGCGAGGCCCTCGGGTCCGGACGACAGGTCATCGTCATCCGCAAAGGCGGCATCGCCGAGGGCAAGGACGGGTTGCGTTTCGAGCACGAGGAATTCGCCCTGCTCCCGACGTTTTTTCACCAGCAAGCCGAGCGGGTTGTGCCCGAGGCGGACTTCGCCGCGCGCCAGGTCGGACAGGAGGGCGAGCGGGAGTCGGTCGAAATCCGCCACGCCGCCACCCTCGTCTGGCACAAGGTGGTCACCGACCGCGGTGTGCTCGCCAAGTTGCAGGCCTTTCACATCCTCACCCCGCAGGAAGTGGAAACGCGTTTCGAACAAAATCCTGCCCCCGGCGTGCAAGTGGCCCTGCTCCGCGTCTTCCGTCTCGACCCGCCGCAACGCGTCGCCTGGCAAAGGTCGTTCGGCGGCTGCCGCTCGTGGGCCGAGATGGAGGCCGACTTCGATTCCTGTTCGCGCGTATCCGTCCTGAGCGACGAACGCTTCGCCGAGTTGGAAAGCGAACTCCGCGCGGTCTTGGGTTGAGCCCCATTCGACTCTCATCCCTCAACCCCCAACTGCCCCCGAGCTTGGCCCCGCTGCGGACTCTCGGGTAATCTCGGCTTCCCATGGAAAAAGTCGTCATTGTCGGCACCGGTTGCGCCGGACTCACCGCGGCCATTTACACCGGACGCGCCTCGCTCGCGCCGCTCGTGCTGCAGGGGACGCAACCCGGCGGCCAGCTCACCACGACCACCGCGGTGGAAAACTTCCCCGGGTTCCCCGAGGGCGTCGACGGACCCGATCTCATTATGCGCATGCAGGCGCAGGCGGAGAAATTCGGGGCGCGTTTCCAATTCGGAACGCTCGAGGAATTCGAACCCGGCGAACAACATCACCGCGTGAAGATCGACGGCCAATGGGTCGAAACCGAAACCCTCATCATCGCCAGCGGCGCCGCAGCCAAATGGCCCGGTCTGCCCGACGAGAAAAAATACATCGGACACGGGCTCACTTCCTGCGCCACCTGCGACGGTGCCTTCTACCGCGACGTGCCGGTTTGTGTCATAGGCGGCGGCGACTCGGCCTGCGAGGAGGCCACCTTCCTCACCCGCTTCGCCTCGAAAGTTTATCTCATCCACCGCCGCGACACCCTCCGCGCCTCGAAGATCATGGCCGACCGCGCGCTGTCCAATCCGAAGGTGGAAGTCCTCTGGAACCGCAAACCGGTCGAATACCTCGCCGATGCCGAAGGTCACATCCGCGGGATCGTGCTCGAAGACACACACACCGGCACCCGCTCCGAACTCGAGGTCAAATGCGTCTTCGTCGCCATCGGCCACACCCCGAACACCGCGCCCTTCCGCGGCCAGCTCGACACGGACGAAAACGGTTACCTCGTCCAACACGGCGGCACGAAAACCAATGTTCCCGGCGTCTACGCGGCCGGCGACGTGGCGGACCACGTTTACCGCCAGGCCATCACCGCCGCCGGACAAGGCTGCGCCGCGGCCATCGAGGCCGAGCGTTACCTCGCCGCGCGCGAGTAGTGCGGACACGCGGCGCCACGCCGCGGTGCATGAAAATCTGCGACCTCACCCAGTTCTACTCGCCGGTCAGCGGCGGGGTGAAACGCTACATTTCGGAAAAGGTCGCGTGGATGCGCCGCGCGCGACCCGACGACCGGCATGTGCTCATCATTCCCGGCGAGAAAACCGAATGCCGCGAGGACGGTCTGGCCCGCGTCTACACCATCCGCGCACCGCTTGTCTCCCGCACCGCGCGCTACCGCGCGCTGCTCAACCTCACCGCGATCGAGGAAATTCTCGAAAAGGAACGCCCCGACGTCATCGAGTCAGGCGATCCCTACCAAGTGGCGTGGAAAGCGCTCGCCTCGGGTGATGCCCTCGGAATTCCCGTCGTCGGGTTCTACCACTCGCATTTCCCCGAGGCCTACCTCCGCACCATCGACAAATTCTTCGGTCATATCGCCGTCGACATCACGCGCGACATCGCCCGCCGCTATGTGCGCGAACTCTACAACCGTTTCGCCGCGACCATCGTCCCCTCGCCCGCGCTCGCGCGCTTGCTGCAGGACTGGGGAGTGCGCAACACGCGATTGGGCGAACTGGGCGTCGATACCAAACTTTTCCACGCACAACCCGCGCCCGACGAATGTCGTCAGGTCCGCGAAGCGCTCGACATTGGCGACGATAAGATACTTCTGCTTTATGTCGGACGACTCGCGCCGGAAAAAAATGTCACCACGCTCTTCGACGCCTTCGCCCAGCTCGACGACACGCGCTTCGCCCTCGTCGTCATCGGCGACGGACCCGAGCGACGCCATCTCTCGCGGCTCCGCGAGCGCAACCCGAATGTCCACTGGCTGCCCTACCAAGGCGACGGACAGCAACTCGCCCGCCTCTACCGCGCGGCCGATCTTTTCGTCCACCCCGGCGTGCAGGAAACCTTCGGCCTCGTCGCGCTGGAAAGCCAAGCGTCCGGCACGCCCGTGGTCGGCATCCGCGGCAGTTACATGGACCGCATTATA
>JBIKXZ010000005.1:0-30670 GCA_044355525.1 Chthoniobacterales bacterium
CGGCTCGGTCATCCAAGGGCAACGCGAGACCGGCTTCGAGGATCTCACGCGCGAGGGTCAGATCATGCTGGCCGACGTGCGCAAGGCGATGCAGACGATCAACACGGCACTCGAGCGGCTCGACAAGACCGCGCTGAGCCAAGAGTCCCTCGACGACCTGCGCGCCACTTTCGCCAATCTCAAAAAAGGCAGCGAGGGCTTCACCGGAGCCGGCAAGGAAATCAGCAAGGCGACCAAGGACCTCGAAGCCGTGGCCAGCGACGCCCGCAAATTCATCTCCAGCGCCCGCAGCGGCCCCGGCCCCCTCCCCATGCTCCTCAACGACCGCGAAGCCGCCAACAATCTCCGCGCCATCCTCTACAACGTCCGCCGCCACGGCGTGCTGTGGTATAAGGATTCTTACGGTGGCCAAGCACCCCAGGCGCCCCCGCGCTGAATACGATAAATCGTCGATCGCGATCGATGCCGGAGATGCAGCCGCGGCACTCTGTGCCGCGTTTTCAGTCCAAATGGAAACGGTGCCTGGCCCGGCGAGCAGCCGAACCGAGTCATCACGGCGGTGCTTCCAAACGCGTGCGCGGAAAAGGCCGCACCTCGTCATTGATGTAATGCACGATGCGCATCTCCGGCGTCTCCCGCAAAACGGAAGAAAATCGGAATAGTTCCTCGAACATCGGAAATTTCCGGTCGCCCTCGACCTCACGCTGCACTTCCGTGAGGTAGAGATCGCGGCAATACGGGAGTGCAACGCGGTAAACCTCCGATCCGCCGACGACAAAAACCTCGCCCTGCACGGGCAAACCAGCCAGACCGCTCAAGTCACGGATGACCCGCACCCCGGGAATGACCAGCCCGTCCTGCCGACTCATCACGACCGTCTCGCGCCCCGGCAAGGGCTTTCCGATCGAGTCGTAAGTCACGCGCCCCATCAGAAGCGTTCCCCCCATGGTCAGCTCCTTGAACCAACGCAGGTCCTCCGGCAAGTGCCAGGGAATCTTTCCACGGTCGCCGATGATGCGGTTCGCCGCCATGGCCGCCACGGCGATCATACGGCCACAGGAGCCTTGATGGCCGGATGCGGGTCGTAACCCTCGAGCGTGAAATCTTCGTAAACAAAGTCCTCCAGCTTCATGCGGGCCGGATTGAGCTTCATGCGCGGCAACGGACGCGGTTCGCGGCGCAATTGCTCGCGGGCCTGCTCGAGGTGGTTGGAATAAAGATGCAGGTCGCCAAAGGTGTGGACGAATTCACCCGGACGCAGCCCCGTGACCTGCGCCATCATCAAGGTGAGGAGCGCGTAAGACGCGATATTGAAAGGCACGCCGAGAAAAAGATCGGCACTGCGCTGGTAAAGTTGGCAACTCAGTTCGCCGCCCGCCACGTGGAATTGGAACAAGGCGTGGCAAGCGGGCAAGGCCATCCTCGGCAGATCGGCCGGATTCCAGGCCGAAACGATGATGCGGCGGCTGTCGGGTTGTTCGCGGATCAAGCGCACGGCTTCGGCAATCTGATCGACGGTCTGCCCGTCTGCCCCGCGCCAGCTCCGCCATTGATGACCGTAAACCGGTCCCAAATCACCCTTCTCATCCGCCCACTCGTCCCAAATCGTCACCCCATGATCATGCAGATACCCGATGTTGGTGTCGCCGCGGAGAAACCAGAGCAACTCGTGGATGATCGAGCGCAGGTGGAGCTTTTTGGTTGTGACCACGGGAAAAGTCTCCCGCAGATCGAACCGCGCCTGCGCCCCGAAAACACCGATGGTGCCCGTGCCGGTGCGGTCGGTGCGCGGCTTGCCGTGCGCCAGCACGTGCTCGAGCAAACGATGGTATTCCTGCACGCCGTTGGAAATTAGACCCCACCCGGGCTTTTGGCGAATCCGGAAACAACCGGCATTTGCCGCCGCCCCGCCCTCCCGCTAGAATCCGCCCCGTGGAACTCATCGTCCTCGGCAGCGGCAGCAGCGGCAACACGGCAATCCTGCGCAGCGGTGACACCACAGTCATGATTGATGCCGGGCTGGGACCGCGCAAAACCCTCGCGCGGCTCGATGTCGCCGGACTCGGGCCCGATGATATCGACGCGATCCTTCTCACCCACGAACACGGGGACCATGCCGGCGGGCTCCCGGCGCTGCTCAAGAGTCTCCGTTGTCCGGTCTACGCCACACGCCTGACCGCGGATGAAGTCCGCGGACAAGACCCGCGCAACGAAACAGCAGAGTGGCGGATTTTCCAGTCGGGCTCGACGTTCGCCGTCGGCTCCTTGGAGGTCACTGCATTTTCCGTGCCGCACGATGCCGCGGACCCGGTTGGATTCACCATCCGGTCGGCCGGCATCGCCGTGGCGGTCCTCACCGATCTCGGACACGTGAACCATTCGGTGGTCCATCACGTTACGGGAGTGAATTGCCTTTTCGTCGAGGCCAACCACGATGAAGACCTGCTGCAACGGGACACCAAGCGCCCGTTTTCGATCAAGCAGCGGATCCGATCCCCGCACGGCCACCTCTCCAACCGCAGCGCGGCAGACCTCGCGGCCCGCACCGCGACCAATGCGCTGCGCCGAGTGGTCTTGGGTCACCTCAGCCGCGATTGCAACGAGCCGGACTTGGCGGTCTCCGTCGTCCGCGCCGCCCTTGATGCCTTTGCCGACATCGAGGTGGTCGCGGCGGGCGAGGACACACCGTTGCACGTCCGCGGCTTTGCCGTGACGCTTTAGGAACGCTGCTTGAGGCTGTCGCGGATCTCGGTGAGCAACTTGACCTCGGCCGTCGGCTCCGCCGGAGCGGCAGCTTCGTTCTTCTTGAGCACGTTGATCGCTTTGACCACGAGGAAGATGGCCCAGGCAATGATGATAAACTGAATAAGCACCGTGATGAAGTTGCCATAGTTCAGAGTCGGCGCGGCAACGGCCTGTGCGGCGGCCAGATTGGGATAGCTCTTGCCGTCGAGACTGACAAACAACTGGCTGAAATCGACTTTGCCGAGGATCAGACCCAGCGGCGGCATGATGAGGTCGTCGACGACAGAGGAGACGATTTTCCCGAAGGCCGCGCCAATGACCACACCGACAGCGAGATCAATGGCATTGCCTTTGGCGATGAAGGTTTTGAATTCTTGCAACATAGGAGCTGTCCTTGTGCCTTTTCGCGGCCACGGAGGCCAGCGCAAACGCTGTTGTTGACGCTCCGGCGGCCCGGTGGTCCCATGCCGGGCATGTTCCTGCGCTGTGCCGCCCTATTTCTCCTTTTGACCGGTTGCCTGACAGCGGAGACGCCCCCGCTGCGGGTCGGCATGGACCTTTCTTATCCGCCCTTCGAAACCATCGGACGGGACGGCCAACCGGCCGGGATCAGCGTCGATCTGGCTCGGGCGCTTTCCGCGGAGCTCGGGCGCCCATTGGTCATCGAAAACATTCCCTTCACCGGACTCATCCCCGCCCTCAAATCCGGCAAGATCGACCTGATCCTCTCCTCCATGACCGCCACCCCGGAACGCGCCAAGGCAGTCGCCTTCTCCGATCCTTACCTCACCACCGGCCTAGCTCTTCTTGTGCCCGCCTCTAACATTGCGACCGGTCTGGCGGACCTCGACCAAGCGGGTAAGACGATCGTTGTCCGCCAAGGCACCACCGGCGAAGTCTTCGCCCGGGCCAACGTGCGTCAGGCCAAGATCCTCACCCTTGAAAAAGAAAACGCCTGCGTGCTCGAGGTGACCCAAGGCAAAGCCGACGCCTTCATCTACGACCAAATGTCCGTCTTTCAAAATGCCAGGCGTCAGGCCGGCAAAGTCCGCGCCCTCCTCTCCCCGCTGCAGCAGGAATCGTGGGCCGTCGCCCTGCGGCCGGACGACACCGAGTTGCGGGCACAGGTAAACGCCTTCCTCGCCAAGTTCCGCGCCGACGGCGGATTCAACGAACTCGCCGACAAATACTTGGCGCAAGAAAAAGCCGCCTTCGACGCACAAGGCATTCCGTTCGTTTTCTAGCCGATCATTGGCGCCGGGGACGACGCCGTTACAGTCCTGTAGCGTCGGCCTCCTCGCCGACGGTCCTCCGAACCAAGATAACCGCCCCGCGCGGCACCAGCGTGACGGCCAAACGACCACCAGCCGCCGATAACTCGCCACCATTCCACCGATCCACCCACGACCCGTCGGCTTCAAGCGACGTTTCCTGCGTTTCATTGGAATTATTCAGCACAACCAGCACCTCCTCTTTCCCGAGCTGCCTCCGGAAGCCGTAAAGCTGCCGCTCGTCATCGATCAGCGCCGTCTCGAAGCTCCCCGTGCGCAGTGCCGGCAACTCACGCCGCAACGCCACCAGCTTCTTGTAGTGATCCAGCAAATCACGGTTCACCCCGACCTTGTCGGGCACATCTTTCTTCGATCCATCAGGCAGCGTCGCCTCATCCTCGTAAACCATGTCATCCCAGACCATCGGCTTGCGGCAATCGGGATCGTTGGCACCCCACATGCCAACCTCGTCGCCATAGTAGATCATGGGCGCACCGACATAGGTCATCTGCAGGATGGCGATCAACTTTTGCGACTCCAATTCCTCCGGCGTCGGCTTGCGCGGGTTGTAGCGGCCGTTTTCTACCTTGGAGAAATTGAAGTAGGCCTGCCAATTGCTCGCGTGCTCCTGGTCCCGGTTGACGACATGCGAACCGATACGGTCGGTGTCATGACTGCCGAAAAGATTCTGCTGCACTTCGGCCACCCCGGGCGGAAACGCTTCCCGCAATTCACGCAAGCGCCGGTCGAATTCCGTCGTGGTGATGCGCGTCTGTTCATCCGCGAAATAATCCGAGCAGGCAAAGGCGAAGTTGTAATTCATCACCGCATCGAACTCGTCGCCCTGCAGATAGGTGCGCAACCCCTCGACCGGATCGAACAGCTCCGCGGTCAGGTAGGCGTCCGGATTCGTCTCCTTGACCACCAGGCGCCACTTTTTCCAGAACGGATGACCCACGCAAAACGCCACATCAAGCCGCCAGCCGTCGATGCCGTCGGACGGATCCCCGTCCCCATCCGGATCCATCCAGCGGCGCGTCGCCGCGAAAATGTATTCCCGGGGTCCGGCCACGATCCCTTCGCTGTCCTCCCGAAATTCCGGCAGCGTGTGGTGACCGAACCAGCCTTCGTAGTCGAATTTCGTGCCTTTCTCCGCATCGCGCCACGATTTCACCGTGAACCAGTCGGCATAGGGCGAATCCTGCTGGTTTTTTTCCACGTCGAGGAACGGCCAACTGCGGTTGCCCATGTGGTTGAAAACCCCGTCGAAAATGATCCGCATGCCGCGCGCGTGCGCCTGCTTGAGCAACTCGAGCATGAGTTTGTCCGCCGATGTCCATACCCACGTCGACGGATCCCCCGGATTCTCGGTCGCCATCAACTTCCGGTCTCCCGCCGGATCCGGACCGAAATTAGGGTCGATATGATGGTAGCTCATCCCGTCGTATTTGTGGTGCGAGGGCGAGTCGAAGACCGGATTCAAATAAAGGGCGTTGACCCCCAAGTCCTGCATGTAGTCGAGCTTGTCGAGAATCCCCTGAATGTCGCCGCCGTAGCGCCGACGCTGGAGCAACGCGTGGAACGGCCATTCGTCCGAATGCTCCCACTCCTGACGCTTATACCAGTCGGCCGTCCAAGGATGCTTTTGCCACGCCAAATCCGGCGCATCGGGATAAGCCCCCGCCAGATCGTCCTTTGTCGGATCGTTCAACGGATCCCCGTTGCGGAACCGCTCGGGAAAAATCTGATACCAAACCGCGTGCTTGGCCCACCGCGGCACGAATTCGCCTTCGTCCGATCCGTTTTGCTCGTCCATGGCATCTGCCGCCGCCGTCAAGGCCGCGAAGGCCGCGAGAACCGCGCGCGTCCTCATCCCCGCGCAAGCATGGCTTTGGCGGCCTGGCAAATCGCCTCCACGCTGATGCCCAGCGTCTGCATGACCGTGCCCCCCGGCGCGCTCAGCCCGAAGCGGTCGATGCCAATGGCCTGCCCGCGGCGGCCGACGTAGCGATACCATGGCTGGGTCACCCCCGCCTCGATCGAAATCCGCCGCACGCATTCCGGTGGCAGAACGAAATGGCGGTATTCCTCGGTCTGACGCTCGAAGCGCTCGAAACACGGCAGCGAAACCACGCGGACCGACGGACCGAGCTTTTCCGCCGCTTCCATGGCGAGGTGCAGTTCGCTGCCCGTGGCCATGACAATCAATTCAAGCGGCGCCGTCTCGCGGCGGGTGATGTAACCGCCCCGCAAGGTACCCTCGCGGGCCTCGCGCTCGGGGATCTGCCGCAAGGTCGGCAGCACTTGCCGCGAGAGGGCGAGCAGGGTCGGACCATTCTTGCGGTCGAAGGCCGCGGCGAAGGCACCCGCCGTCTCGGCCGGGTCGGCCGGACGGATCACATCGAGGTTCGGAATGGCGCGCAGTGCGGCGACCGTTTCGACCGGCTGGTGCGTCGGCCCGTCCTCGCCTACCCCGACGGAATCGTGGGTGAAGATGTAAGTCACCGGGAGATGCGAGAGCGCGGCGATGCGGATGGATGGACGGCAGTAGTCGCTAAAAACCAGAAACGTCGCTCCGCTGGCATGGAAAATGCCGTCATAGGCCAGACCGTTGAGAATGCCGCCCATGCCGTGCTCGCGGATACCGAAGCGGATATTGCGACCGGCGTGGTTTCGCGCGTCGAAATCACCGCCGTCCACGATGTAGTTGAGCGTCGACCCGTGCAGATCGGCACTGCCACTGACCAGCAACGGCATGGCCTTGGCAACGTGTTGGAGCACATCGCTCCCCGCTTTGCGCGTGGCAATATCCGGTGCGTCCGCCGGGTAATCGGGGATGCATTTGAGGAGATCGGGATAATCTTTGGCCACGGCGGTGTCCAATTCTGCCGCCAGATCCTTGTTCGCCGCGCGCCACGCCTCGAAATTCGAGTGCCATTCGGCGCAGGCCGCTTCGAGTTCTTTTGCGTGACGGGCGAAATATTCGCGCACTTCGGGTGCGACGTGAAATTTTTCCTCGGGGAGCCCGAGGCCCTGCCGGGCGGCATCGGCGAATTTGATCCCGCCCTCGCCGTGCGCCTTGCTCGTCCCCGCCACTTCGGGAATACCTTTACCGATCAGCGTCTTGGCCACGATGAGTTGCGGCTTGCCCTTGGCGGCCTTCGCCTTTTCGTAAACGGCGGAAAATTCCTCCATGTTTTGTCCGTCCACTTCACGGACATCCCAACCGTAGGCTTTGAAGCGTCCATTGGTGTCCTCGCTCTGTGTAAAGAGAGCCATGGCGTCGAGGGTGACATTGTTGGAATCGTAAATGAGGATAAGGTTGTCCAGTTGGAGGTGACCCGCCAAGGCGCACGCCTCGCTGGCCACACCTTCCTGCAGGCAACCGTCACCGGCCAGGCAGACGACTTTGTGGTCGAAAATGCGGTGCTCGGCCGTGTTGAAGCGCGCCTCGGACATCTTGCCGGAAATGGCCAGACCGACCGCATTGGCCACCCCCTGCCCGAGTGGACCCGTGGTGCATTCGACACCGGGAGTCTCGCCGAATTCCGGGTGACCCGGGGTAATGCTGCCGAGTTGGCGGAACTTTTTCACCTGCTCCAGCGGAACGTCATAGCCGGCCAGATGCAGCCACGCGTAAAGGAACATGCTCCCGTGCCCTGCGGAGAGAACAAAGCGGTCGCGGTTCAGCCAGCGCGGCTCTTTCGGATTGTAGCGCAGGGCCGCGCCGAAGAGGACGGAACCGATCTCCGCGCAGCCGAGCGGCAGGCCGAGGTGTCCGGATTTGCAGGCCGCGACGGCGTCGATGGAGAGTCCGCGCGCATCGCGCGCCGCAAGGGAGAGAATTTCGTGGGGCAAGCTCATGGAGCGCGCTATTTCGCCGTTGGCGCGGCCCCGCGGCAAGCAAACTCTCCCGCACGGGCGGATTTGCCACGGAGGTCGGTTTCGGCCAAGCTGCCTCCGACCCATGGACCAAGTCATCGTGCGTGTGCCCGCGACGAGCGCCAACCTCGGACCGGGCTTCGACTGCCTCGGCGTCGCGCTGGATCTTCACAATCGCATGACTGTGAAGCGTGGCGGACCTTCCAACCCCGACGCCATGGTCGATGCGGCCGCTGCGGCGTTTTTCCGAGCCGCAGGAAAAAGCGCGTTCGCTTTCTCATGGTCAATCGAAGGCGACATCCCGCGTTCCCGCGGACTCGGCAGCAGCGTGGTGGTGCGGCTCGGGATTCTGCACGGACTCAACCGGCTGGCCGGTGCGCCGCTCGATGACAACAACCTCTACCATCTTTGTGCGCAGCTCGAGGGTCACCCGGACAACGCCGCTCCCGCAGCCTTCGGCGGTTTCACCGCGGCCCGCCCGGATGGCGTTTATTTCCGTTGCGACATCGCGCCCGAGGTGCGCTTCGTCGTCCTCGTGCCGGAGACCGAAGTCGAGACGGACGCCTCGCGCGTGCAATTGCCCGCCGAAATCCCCCACCGCGATGCGGTCAAGAATACCGCGAACGCCACCCTGATCACCGCTGCGTTCGCTTCCCACCAATACGAACTTCTCCGCGGCTCCATGTCCGACTGGCTGCACCAGCCCTACCGCGCCCAAAGTGCCCCCCACCTGTGGCCGTGCCTCGAAGCCGGCGTAGCGGCGGGCGCGCTCGGTGGTTATTTGAGCGGCTCCGGGTCGGCCGTGGCCTGTGTCACCGTCACCGATCCCGCTCCGGTCGCCGCCGCCATGCAAGCCGTCATGCCCGGCGCCCGCGTCCATATCCTCGGTGCCGACAACCGCGGCGTGACCATCGAAGCCTGACCATGCGGGTCATCCTCGAACGCTTCGAACGCTACGCCGTCGATGTCATTCTCGAGCGGCGCGAAGGCGGCCGAGCCAACGCCCTCAAATTCGTTCTCGGCGGCTTCGCCCATCTCTACGGGCGCGCCGTGCAAACGCGACTCGGCCTTTACCGCCGCCGCCTCATGCGCGCGCAGGAACTCGGCTGCCCGGTGGTCAGCATCGGCAACCTCACCGTCGGCGGCACCGGCAAAACCCCCGTGGCCGAAATGCTCGCGCGCGAGCTGCAAAAGCGCGGCCGCCGGGTGGCCATCCTCAGCCGCGGTTACAAGAGCGTGCCCCGCCCCTTCATGCAAAGACTGCGCAACCGCCTCTTCAAACACCTCGATCTTTTCCCGCCGCGCATCGTCTCGGACGGTAAAAGCGTGCTCCTCGACTCGCGCCGCGCCGGGGACGAACCGCACATGCTGGCCAAAAACCTGCCTGGCGTCTGCGTCTTGGTCGACAAGGACCGGGTTAAAAGCGGACTCCACGCCCTCCGCCACTTCGACAGCGACCTCCTGCTCCTCGACGACGGACTGCAATACCAGCGCCTGCGCCACCGCATCGATGTTGTCCTCGTCGACCGCCAGGCCCCCTTCGGCAACGAGCACCTCCTGCCCCGTGGCACCCTGCGCGAACCTCCGGCCAATCTCCGGCGTGCTTCCTACATCATCGTGACCAAATGCGGACCCGAACCCGACACGAAACTTCTCGAGCGACTGCGCCAACTCAACCGCACGGCCGCCATCATCGAGTGCAACCACGCCCCGCGGCATTGGGAAGACATCACGACCGGCGCAAAATTCCCGCTCGACCATCTGCGCGGACGCCATGTCGGGGCCATGAGCGGCATCGCACGTCCGGAGAGTTTCGAGGAGGGTGTGCGCGAACTCGGTTCCATCGTCGAAATCACCAAGGCCTTCGCCGACCACCACCGCTACACTAAAAAGGAAATCCTCCGCTTCCTCGAATGGTGCGACCGGCGTTCACTCGACGCGTTGGTCACCACGGAGAAGGACGCGGTCCGCTTCCCCGACATCGACCAGCCGCCGGTGCCCATGCTTTTCCTGCGCGTGGAAATCGAAATCCTCCGCGGGCGGGAGCACTGGGAGGAATTGCTCGGACGGCTGTCCGGCGAACCGCTCAAATCCGGCGGTGCCACACGTAGCGCTGCAGCAGCACTTTGATCGTCGCGGTCAACGGCACGGCCAGCAACGCGCCGAGCAGCACGCCCAGCACCAGGGTCCAGATCAGCACGGACAGAATCACCGTGAGCGGATGCAGGCTGACCGAATCCCCCACCACCCGTGGGGCGATGAAAAAACTCTCGAGGTTGCTCATTCCCACGAAGATCGCGGTGACAATGAGCGGATGCGTCCAATCCCCGAACTGCGCCACGGCAATGAGCACCGCGGGAATCCAGCAAATGGTCAGCCCGACATAGGGAATCAGCGCCAGCAAACCGACCGCCAGACCGATGAGCAGGGCGAAGTTCAGCCCCATGGCGAACAGGGCCGCGCCGATCAGGACGCCGTCGATCAGGCTGACTGTGAATTGTCCGCGAAAGTAGCGGACGAGGTAATTGTTGGTCTCCTCCAGCAGCGAAGCCACTTCGTTGCGCAGGGGCGATTCCGGCAGCGGAATGTATTGCCGCCACTCCTTGGCGAATTGGGCCGAGTCCTTGAGGAAAAAGAAAAGGAAAAGCGGCACGAGAAACAGGCTCACCGCCACGCCGGCCACGCCGAGAAACCCGCCCACGCTGCGCTGCAGAAAACCTCCCACCGCCGCGAGAATTTCCGGCAGCCGTTGCTGGATCCACGAGATCAGGTCCTCGATGTAACCCGCGGCCCAAGCCCACAATTCATCACGAATGGTCCGCTCTTCCCCGAGCACAGACGCCGGCTGCAGTTTCTGCTGCAGGCCGCGCACCCATTCCAAGGTGGCCAGCATGAGATCCTGTCCACGCGAGGCCTGCTCGGGCAGCGTGGCTCCGAATTGCGAGGTCTGATGCCAGATAACCGGGCCGACCCAAAGCCCGATCCCTGTGAAGCCCAGTCCGATGAGCAGAAAAAGCAAAAGCACCGCCCACGTCCGCCCCAAACCGAACGAACAAAACTTGTCCACCACCGGTCCGAGCAAATAAGTCAGCACTACCGCCGCCACGACCGGAATCAACAGCGGTTGCAAAAACGCCGCCGCCTCGACGACGAGATAAAGAACACCGGCTGCCACCGCCACCAGCGTCACCAGCGAGAGCGCGGTCAGCGCCGCATTCCACACTTTGCGCTGCCAAGGGCCCGGTTGGATCGATTCGCCAGCCACGAAACGGAGCCTGTCGCAAGACGGACGTTCTTGGAAACCAAATCTTGGCCGACTATGTCCCCACAGCCTGGTCCTTGCCCGTGATTTCGAGGTAGGCGCGACCCACCGGACGCGTCGAATTGTCCGGCGCGAATGTTTCGATCCTCATTTGTTTGAGCATCCAACGGCCGTCGATGCGCTGACCGGAAACCACCTCGAAGCGGCGCAGCAACTTGCCCTGCCAATCGAAACCCTCGATGCGCAGCAACGCGCCGCTGGCTTGGTCGAGCCAGACGCGGACCACGGCGAATTCGGACCCGCGCTTTCCCGGACGCAATTCGATCTTCCACGCACCCCGTCCGCGCACATTTTCTTTGCCCATCAGCCGCGCGTCCGGCCAATAGAGGAACCCGAGCGACAAATCCTCGACCGTCACCGGGGTGCCCTCGGCCACGGTTTCCTGCATACCGCGCCGCAGGGAGCGGCCTTTGGCGTCATAAACCCCCGACGAATCCTCCTCGAGCCGCACCTCGTAGACGCGGTCCGGGTTGTCGAACGCGAAGCGCAACCTGCCGAAATCGACCTGCAGCGTGAATGGCGTGGACACCGCCCCGGCTCGCAGACGCCCCCGCACCGTGGCCTCCTGCTGCGTGGAAGCCATGCGCGCCCCTTTGAGCAAGTCCTGCGGATCTGGGTCGCCCGCCGCCCCGCTTCCGGGAGCCGAGGCGAGTAGCACGGCCGCAAGCAAAGCTCCAAACTTCCAGCTCTTTGCTCCAAGCTCCATGCTCTTCCTTTCTTGTCTCATAACTTCGGAAAGCGGACATTACCACACGTGCCGCCGGCGCTCGACCAACAACTGTTTCTCTTTTTCAACGCGGACCGCGGCCTTCCCTTTCTGGACAAGGCATGGGCCGTGCTCTCGAG
Organism: Chthoniobacterales bacterium; assembly: GCA_044355525.1. Lineage (GTDB taxonomy): Bacteria > Verrucomicrobiota > Verrucomicrobiia > Chthoniobacterales > JACTMZ01 > JACTMZ01. Next base: position 12,067 of record JBIKXZ010000005.1, read on the forward strand.
CTTCGATTTCTGGCTGCCGGTCTTCATCCTGGCCGGCCTGCTCGTGGCCTGGCGCGGCGGTTTCCACGCCCGCGCCATGCTCGTCTGCCTGCTGCTTTCGGTCGCCATCATGGAAGGCGGCATCATCAATCCGCTCAAGAAGACCATCGGACGCCAGCGTCCTTTCGATACCCTCGCCGAGGCCCGGTCCGTCAGTCTCGGTCCGGCGGAACCGAAAATTCTGGCTCTGGGCGAACCGCTGAAAATCAAACCGGGTGACCCGATCGACCCGCCCGCGGTCGGCAAGTCCCTGCCCTCGGGTCACACCTCGAACATGTTTTGCTTCGCGACGGTGCTCACCGCGTTCTACCGCTGGCGCGGCGCGTGGCTGTATCTGCCTGCGGCGCTCGTCGCCTTGTCGCGTGTCGCCACCGGGTCGCATTGGCCTTCGGACATCGTGATCAGCGCCATCGGGTCGATCTTGGTCACGCTGGGCTTGCTCGCCTTTTACGCGTGGCTTTGGCGCAAATTCTCGCCTCGGCTGGTCCCGAAGCTCGCCGCCCGGCATCCGAAACTGATCTCCACGGTATGAATCCGCGCTTCTTGCTGCTCGCCCTGCTCGCTTTGGTCAGCGTGTTGCGCTGGCTCTGGCTTGCGCCGCAGGAAATGCCGCCGACAGGCGCCTATCTTGCCCTTTGCGGCTACGCGCCTGCGGTCGCTTATTTCGACGGCCCCGGGGCCACCGCCGTTTGCGCGGCCCTCGGTGCGCGTTGGGCGGGTGCCGGAGCGTTGGGGGTCACGCTGCTCTGGCCAGTCTTCGCCGTGCTCGCAACGTTTGCCCTGTATCACTTGGTTGCGCCCCTCGCCGGCGGCCGCGCCGCCACTGCAGCGGCCGTGCTCCTCAACCTGCTCCCATCGTTCAACACCGCCGCGGTCAGCCCGACCTGCGCCCTGCCCCTGACCATGTTCGCTCTCGGCTTCGCCGCCTGCGCATGGCGCGGCTTGCACACCTCATCGATGGGGTGGTGGTCCGGGGCCGGACTTTGCGCCGCCGGCGGATTGCTTTTCGACTACCTCGCGTGGTTCTTCGTTCCGGCGCTGATCATCGTCATGCTCGCCTCGCACCGCTGGCGTTCCGCCCTGCTCGAGCCCGGATTCTGGTTGGCTGCCGCCCTGCCTCTCGCCGCCTTTGCTTGGCTGATGGTGTGGAACACCGAACACGGTTGGGTGCACTTCATCGGCGGAACATGGCAAACGGCCACCACGCTCGATGTCCGCAACCTGCCGCGGGATATCTACGATGCGGCGCTGGCCCTATCGCCACTGGTCCTTGTCGCTCTGGCCGCCGGTTCCTGGTTCGCGCTGCGCGGAATCCGCACCTCACGCAAAGCCAAATTTCTCGCCATCCCCGCGTTGATCGCCGCGCTGATCGCCCTGTATCTCGGCCTGCGCGGCGAATCCGTCCAAGCCGCCGGACTTCTCGCCGCAGCTTTGGCCATCCCTCTCCTCGCCTGGTTGCCACTTCCCCCGGCGGCGCTCGGACTCGTCTTGGCCAGCGCCGCACTGTGGACCGCCGTTTCGCTCGGCGCAACGCAACCGGCCGCGCCAACCATCACCCCGGAGGTAGCGCGCCAGATCGAAGCGCTGCGCGCCGCGCAGACGACCGATCCCGCCGCGCCCGTTTTTCTCATCGCCCGCGACGCAGCCCTCGCCTCGACACTCGCTTTGTATTTGCCAGATACCTCGTTTGTCACCCCCGGACATCCACCGGTATATGTCGTCGAATCTCCTTACGCTGACAGCCAATACGCGCTCTGGCCGCGCTACGACCAATTCGTCGATGCACCCAAGCCGACCGCGGACGAAGCCCCGGATCCTTTCACGGAACAAGACGGCGCCAACCCCTTCCTCTGGCGTTCGGCCCTCTACATCACCCCCCAAGCACCGGACGCCCTGCCGCAGGCCGTGACCGCCGCCTTCGCCACCCACCGCCTCCTCGCCGAAATCACCACCCCATCAGGCGTGGTCCTACGGGTCTATCTCTGCTCGGAATACGAAACGCTCCCATTGTGAGCGTGACGGTTGCAGGAGGCAGATGTAATCTGCAAGGCTCCATGCCAAAGCCAAAAGTTCTTGTTTCTGACCCCATTTCGCAAACAGGCGTCGATGCCTTGGCTGAAGGAGGCCAGCTTGAGGTCACTTTCTCGCCCGGCCTGCCCCACGAGGAATTGCTCAAACTCATTCCCGAGTATGCCGCGCTCGTCGTCCGCAGTCAGACCAAAGTCAGTGCCGATGTCATTGCCGCCGCGAAAAACCTGAAGGCCGTGGGTCGCGCGGGCGTCGGGGTGGACAATGTCGATGTTGATGCCGCCACGCAGCGCGGCATCGTGGTCATGAACACCCCCGGCGGGAACACCATCTCGACCGCCGAACATGCCTTTTCACTCCTCGTCTCGGTCGCGCGTAAAATTCCCCAGGCGGACGCCAGCGTGAAGTGCGGCAAGTGGGACCGCAAAAGTTTCCAAGGTGTCGAACTCAACGGCAAAACCCTCGTCATTCTCGGCATGGGCCGCATCGGCACAGAAGTAGCCAAACGCGCCCTCGCCTTCGGCATGCGCGTTCTGGCCTACGATCCCTACCTTTCCGAGGCACGTGCCAAAACGCTGCACGTAGAATTGATCGAAAATCTCGAAGACGCCCTGCCCCACGCCGACTTCGTCACCATGCATATGCCGCTGACGGACGAAACCAAGCACATGCTCGACGCCCCTCGCCTGGCCAAGTTGAAAAAAGGCGCCCGCATCGTCAATTGTGCCCGCGGCGGACTCATCGACGAGAAAGCCCTCGCCGACGCCCTCACCTCCGGTCACGTGGCCGGCGCGGCCATCGACGTCTTCGAGCAGGAACCGCCAGACGAATCCAACCCTCTCCGCAGCGCGCCCAACATCGTCTTCACCCCGCACCTCGGCGCCTCGACAGCCGAGGCACAGGAAAGCGTCGGCATCGAGATCGCCCACACCATCCGCGCCGCGCTCCTCGACGGCACGATCAACAATGCGGTCAACGCCCCGAGCGTCGACGCCAAAACCCTTGCCGTCCTCGGCCCCTATCTCCGCCTCGGCGAAAGCCTCGGCCGCTTCGTCTCGCAGATCGCTCCGAAGCGCTGCGGCACCCTCCGCGTGATCTACAGCGGCAAAGCCCGCGACCTCGACACCACCCCAATCACGCGCTCCGTCCTCAAAGGCTTCCTCACCAACATCAGCGGTCACGAGGTCAATGAGATCAACGCGCCCGGACTCGCGGCAAACCTCGGACTGCAAGTCGTCGAGTCCCGCGTGAGCGACAGCGCCGAATTCAGCGATCTGATCGAAGTGGTGGCCGAAGACTCGGGATCGAAAGCCTCGGTAGCCGGCACCTTCTTCGGACCCAAGCCCCGCGTCGTCGTGGTCAACGGACGTCACATCGAAGCCCAACCCGAAGGCGTCCTCCTGCTCCTCGAGAACAAAGACCGCCCCGGCATCGTCGGCCACATCGGCACGCTTCTAGGCAAACACCAAGTCAACATCGCCAGCATGTCCCTCGGCCGCGACACCGCCGGCGGCACCGCCCTCACCGTCCTCAATCTCGACTCCGCTCCCGACGATAAAGTCATGAAGGAACTCGTCGGCGACAAGGACATCGTCAGCGCGAGAATTCTGAAGCTGTGAAGAGGGCTGAGGCCTGAACCGTAGGCGCTAGCGCCGGAGATAGCCCCTAGGCAAACTTGAAGCCTGAGTGATATTGCAGCGGCCGCAGGCCGGTAACTCTTCACTTAAGTTTTCAACTCAAGTTTCAACCTTATCCACAACCTCGCTAGCCGCGCGTCGGCCGCTCTCAATCGCGCCATGCACCGTGCCACTGTGTCCTTCGAGATCTGTGGCTTCGCCGGCAAAAAACAATTTTCCGCCCAGCGGCGCTGCCAGCGCCTCGCGGTGCCGCGGTTCCGTGTGGGCTAGCGGGAAACTGTAAAGCCCGCGCACAAACGGCTCGGTGGTCCAATCCGCCACATAAGCATCTTCAAAATGCTCCGAGGCCACGCGGCCGCCGAAAATGCGGTCCAACTCGCCGAGAGCGAATTCCACCAAGTCCACTTCCAGCTGACGCAAAAAATCCGCGCGCGTGCCGCTGACAAAGGCCGTGAGAATATGCGCCTCGCCGCCGCGGCCTCTACCAGGTGTCCAGAACTGCGGCCAGAAGGTGTCCGAGTGGAGGAAATACATGTCTTCCGGCCAGAAGCGCCGGTTGAATTTCAGCACGATTTTCATTCCTCCATCCATTCCGATGCTCGTGATGGCCTCGCGCTTCTCGGCCGGCAGCGCGGGGGAAAACTCCGGAGGCGCATCGCGCAGCACGGCAACGGAGCCGGTAAAAATGACCGCATCCACCCGCAAGTCCTCGCCGCCCGCCAAACGCACCACGGCCTGCGAGCCACCCCACTCGATGCGCGCGACCGTCGCGCCATAGCGAATCCGGTCACGCACCTTATCGAGCAACGGATCAAGCAGCCGCACGTAGGGCTGACGCACCGTGTAATTCTCCTCCCTTAATTGCCAGTTGCGCTCGTAACCGGCAAAGCCGCGCATACCCAAACGGTCGAGCGTGGTTCCGTGCTCCACTCCGAGGCGCGAGTCGAGATAATGCCACGCATGCCCCGGCATGTGCCGCGCCACGATACACTGCTCGACCGTCCACGCGGGACCTTGAAAGTGGCTGACCGTATCGACGAACTCGAAAGCCTCCCGCAAATCATCCCCGGCGCGCGCCGCCTCGAGCGAAATAAGTTTCCCGTCATACCGGATGTAATCGTGGATTGTCTCATGCCGGATCAATTCCGCGCCCGCTTGTTCGACCAGCGGCACGAGACAATTTTCCAACCCGTGCACCTCCTCCGCACCGAGCTCGACCGGAAAATCGGCAAAACCCTCCAAGTGCCGGATGCGTCCGCCTGCGCGGTCGCTCGCCTCGAGGATCGTCACATCCTTGCCCGCCACAACAAGACGCTCCGCCGCGGCCAATCCGGCCGCCCCGGCTCCGATGATGATCACGGATGAAGCACTCATTCCCGGGCCGTCCGAGGACACGCCCTTACTCAGTCAACCCCCGCACCCCCGCCGCAGGCAACCGCAATCGGGCGGAATCTGCTTCCGTGGGCCCGCATTCTCCGGTTGATTGGCCCGCCATGAACACCGCCACTCTCCTCCTCCGCCGCGAATGGCCCCTCCTCGTCGTCTGGGCCTCCGCCGGAGCATGGTTCTTCCAAGGAAAAGGGTGGATCTCCTCGCTGAACGGGATGCCGGCTGCCTTCGGCAGCTTGTTCTGGATTTGCGCGGCCATTCTTTTCGCCGCCTTCGCCGTGGTGCGGCATGCCGATGTCTTGGCCGAGCGCTTCGGCGAACCCTACGGCACGATGATCCTGACGTTTTCCGTCATCAGCCTCGAAGTCCTCATGATCAGCTCGCTCATGCTGCAGGGCGAGCAGCCGACCCTGGCCCGCGACACCATGTATGCGGTCATGATGATCGTCCTGACTCTGCTGGTCGGCGTCTGCCTGCTGCTCGGCGGACTGAAATTCAGCGAGCAGTCTTTCAACATTCGAGGCGCCGGATCGTATCTTTCCATGATCATACCGCTCGCGCTTATCGGCATGGTCTTGCCGGACTTCACCAAATCGGGGTCCATGGGCGAATTCTCCAGGGGCCACGCCGTGGCCTTGGTCATACTGTCCGTGGCCATCTATGCCGTGTTTCTCCTCGTGCAAACCAGCCGCTATCGCGGGTTTTTTACCGCACCCGAAGAAGAGTCGCCACACGCCGGGGAAACCTCCCCGCACGGCAACGGCATCCACACCTTCCTGCTGCTCGCCTACATCGTCCCCGTGGTCATCCTCGCCAAGCAATTGGCCGGCGTCCTCCAATTAACAACCACCGCAACAGGACTCCCGGTCGCCATCGGCGGCCTCATCGTGGCCTGCCTCATCCTCGCTCCGGAGGGCCTTGCCGCGGTGCAAACCGCGCTGAACAACCAGCTTCAGCGTTCGGTCAATATCCTCCTCGGCTCCGTGCTTGCTACCATCGGGTTGACCATTCCCGCCGCGCTGGGCATCGGGCTTTACACCGGCCAGACAGTCATCCTCGGACTGGGCGAACCCGAGATCCTCCTCCTCTTCATCACCCTCATGGTCTCCATGCTCACCTTCGGCCAAGGCCGCACCAACATGCTGCAGGGAGCCATCCACATCGTCATTTTCGGCGTGTATCTCTTTCTCATCTTCGACTGATCCGGGCACAAAAAAAGCGCCCCGCAGGGCGCCTCCTTGTAACCGCGCCACCGTGGCGCGTTTTATTTATCATGTCGTCAAATGACCAGTAGCGACTTGTGGATTTTGGCAATCACCTTGTGCACGTGGTGATTCAGCCCGTCCGCCACGAGCGGCTTGTGCCCGTCCGCCGGAAATAAAAACGTGAACAGACCATCTTGCATATTCAGCAGCGCATCAGCCGCCGCCGGCGCATAAAACTGGAAATCCGTCTTCTCGTCGTAAGCCACATCAACTGTCAGCTTCGCCGCGGGCGCCCACTCGATGACCTCTCCGCCTCCGACGATGTATTGCAGGTCGATGTATTCGCGGTGCGTCTCCCACTTAAAATCCTCACGCCCGCCCGTGTCCTGACGCAGCGTTTTGACGAAGAGTTTGTCACCCACGAAATCGACTTTCTGTCCGGGCGGAACATCGCGGCAGGTCTTGAGCCAATCGAAGAGCGGTTGCGGGTCAACATCGCGGAAGATTCCCGCGTAACGGTGCAGGTTGTCGTGGGTGTCGAGGATCATAGGAGGAAGTGAGGTATAAGGAGTGACGTGTGGCGAGTAGCGAACAAACTTATTCGGCAATCCGCCGGAGATATTGACCGTAAAAAGATTTGCCGAGGCTGTTAGCACGCTCAGCCAACTGCTCTTTGGTCAGCCAACCATGGTGGAAAGCGATTTCCTCCAAGCAGGCGATCATCAACCCCTGACGGGATTGGATGGCATGAACGAACGATGCGGCATCGAGCAAAGACTCCGCCGTGCCGGTGTCCAACCACGCCGTGCCACGACCAAACTTCTCCGCTCGCAGCGAGCCTTCCTCGAGATAACACCGCGCCAATTCCAAAATCTCCGTCTCCCCGCGCTTCGAAGGCTTCAGTCCCGCGGCAAACTTCGGCGCCCGCTCGTCGAAAAAATAAATCCCGGGCACCGCGTAGCCCGAGCGCGGATGCGGCGGCTTTTCCTCGAGCGTGAGAACCTTGCCCGCGTCATCCAACTCAATCACCCCGTAAGCCCGCACGTCAGACACATGATAAGCAAACAAGGTCGCGCCGGGCGCCGCCGCCGCGGACTTGAAGCTCTCGCTGAGCCGCGCGCCGTAAAAAAGATTGTCGCCCAGCACCAAGCAAGAAGACGCTCCGCCGAGAAATTCCTCTGCGATGGTGAGAGCCTGCGGTAATCCCTCGGGTTTGGCCTGCTCCGCATAAGTGAACTCCACCCCGAAAGCCGAACCATCCCCGAGCAATTCTTTGAATCGTGGCAAATCCCGCGGCGTCGAGATGACCAAAATCTCCCGCATCCCGCCGAGCATCAAGACGCTCAACGGGTAATAAATCATCGGCTTGTCAAAAACCGGAAGCAACTGCTTCGAGATCGACGCCGTGCACGGATGCAACCGCGTGCCGCTTCCGCCAGCCAGAACGATTCCTTTGCGGGTCATGAGATGCGAAGTTTTCCGTTGTTCAGTATTCAGTTTTCAGTGCTCAACCCAAAGAGTAAGCGGTTACAGACAATCCCGGCACGCGGCAAAAATGGTCTGGATTGCGAGTCAGCACTGGAGCATCCATCGCCGAGGCGCTGGCCGCGATCCACAAGTCGGGATAATCGGACGCCTTTCCCTTCTTGGCCATCTTGACCCACAGGTCGCAATAGCGGTCGATTGTGCGTTGATCCAACGGCATCCGGAGAAAACCACGGTAGAAAGCCTCCAACACGTCCCGCTCTACGCCTTTGAAGAGTGCGCCCCGCGAGAACTCGGCCTCGGTGATCCATGGAATGACCAACGAAGCACCTTGAGTCTTTTTTACCAAGTCCTTCAGCCGCTGCGGAGTCCGACGAAACCGCCAAATGTCGATCAACACCGTTGTGTCAGCGATCAGCTCCATGCCAACGGCATCGGTTGACGCACCGCACTCACAGCTTTTTCCAAGTCGTCGAAGTCGTCGGCCGAAAGATCCGGCAACCTCCCGACCGCTTCAAATGCCGCCTCAATCGTCCCCTTCGGCGGAATCATTCCCTCAATCACATCGGAAAATGTTCGCCCCTCCTTCCAAGAAGCCAAACGCTGATAGGCCGACTCAGTGAGCGAAATGGTTTTCATTTGTGTGAAACAGAACACAGCGCACAGGCTGTGTCAAGAAGAGCGTTTCGTGGTGCAATCCCGAGCCACGTATTCTACAGGCTCCCGCGTCCTATCTTCCCCATCCGCGGCCCGCTGCAGGGCGGCCAAAAGGCGGACCGCGTTTGCCGGAGAACGAACCAAATGTAGGGCTTCTTGCATGCCACGCCACTCACTCAGCGGCAGCATGATCACCGGCTCGGCTCCCGCACGCGAGATGGCAACCGGTTTCCGAGCGGCAAGGACTTGCTCCCAAAGGCCGTGAAAATTCGCGGAGGCCTGCTGAAAAGATAACTTCTTCACTGCTAAAGATGCTCCGCCATCTCGTATAGCGTCGGGTCCCGCCGCGGGGGCAAACGTCGGCGCAGCGCGGTGACCCCACCCTTCTCGCCTTCGCCCTTTCCCATTCCGAAGTCCCCCATCGAATCATCGTCGAGCACGTCCCCGTATTCCGCCTCGAGTTTCTCGGGATCCTCGCCTTTCTCCATGCGAGCCAGCATCTCCAGCATGGGCTCCGGCATCTTCTCGCCCGTGATGTCCATCATCCGCCGCATGAGGCGCCCCAAGGCCCGCGGATCCGGATTTTCCTCATCCATCCCGGACATTTCTCCAGCGAGCTTCATCATCTCCGCCTCCTGCCGCGGATCGAGGTCCGGCATCCCCTCACCGCGTGGTTCCTCGGTCTTCTCCTTGGCCCGCCCCGTGATGGCAAAGGGCGACAACACCCGCTCCATCTTTTTGCCCCCGCTATCCGGACAACGCGGCACCACGTCCGGCCCGATCAGCTTGCGCGCATAGAAGCTGTAAATCTTGTGCGTGTCCGCGGAGTAATATTCGTAGATGGGCATGTTTGAAGAAGTGACGGGTGGCGAGAGAAATCCGTTGTAGCGTCGACGTCCCCGACGACGGTCGTGTTGCCGTTATGCATCCTGCAGCAGCAACTTGAACTTTTTGGTCTTCCGGTAGCGGTAGGTGCGAAATCCCCGAATATCGAGCGTCAAGATATCGCCGCAGTTCAATTCATCCGCACAAGCGACGAGTGTGGCATCCGCGTAATCCATCGGCGCATCCGCGTAGCGCTCCATCAAATAGGCGGCGGATTGCAGCCGTTCCGGTTCGAAACAGTTGACAACTTCCGCCCGGATTCCGTGAAGCCACTCGATCAGCCGCTCAGGACCATTGGCAAGATTCTGCACGAAGAACATCGCCTCCGTAACGACGGCGCCCGTCGTGACCACAAGTCCCGTCAAAGAACTGAAACCGTGGCTTACCATGCCGTGTTGCGGGTCATCGGCATCCAAAGACGCCACGATTGGTCCCGTATCGAGCAGGACAGATTTCACGAACGCCAATTAGCTGATCTGATCCGCTCCTTCAGCGGATGCGCTCTGGCCGGGGACGAACTCCCGGAACGCAAGCTACCGGCCAGTTCCCCCAACCGCTCGGCGAAGGTAGAGTTCACCAGATCCCGCGAGATCAGATCGCGGACGTATTCGGATTCCGTTTTTTTCAGAGCCCCGGCAGCTTTGCGCAAAGTGCTCCTTTGGCTCTGCGGCAGACGAATGGTTAAAGTGGCCGTATTCATGCAGTCAAAATACATTATGTAAGACAGAACGCAAGACGTCTGCTGTCCCGACGCCCCCGAGCTTGCCGACCTCTCGCGCGGGAGTCTCTGAGGTCTCGGGGAGCACGCGCGCCCCCGCGCGTGGCATCGGCATCTTGCCGATGATCGACCTGAATCATGGGCAGGATGCCCATGCCGCATTTGTAGCGTCGCCGTCCCCGGCGACGGCCGTTCATCGACAACAACCGGCGCCGGGGAAGGTGCCGCTACACCTTTCCTTCAAGTCCGAGTCGCTCGCGGCTGTAACTGCGCTTTTCGACTGCTTCACACCAGTCCCCGTTGGCCAAATACCACTCCACCGTGCGGCGAATGCCGGATTCGAAGGACTCGCTCGGCTTCCAGCCCAGCTCGCGGGTCAGCTTGGTGAAGTCCATCGCATAGCGCAGGTCGTGACCCGGACGATCGGTGACATAGGTCTTCAGGCGCGCATGCAGACCAGCCGGATCCGGACGCATCTCGTCGAGCAAACCGCAAATCGTGTCGACCACATCGATATTCATTTTCTCCGCCGCACCGCCGATATTGTAAGTCTCCCCCAGCCGCCCGCCCTGCAAAACGGTCCAGATCGCGCGGCAGTGATCGTCCACAAACAGCCAATCACGGATGTTCTCACCCTTTCCGTAGATCGGGAGCGGCTTGCCTTCCATGGCGTTGCGAATGATCAGCGGAATCAGCTTTTCCGGAAACTGGTAGGGCCCGTAGTTGTTCGAGCAGTTCGTCGTCACGACCGGCATCTTGTGCGTGTGAAACGCCGCTCGGACCAGGAAGTCGCTGGCCGCCTTGCTCGCCGCGTAAGGACTGTTCGGCGCGTAGGGCGTCAACTCGGTGAAGGCCGCATCGCCCGCCTGCAGCGTTCCGTAGACCTCGTCGGTCGAGACATGCAGGAAGCGGAAGCTCGATCTCCTTCCAGCCTCCAAATCCTTCCAATAGGCGCGCACCGCATCGAGCAGGCGCTGCGTCCCCAGGACGTTGGTCGTAATGAATGGCTCCGGCGAGTCGATCGAGCGATCGACATGGGATTCCGCGGCAAAGTTCAGGACCGCATCAATCTGGTGGTCTCGCAAAAACTTCGCCACCAGAGCCGTGTCGCCAATGTCTCCCTCGACAAAAACATGCCGCGCATCGTCATCCAAATCTGCCAGAGATCCGCGGTAGCCCGCGTACGTCAGCAGGTCGAGGTTGACCAACTTGCCAACCTTCCATTCGGACGTCTTAAGCGCGAGGCGAACAAAATTGCCGCCGATAAATCCGGCACCGCCGGTGACGAGGAGATTCATAGGAATGAAGTGACGTTTGACGTGTGACTAGTGGCGAGTAAGAAAAGCTACTCTTCAAATTTGCTCTCGTGCGAATACTTCACTTTTGAGCGGGCAACGATGCCACGCTGCCATATTGGAGGATCCGGCTGTCGGCGGTGGCAATACGCAAATCGTGCACGCGCGCCGCGGCCACGAGCAAACGATCGGCAGGGTCCTGATGAAACGGCTCCGGCAAAGTGTAGGCCTCAATGGCCGAAGCATGGTCGAGCTCAATCGTTCGGAGTTTGAGAGGGCAAGCCAACTCCATCTCTCCACGAGCGACCAAGCGGGCGATCTCCATCGTCGAGACCGGCGAGACAAGACGCTCGGCCGACGGAACGGCCAGCGCCTTTCGACACTTCATGCCCAGCCGATTGGATCCCTCGAACGCCCAGATCCAGACGTGGGTATCGAGGAGATACCTCACGCGTTCATTTCCCACTCGGACGCAAAATTTCCTCGCACCAAGTCGTCATCTGAAGGGCGACGCTTGATCAGTCCTCGCCCCTCCCCGAACCCCACACCTTTTCCGCCAGCCTTTGGTCGCACCGGAACCACCTCCGCAAGGGGCTTCCCCCGCAACGTTACGAGCACCGGCTCGCCCGTTTCCCTCACACGCTTCAAAGTAGCGATTGCTTTGGCTTTGAAGTCGGAAACCAGCATCGTTTGCATAGGATTCAAACTACATGGTCAACTTGACTTGGTCAAGTCGTTGAGAACCCCTTCGCCACGCTGGGGCGGCAGGCTTGGCCGTTGTATTCTATTCGGGGCGCTCGGCGACTTTGAGCATCGCCTCACACGCTAGCCGGCGTTCACGGGCATCCCAGATCTCCTCGGCCATATCGACCGTTTGATCGAGCAGGTCAAATCTTTGGCCACGGACAGGTCCGCGGCCCGAAGAAGATGCGATATCTCGGCCCCCTCGAAAGTCGAATAAAACCAAGGATCGGCGGGATATTGGCGGCGCTTCATTCAGCAGTCTCCGCCACCACCGGCGTAAGGTTTGCGACCGAGCGGCGCATGTATCCTCTCGGGAAAAGCCGGAAAGCTTCGTCGATAAAATCAAGCTTCTCGGAAAACGGAAGGTCGCACGTCTTGAGCAATGCCGCGATGCGGGCTCCCTCGAAAGAAGCATAGAACCAAGGGTCACTTGGATATTCTTTGCGTTTCATGACTCGTATAGCTTGGTTAAGGCGTCGATATCCGCCAAGTCCTGCGGTCGCGAGGCTTGGCGTTTCAGCTCGAGCAAAGCCTCGAGTCCGACTACCCTTGCCTGCAAGTCCGGAGTCACCTGCTCTATCCGGGCGTTTGTCCACTCGGCATCGAAGTCAAAAGGTTCGCGGACGAAGACATCAACATCGGGCGACTCGTCTCTCCAGAATTGGAGAACGATCATGTGCTTTTCCTCGATGAGTCTTTCCCGGATTCCGGCATCCGAAAACTCGGCCGCCGTGACCGGCACTTTCGGTCTATAACCGGCGTTGGCCAAAGTAGCGAAAGCGGCCGTTGCGTTGCTTGGATCAAGCGCAACCACTAGATCGATATCTTTCGTGGTTCTGAGATAACCGTGAGAGACGACCGCCAATCCGCCCACAATCAGGTAGCGAATCTCCGCGGCGTTCAGCGCGCCAACGACGTCAACAACGCTTTGTTTAAAGTGCATTGCGGCAGATTGCAGCTGGGCAGGCCAGCCCCCTCGCCCCTGGTCTCTGAACCATCAACTGTTCTTTAGCTCACCGCCGCCAACCGCAGCACGCGCCAGGCGGCTTCGAGTGAGATGGCCGTGGACATTTTCGAGTCTCCCTCGCGGCGCTCGGTGAAGACGATGGGAACTTCCCTGAGCGTGTAACCCTGCTTCCACGCGGTGTGGTGCAGTTCGATCTGGAAGGCGTAGCCTTCGGCTTGGACTTTGTCCCAATTCAGATCGCGGAGGACGTCGGCGCGAATCGCTTTGAATCCGCTGGTGGGATCACTCATCGGCAGCGCGGTCAGCGTCCTCACATAAAATCCGCCGAACGTGCTGATGAAAAGCCGGCTTTGCGGCCAATTGAGCACCGAGATGCCCCCAAGGTAGCGCGAACCGACTGCGACGTGGGCCCCCTGCTCCAAGGCTTCGAGCAATTTTGGAATGTCGGCCGGGTCATGCGAGAGGTCAGCGTCCATCTCGACCGCCGCCTGGTAGCCGTTCTTGATGGCCCATTGGAACCCACGGCGGTAAGCCGTGCCCAACCCCGCCTTGCCCTTGCCCTCGAGCAGGAAAATGCGCTTGTTGAACTCGGGACGTGCGCGCACCACCCCCGCAGTGCCATCGGGCGACCCATCATCAACCACAAGAACATCCGCCTTGCGTGGGAGTCCGAGAACCAAATCAATCGCTTTGTTGATCGATTCGCGTTCGTTGTAGGTCGGGATAACAACCACCACCTTGTCTATGCTCCCGGTCGGCGGGGCGATCAGTGGCGTCTGCTTGTTCGCCCCGGTCCACCAATCCTTCCACCGCTTCGGAATGAAGGGCAGAGGCATGATGAGCAACATACCGAGCACGCCGGCCCACGAGAGACCCGAAATCCAGACGGCGAGGTCATACCAGCGCGGCGGGGAGAACACGAATTCGATCGGCCCGTTGGTGCGCCCCAGCGGCACCGCCATAAGTCCGCCGAAAGCCTTGAACACCGGCACCGGCGCGCCGTCCGAGTAAGCCCGCCAATCCGGATGCCACGCCTCAGTCACCACAAGCCATCCTTTGCGCTCGCCGAAAGGATCGAAGACCATCTTCGAAGGATCCTTGCGCGGAAGACTGTAGGGGACCCGCTCAAACGGTGCGCCCGGACTCTGGGCGTATTTTTGGGAAATTTGGATGCCGTTGGCTGTGGCCCCCGTGCCGGCGAGGAACGGGAAGTTGCGTTCGTTCGGTCCGAGTTCAATCGGCGCAGCATTGATGCGTCCGGCCGCATCGAGGAATGCCGAGGCCAACGCCTCCGTTCCCGGATCCATCGCGATGTATTCCCGCGCGACAAACGCCGGCGCCAGCGAGTCCTTGTTCTCCAGCACCCGGATGTATTCCGAGTCGAAGCCGGTCGGATAAGCCTGCGCAAAAGCGTTCTGGATCTCCGGCGGCGTGAACGGATCCTTCTTGTCCAGCAGCACATGGGAAATCCCCGCAACCCTCATGTAAGTCTGCATGGCGGTGGGCGAAGAATTCGCCCCATTGACCAGCGCCCGCATCCCGCGCATCTGGAAGTGGCTCCAAGCCGCTTCGCTGTTGATCCCCCGCCCCGACTGCATCGGCGTGCGCAGATAAAAGTAGCGCCCGGACATCGGGTAAACACGCCCCTCGATGAGCGAAGTCTTCAAATAGTCCTGCGAGCGGTCGAAATCGCTGAAAGTCTGCGCCGGAAGTCCGGGAGCGAAGAACTTGGAAAAATAAGCCGAGGCATCAAGAAGCAAAATCACCCCGAGCAACCCAACCACGACCATCCGGTCACGTTTTTCAATCATCGAGTCGAAGAGTTGCTGCAAGGCTATGGCGCCGGCCACCGCTGCGGCAAAGAACCCGACTTCCCAGAACCCCCACGGCGCGCGGATGTCCCGATACATGGGCAACTTCTCCAGCAGGAGAAAGCCCGGCACGAAGAGGTATAGGATGATGAGCACCGCAGCCCACAACCCGCGTCGAGGCCCCGCCGGCAAGATCGCGTAGATAAGGAACGGCGGAATAAAGGTCATCAGCCACATGAGTGCCGCGATCCAGTCCGGCGCCTTTTGCGAGCCCTTGAGGAATTCCTGTGCCCCGGTAAAAACCGAAAACGGCCCTTGCGAAAGCCACAGGGCCAGCAGCGTCATCCCGACGAACAACCGCAGCAGCACCCCGTTGCGCGTGGCCAGCCACTCGGAATGTTTCCGCGACCACCAGAAAACGGCCCCTACCGCGAAGAGCGTGACCAACCCGAGATAGAACTGTCCGCGGTCCGCGATGAAATCGGGCCGCATGTTGGCAAACAACCCGTTAGCCCTGTCGAGGACCGAGGTGATGTTTTTCATGGAGAACGCCTGCTGCCACCCGGCGAAGTTGTCGAACGTGAACGCCGCCACCCATTGATATTCACGCGTCAGCGGCAAAAGCAGAATCACCGCCATGAGGCAGACGAGCGCCAGCGCAACCAGAGTGCCGCGGACAAGAGCCACTCTCCGCTCCGGCCTGTCCAGCAGGAGCCAGATGAAAAACATGCCCGCCATCGGGGCAAACATGAAAGTCAATTTGGCGTAGGAAAGCATCATGGCCGACCAACCAAAAGCCAACCACGCTGAGGCCCGCCACGAACCCTCCGCGGCGATCTTCAAAAACGCCCAGAGGATGAGCGGCGGAAAAACATACGAGTAGCTCCCCATCCAGTGCTCGAAATTGGCGATGCGCAGGAGGATCTGTGCGCTGAGCACATAGAGGATGGCTGCGCTCACCGCGGTCCAGTCGTGGCCGGTTAAACGGCGCACAAACACAAACATGGTGGCCGCTGCGGCAGGAATAACCACCAAAGCGGCTAGCTTGATACCTGCCGGATCGCCGAAGAGATGGAAGAACAGCGTTCCGAAGAACAACGGGAAAGCACTGAGGAAGTAAGGTGTGTTGCTCTGGCCTTGAAGGAAATCAGGCCCCCACCACGAAATGCCCCCGTGGCCGAACATTCTCCCGAACTCCACGATAAACCGACCGACATCGCCGTAGAGTTCCTCTTGCGATGGCGTCTGACGCAGCCAACCGAAGCCCAGCGCGAAGGTGTAGACCGCGACGAAAGCGGCCAAAGCGAGAATCGGAGTCCTCGAGGAGCCTGATTTCACGGATGTTGGCCGGGTGGCGGTTTGCATGGAGGTCGGCGAAGTCATCACGAAAGAGCGCTTTGGACAAGCCTTTGCGTATGGTCTTCTCCGGACGGCCAGTGCCGGGAACGACTGGGAGCGGCGATTTGCAAGCGCCCCGACACGGGGAAAGGACGAAAAACATCGGCCCCGGCCGCGGGGTCATCAACCACCTCTCCGCCCACCTGGGCGGCAATCGACTCGGCCAAGTCCAGATAACTATGATCCTGTCGGGCGGACATCTGATAAGTTCCCGGCTCAAAATCCCGCGCGAGTGCGAGAAGACCCTCGCCAACCTCCTCCACTACCACCGGCGCCACTCGTAAGTGACCCGCTGCTGCCACCCGCCCTCCGGCGCGGAGGGTCGTCGCCCATTGCGAGAGTCTGGGCATCAAGGTTTCGCCAACTTTGGTCACCCGGACAATCGCGTCATGTCGGACATCAAGACCGGCTTCGACCGCAGCCTTTTGTTCCCCGTAAGCGCAGCAGGGCGACAACGACCCGTTTGCGGAAGTGTTCGCCCCGGAAAAAACCAGACTGGTGGAAAGAAAAACCACGTTTGTTCCTGCTTTTCTCAATCTCCCAACAAGCTCGAGATTGCCTTCCACATTGGTGCGCCGAGTGCCCTGCGGGTCATGCGCCGCTTCCGCTACCCCGCCGTGCCACGCGCAGAGAAAGGCCGTTTGTAATTCCGCCGGCAACGCCGCGGATGACACATGGTCGAGATCGAGCGTCTCGCCGGCGGAACCCTCACGCGACGGAGTCAAAACATCGAAGCCTTCCGACCTCAGCCGCTGCACCAATGCACCGCCGATCAGCCCGCTTGCTCCGGTGACCAGAATCACGCTGCCGCGGCCTTGGGTCCGCAGGCCAATCCGAAGACGTATTGCGCCATGGGAAAAAATCCTGTGTGCACCACCTCGTCGTTCATGGAGAAAACGAAAACATTATGGAAATGCCGCGCGAGCAGGCGACGCATGTCTTCCCCGTCCTTGCAATTCACGTGCCCTTCGCGACTCGGTTTCGAAGCGTGCACTTGCGAGGCTTGTGACGGACAGCCCAGCAGCAGGACGCCGTGCGAAGTAAGGGAGCGGAGGATATTACCCACGAAGGCATCCTCTTTTTCCGGTGCGATGTGCTCGATGACATCGAGCGCGTAGGCTCCGTCGAATCCTGATCCGCCGAACGGCTTCTCAGTCATGTCATGAACGGCAAACTCGACCGGCCAGCGCGCATCCATCGTCTGCCGCGCGTTCTCGATGAAGACCGGGTCGAAATCCACCGCCGTGACTTCCGGTCCCGATTGCCGCACGATCCGCGTGCCGAAAGCATCGGCGCATCCGATCTCCAGCACCCGGCGGCAGCCCGCGAGCATTTTCGAAGCGAACTTGTAGCGCGAAAGGAGGAAGACAAGACGCTTCGGATCATCCTGCCACGTCTGGCTGCTCATCAGGCCGAAGCGGGCCGTGTCCCCGTCGGCCGCGCGGTCGACGAGAAATTGATATTGGGGTTCTTTTGAGTGCTGACTCATGGGACCCGACCAGTTTGCCGTATCAGCAAACAGTCGCAACACTGGAAGCGCGGCGCCCGCCCACGGCGTGGTATCGCCCGGGACCGGAATGCAACCGCTCCAGCAGAACACCGGAAATCGTCGGACTCACCCCGACAAAGACATCGGCATCAGCCGGCACTTGATCCGGCGCGAAAATGGGAAGACCGAAGTGTGTGCGCCCCGCCCGCTGCGGGTCTTCATCGACGAAAAAACGGACGCGATCGGACATTCCCTGGTAAAGCCAAGTGGCGGCGATGGCCGATCCGAACAGCCCGAAGTTGGCACTTCCCGAAGCGATCGCCTGCGCTTCTGCCATCACACCCGCCAACCAGCGCACGGCGGACTGCAGGGCTTTAGCTTCCTCCGCGTATTCCAGACGCGTGACAGCCACGGCATCCTCCCCGCCATGCTTGGCCACGAGCGACAATTCTTTCGGCACCCATTCCTCATGCGCTTGAGCTGCCGTCCATCCCGAGGCGTTGACCACCATCTGCAAGGTGGCCTGCGTGAAATGGGAAGCATGGTCCGCGATCATGAGCGCAAAAGGATTAATCCGCCACGCAGGCACCTCGATGAAGAGCAAGCCACCGGGGTTCGCTTTGGCCCGAAGGGCGGCCAGTGCCTTGGCGGGATCCTCGATGTGCTCAAGAACGTGCACCAAGGAAACCGCATCGTAGCCACCGGGAAGATCGCCAATATCAACTACGCCATGCAGCCGCTCGAAGCGCGGGATGGTCTTTAACTCCGCGAGGTGACGCTGGTCGGTCTCCGCCCCGTCGATTTGCCAGCCGGGAAAACGTTCCGCGAACGCGCGCAGGAAACCGCCGTTGCCGCAG
>JBIKXZ010000087.1:0-9526 GCA_044355525.1 Chthoniobacterales bacterium
AAGGAGGCGCTGCAAGTCGTCGTTGCCGTAATACTCGATGAGAATGCGGCCCTTCTCCTCGCCGTGGTGGATCTCCACCCGGGTGGAAAGATGCTGCTGCAGCCGGTTTTCCAGATGCTGCACCGCAGCGGAAATCGCGCGGGTCTTGCGCGAGCGGCCTTTGCGCGTCGTGCCGCCTTTGGTCAGGTGCGCGTTGACCAGATCCTCCGTAGCGCGGACGGACAAACTTTTCTTCATGACCTGCGCGGCGACGTGGCGCTGGTCTTCGGCGGCGCGCAGTCCGAGCAGGGCTTTGGCGTGGCCGACGCTCAGACGCCCCTGAACCAAGTGCGTCTGCAGTTCGCCGTCCAACTCGAGCAAACGCATGGTGTTGGCCACCGCGGCGCGGCTCTTGCCGACTTTTTTGGCGATCTCTTCCTGACGCAGTTTGAATTCCTCGGCCAGACGCTTGTAGGCCAGCGCTTCCTCGATCGGGTTGAGGTCCTCGCGCTGCAGGTTTTCCACAAGGGCGAACTCGAGCACTTCGAGATCCGACGCTTCGCGCACGATGACCGGAACTTCTTTCAGCCCGGCCTGGCCCGCGGCGCGCCAACGGCGTTCGCCGGCGATCAGCTCGAGGAGGTCGTTGACGCGGCGGACGATGAGCGGCTGGATGATGCCGTTCTCGCGGATGGAATCGACCAGTTCGACGAGATGCTCGGGAACGAATGTCGTGCGCGGTTGCAGCGGACTGGGGACCACTTGGGTCAGAGGCACGGAAAGGACGCGTTCGCCCGCCGCCTCCGCGGCCGCCACCGCTTCGGCCGCCGCGCGCGAGGGAGAAATGAGCGCGCCGAGTCCGCGTCCGAGTGCTGGTTTGGCCATAGCCGGACAGTTTAGCGAATGCGGCGGCCCGATGGGAAGCATGCGCATGGGCGCAAGACCCCACTGGCCTCCGGACGGGCGACGCGGCTATAAAAACAGCCATGGCGCGTGTGTTCGACCGGCTCTTTGTCTGGATGGATGCGGTGCGTCGCGACGGACCGGCCCAAATGGCCTGCGACGAGGCCCTGCTCGCCGAAGCCGGGACTGCAGTCCTGCGCGTCTTTTCCTGGTCGGAACCTTGGGTCAGTGCCGGATATTTTGTGCCGTGGTCGGAGGCGCAGGCGACTCGGCCGGACCTGCCGGTCTGCCGACGTTGGACCGGCGGCGGCGTGGTCGTGCACGAGAACGACCTCACCTTCGCGCTCGTCGCGCCGCGATCCGGAAACTGGGCGCGATTGCGGCCCGATGAAAGCTACCGCGTCTTGCACGAGGCGATGACAGAGGCTTTGCGGGCAGCCGGCATCGACGCGGTTCTCTTTAACGGCGGGCCAAGCGGCGGAGCGGAATGCTTTGCCGGTCCGGTCCTCCACGATGTGATGTCCGGCCCGCGGAAAATCGCCGGCGGGGCGCAGCGCCGGACCAAGCGCGGACTACTCCATCAAGGCTCCGTCCAAGTTCCCGGCTTGGGGGCGGACTTCACCGCCCTGCTCGCCACGCACCTGTCGGAGGATTCGGAGCCTTGGGCCCCGCCCTCCCTTTTTGAGAGCGAGGTAAATGGCTTGGTCCGTGAGAAATACGCCCGGGAGGGCTTCCTGCGGAGGGAAGTGCCTTGAGCAAAGTTCTTTACAACAGGCGGATCAGCCGAAATTCTGCCGCGCTTTGCCGCGGCCGGCCGCGGGTGTCGCCATGAAAAAAACGTCCAAATCCGACGCGAAATCTCCGAAATCGGGGGCAAAGAAATCCGCGGCCAAGAGCAAGCCCGCACCCAAAAGCAAACCGGCCAAGCGCAGCAGCACGGTCAAGGCCTCGCCGAGCGGCCGCAAAGTCGCGGCGACCACGCGGAAACCGGCGCGCAAAGCCGCGCCGGTGGAGCGATCCAAAAAAAACGCGGGTGCCGACATCGACAATCTCGGCGATCTGCCGCGCAGCTACGGGGACCAGAAGATCTTTGTCATAGCGCAGGAACCCCACTGGTTGTTCTGCTACTGGGACTACAAACTGACCGAAGGCGTCGAGGGCGCCGTTTTTCTCCGCCACGGCCGCGACGGCGCGCCGCGTCCGGAGGCCGAAGTGCCGGTGCCGACCGAGACGAACAGCTGGTATCTTTCCGTGCGCGACGCGGACGCCGATTATTATGTCGAACTTGGACACTACAACGGCGGGCATTGGAAAACTCTCGCGCGATCCGGCACGGTCTTGACCCCGCGCGACACGCTGGCCGGTTTCGGCGAACCCGTCTTCGCCAACATGCCCTTCCACGCGACCTTCCAACAATTGGTGGAAAAACTCCGCGGTGAAATGCGCGAGGGCGAAAGCCTCGCCGCGGCGCTGGCCCGGTTGCAAGGGCGCGGCGATTTGCCCCTTGGACGCCTCTCGCCGGCACAGCGCATCGCCCTCGACCGGTTGATCGCCACCGAATTCGGCTCTCTCACCTCCGGCGAACTGGCCAAATACCTCGGATCGCCGGGCGCGAGCCTGTTTTCCGGTGGCTTTGCGCCTTCCTCGTGGGGCGCGACCGCGGCTTCCTGGGCGCAGACGCCCGGAGGATTTTCCAGCGGATACCTTGCCGCGCTCGGTCTGGCCGGCGCTTCGTGGAGCGGCGCCTCGTTCGAGCAGGCCTTGGGCAGCTGGTCCTCGGCCAGTTGGGGCGCGCCGAGCAGTTGGATGTCAAGCTGGGGCCCGCGCGAATTTTTCATGCACCTCAATGCCGAGGTTATCTTCTACGGCGGCACGCATCCCGATGCGAAGGTGACGATCGCCGGAAAGGAAATCATGATCCGCCCGGACGGCACCTTCCGCTACCACTTCGTTTTTCCCGACGGCGAATTCGAAATTCCGATCACCGCCACCTCGCCGGACGGAGCGGAGACGCGTCGTGGCGTCCTTCGCTTCGAGCGCGCCACGGTGCGCGAAGGCGACGTCGGTTCCACCGCGCAACCTCCCATCGGCGCGCCGATGGGAAGGAAGGGTTGACGGAAAACGACCGGCATATTGTAGCGTCGGCGTCCCCGCCGACGGCCTTTAAGAAATTCCCGTCCGCCAGCTTGTGCGGTAAAGTATCAACGTGCCCGCCCCCGACGATCCGCTCGCGCCGGCTTATCTCGATCACCTGCGCGACGAACGCAATGCTTCGTCCCGCACGGTCGACAACTACGATCGCGCCCTGCGTGCCACCGCGCAATTCCTCGGCGCCAGATCCTGGCAAGAGGCCACGGCCGACGACTTCCGCGCCTATCTTTTCGCCCTGATGAAGCGCGAGCGTTCGCGCGCCACCATCCGTCTCGAATTCGCGGCGCTGCGCAGCTTCTACCGCTTCCTCTGCGAGCGCAAAGGACTCGATTCGAATCCGCTCATGGCCGTGTCCTTACCCAAAGCGGACAAACGCCTGCCCGTCTTCCTCACCACCACGCAAATCGACGCCCTGCTCCGCGCACCGCACGAGGCCAAGCCGGAGAAACAGGCGCCGTCGTGGATGCCGTGGCGCGACGCGGCCATCCTCGAACTTTTCTATTCGAGCGGACTGCGCCTCGCCGAACTCGCCGCGCTCGACGTGCGCGACATCGATCCCCACAACGAAACCGTCCGCGTCCTCGGCAAAGGATCGAAAGAACGCATCGTCCCGGTGGGCGAACCCGCCCTCGACGCCATCCAGCAATACCGCGCACGCGCCAAGGTTCCGGCCGGTCCGCTCTTCCTCAGCAAACTGCGCCGCCGCATGGGCTCATCGGCCATCTGGGCGTTGGTCAAAAAATACCTCCGCCTCGCACAAATCCCCGTGCCGGCCAGCCCGCACAAACTCCGCCACAGCTTCGCCACGCACCTCCTCGACGCCGGCGCCGACCTGCGCAGCGTGCAAAGCCTGCTCGGGCACGCCAGCCTCTCGACCACGCAAATTTACACGCACGTGACCACCGAGCGGCTGAAGAAAGTCTACGATCAAGCCCACCCACGGGCGTAAAGCCAGACCAGCGCGGCCGAACGCGCGGACCACAAAAACGTGCGCAACCAGTTGCCTCGGACCAAAGCGCGCACCAACTCCGGCCGCGCTCCCTCACGCGACAACCGTGCATGCAAAGGCCCCTGCCACAGCGCGGTGGAAAGCCAGATCAACAGCAAAGCCCCGAGCATCGGCCACCAGAACCCCGGCGCGGCGCCGGACAAGGCGAGGGCGACAGCGCCGGCCAATTCCACCGTCATGAGCGGACCGACCACCCACCCGATCGAACGGCAATGATGGGCGTGAAATTCCGCGAAGTGCGCCGATCCAACCCGGCTGAAACCCGGATACTGCAGGAGTTGCACCGTCCAAATCACGCCCGTCATCGCGAAGGTGACCGCAGCCTGCAAGACGACCAGCCACGCCCACCCGTCCGGCACGGCGCTCACGTGCGGGTCGCCGTCAATTCACCACGCGCACCGGCGTGCCGTGGTCGGAATTGGCGAAGAAAATCTGCGCCATCCGTTCCGGCATGCGCACGCAACCATGCGAAGCAGGGAAACCCGGCAGGAATCCGGCATGCAAGCCGTAGCCGCCGTGGAAACGGAGGAAATACGGCATGGGCGCGCCGCGGAATACCGCCCCCGCAGGCTTGGGGTCGCGGTTCACACCGACGTTGGCGACCATCACATTGCCCGCGCCGTCCACGTAATCGCCGTAGAGGTTGGACACATGGTCTTTGCTTTTCTGGATGACCTTGTAAGTGCCCGGCGGCGTGGCATAGCCCTCGCGTCCGGAGGAAATCATCGACACGCCGACCAGGCGATTGTCCTTGTAGAAAAAGGCCTTTTGCTCGCCGAGGTCAATGGTGATCGACGGAGTTCCGGGAATGCCGTCACCGTCCCAGTAGGAGACATTGTCGACGATGCCGCCGGTCGAGGTTCTTTCCACGACGCGGCCGCCCGAGGACAGATATTGGGTGGTCGAGCTGGTCAAACGCGTGTCGTGGGACGCGCAACCGGCCAAGCCGGCGAGCGCCAAGGCAAACGTGAGTCGCAGGAAGGTTCTCATTGGAAAAACTCCGAAATAAAAACCGCCACCGGCCAACCGTCAAATCGAAACGGTCCGGCGGTGCCGCGTGACGCGGCTGCTCACTGGGGAGTGATATTAACAGCGGACGCCACTTCCGGATACCCGACGAGGCCGATTTCGACGGAATAGGTCGATCCCGCTGTCATATCCCGCGTCGGGATCGTCGCCTCGTATTCGATGCGCTCGCGGGGATTGACCACGACCGTGCCCGGCTTCGGATCGAACAGGCGGTCCTCCGACCAGAGGAAAATACGCTTTCCGTCGGGCGCGATCATGGCCAACTCGATGCGCTGCGCCGTCGGAAAGTCAACACGCTGGCCGCGCCGGCTCGTGTTTTGCACCGTAAAGATGACGCGCACATCGCGATGGTCGGCCAAAACGACCTCCGCGGGATCGAGACGGACCGCGGCTTGCAGGACCGGTTGCTTGGGGCCGAGCGTGACCGAGTCCGGAACCAAAGGATCGAGAAAATCCCCGGCCCGTTGCGCCCAGCTGTCCTCCGAGCCGTCGCGCGGCGCCGCGCAGGCGGAAAGAAACACGACCATCGGCAAGGCGATCCAGCGGAACACGGGAAGCATCCGGACATTAAAGCGGGTCCCGTGCGCGGTTGCAATTCCCCCGCGCCATGGCTTAGGTGTCCCCATGCCGTCAGCCGCCCCGCGCCTCGCCGTCGCCGCCCTTGCCCTCTTCTGTCTCGGCGCAGCTAAAAAACCGCCCATGGTCGATGTCCGCATCCACTCCTTGGGCACCGCGGCCGAAGCCCCCACCTTCGCCATCCCCGCCACTCTGCTCAACGGCACCCCCGTTTTCCTCGCACGCATGCCGCTGCTCACCCAGCGGGAAATCAAAGCCATCTACCCGTTCGTCGCCGCCGACGGCTCGCACGGCACCTACTTCAAAGTCGACAACCACGGCTCGCGCCTGCTTCACCAGCACACCATGTCGCAACGCGGGGAAACTCTTGTCGTGCTGATCAACGGACGCCAAGTGAGCAACCTCCTCGTCGACCGCCCGATCGATGACGGCATTGTCAGCATTCCGCGCGGATTGAGCGCCGACGATATCGCCCTGCTCACCTCGGTCTTTCCCGTCATCGGCCAGGAAGCCGCCACGAAGAAACGCCGGTGAAACGCTGCGCCCTCCTTTTCTTCGCGGCCGCCGCGCCGGCTCTGGCCTTCTCGCCCGTCCTGCCCACGGACAACGACGCGCTTTTCCGCGGCCAGCCCGAGCAGTTCTACATGTATACCGACCGCGACTTCGAGGGCGTGAAGAGCCGCCCGTGGCAAGGCGGCACCTACGGCTTCACCCGCAACCAGCAACGCGTCGGCGGGAAGATCGTCATGACCAAATTTCACGAGGGCATCGATGTCAAACCCGTGCGCCGCGACGCCTCGGGCGAACCGCTCGACGAAATCCGCGCCATCGAATCCGGCCGCGTCGTTCATATCAGCAACGACGCCAAAGACTCCAACTACGGCAAACTCGCCATCATCGAACACGATGTCGAAGGCACCCCCGTTTACAGCATCTACGCGCACCTTGCCACGGTCGACGTGCGGCCCGGACAAACCGTTGCCAAGGGCGACCGCCTCGGGCGACTCGGCTACACCGGCGCCGGCATCAACCAGCGCCGCGCCCACCTGCATCTCGAAATCGCGCTCCTCTGGCACGACCAATTCGAAAGCTGGCATCCGCTCAACTTCCCCACGGCGAACAAACACGGACTCTACAACGGCATCAACCTCATGGGTCTCGACGTCGCGCAGTTTTATCTCCAGCAACGCAAGAGCCCCTCGCTCACCCTCCCGCAGTTCATCCGCCAGAAGGAACCCTTCTTCCGCGTGCGCATTCCGGAATCGCCGCACTTCCAACTCCCGCGCCGCTACCCGTGGCTCGTCCAAGGTGACCCCGCCGGCGCGCGCTCGTGGCTCGTTTCATTCACCGCTCCCGGTTTTCCCGTTTCGATCGAGCCATCCACCGATTCAGTCGCCGCGCCGCGCGTCGAATGGGTCGCGCCCGCCAAATTTTCCTACAGCAAAATGACCCGCCGCCTTGTCGACGGCTCGCGCAACCGCCCGCTCCTCGGCGAAAGCGGCAAAAAACTTGCCGATCTGCTCGCCTGGGATCCTTCCTCGCGCCCCGCAGCGGAACCGGAAGGCGGCTTGTCAGAAGGCTCGGCCAACCTTAAGGTTGATGGCTCCGATGAGTGACCGCAGTCCCTACGCCTACGATTCCAAAATCGAAGGCAACATCATCTTCACCCAGCTCGACACCGCCATCAACTGGATGCGCAGCAATTCGCTCTGGCCGATGCCGATGGGACTGGCCTGTTGCGCCATCGAGCTGATGGCCGCCGGCGCCTCGCGATTCGACATCGCCCGCTTCGGCGCCGAGGTCATGCGCTTCTCGCCGCGCCAATCGGACGTCATGATCGTCGCCGGCACGGTCACCTACAAAATGGCCCTCGCGGTCAAACGCATCTACGAACAAATGGCCGACCCCAAATGGGTCATCGCCATGGGCGCCTGCGCCTCGTCGGGCGGTATGTATCGCAGCTACGCCGTGCTGCAGGGCATCGACCATCTCATTCCCGTGGACGTCTACGTTTCCGGTTGCCCGCCCCGCCCCGAGGCTCTGCTCGACGGGCTCATGCGCCTGCAGAAAAAAATCATGGGCGAACCCTCTTTCCTCGAGCAGAAGAAGGAATTCCTCGCTTCCATCTGAGATGAAACTTGCGGACGTCGCCGAAGCCATCACCTCGCGATTCGGCGGAGGCGTGACCGCGCGCACGGAATTCCGCGGCGAAGTGACCCTCTCACTCCAGCCTGACGCGCTGCGCCCGGTTTGCGAATTCTGCCGCGACGAACTCGGCTTCGATTTGCTCCTCGATATCTCGAGCATCGACCATTTCGAACACGAACCGCGCTACGAAATCGTCTACGAGTTGTATTCCCTCGCCAACGGTCTCCACCTGCGACTCAAGACCACCGCGACCGAGGACCATCCCGAAGTCCCCACCGTGTGCGATCTCTGGCCGACCGCCAACTGGCACGAGCGTGAAGCGTGGGACATGATGGGCCTGCGCTTCACCGGCCACCCCGACCTGCGCCGCATCATCATGTGGGAAGGCTACCCCTACCACCCGCTGCGCAAAGATTTCCCCCTCGAAGGCAAATTCAGCGACGTGCCCGACGTTGCCTTCACCGAACCCGCCCCCCTCGCCGGAGGGCCGTTTGTCACCGCCCCCGTCGACGGCACCACCGAAGTCCGCGAACCGCGCGCCCGCCGCGCCGGCGACCTCCCGCCCGCCCAGGCCTTCATCGCGGAACCTTGATCTCCACGCCGGAACAACTGGCGGACTTCACCGACCGCCTCGACGCGCATCAGGTTATCGGACTCGATACCGAGGCGGACAGCCTGCACAGCTACCGCGAAAAAATCTGCCTCGTCCAGGTCTGCTCGCCCGACGGGTTCTTCCTCGTCGACCCGCTGGCCGACGGACTCGACCTCTCCACCTTCTACGCCTCGCTCGCGCCGCATACGATTGTCATCCACGGCGCAGACTATGACCTGCGCCTGCTCGGGCGCCACCCCGCCTTTGATGCGACGGATATTTTCGACACGTCCATCGCCGCGCGCTTCCTCGGACTCGAACAAATCGGCTACGCCGCCCTCGTGCAGAAATTTTTCGACGTCACCCTTTGCAAAGCCTCGCAGCGCGCCGACTGGGGACGCCGTCCGCTCTCCCCGCGCATGGAGGAATACGCGCTCAACGACGTCCGTTACCTCCTGCCGCTCGCCGAGATCCTCGAAAACCAGCTCAAACAAGTTGGACGCTGGGAGTGGTATCGTCAATCCCGCGACGCCATGGTGCAAAGCGCCCGCGAACCCCGCGAACGCGACATGGAGAACGCCTGGCGTATCACCGGCAGCAGCAAACTCGAAGCACGCGAAGCCGCCGTCCTCCGCGCCCTCTGGCACTGGCGCGAATCCGAAGCCAGCGCGTGGGACCGCCCGACCTTCCACGTCATTTCCAACGACCGCATGATCGATGCCGCCCGCGCCGCCGTGGCCGGACACAGAGTGGAAGTCCACCGCATGCCGCCGCCGCGCTTCCAGCGCATGAAGGAAACCCTGCGTGCCGCCCTCGAACTCCCCGAGAACGAATGGCCCGTCTTCGAACGCGAACGCAAACCGCGTCCCAGCGGCGCCGCCTGCCGCCTCTTCGAACAACTCCGCGAAAAGCGCGATGCCGTGGCCAAAGACCTGGCCATCGATCCGTCCCTCATCGCCTCGCGCCTCACCCTCATGTCCGTCGCCTCGCAAAACGGCGCCCGCCTCCTCCCCTGGCAACGCGACCTGCTCCAGCTCGACGAACCCGTCCCCCGGTAGGGACGGCTGGCCCAGCCGTCCGCACCCCATGACCCCTTCCGCCCGCGAAACCATCGCCCGCGCCCTCGCCGAAGACCTCGG
>JBIKXZ010000088.1:0-9510 GCA_044355525.1 Chthoniobacterales bacterium
CAACGCGCTCGACATCCGGCAGAGTTCCGGCTCGGGCGGGTCGAGGAGCGAGCCGTTGGCCAACGGAATGTCGGTCGAATACATGGTGCAGCTGGCCAACGATCTGGATGCCGACCCGTGGTTCAACATGCCGCACATGGCCGATGATGACTTCGTGCGCAACTTCGCCATCTATGTGCGCGATAACCTCGAGCCCGGGCGCAAAGCCTACGTCGAGTGGTCCAATGAAATCTGGAATTCCGCCTACGGATTCGAAGCGACGCAATGGGTGCTCGCGCAGATGCAGCTTCCCGGGAACTCGGGACTCACGCAGTGGCAGATCGCGGGTCGCGAGGCCAAGCGCGACATGGACATCTGGAGCGAGGTCTTCGCCGGTCAAAACCAGCGTATCGTGCGCGTGGCGGGTGGCTTCTCCGCGAACGATTGGGTGACGGCACGCATCCTCGATGCCATGCAGGGCTCGTTTGATGCCGTCGCCATCGCGCCCTACTTCAGCCCGTCCGGGCCGCAACGCAATGCCTACACGGCGGCCACGACGGTCGACCAGGTGCTTGCCGACTCCGGCGCGGCCATCGACAACGCGGTGCAGCAAGTGACGGCCCACCGCACCCTGGCCAACACGCGCGCCGCGGCCCTCGGCCGGCCGATTCAACTGCTCGCTTACGAGGGCGGTGCGCACCTCGACAGCAGCAGCGCAACCTACCGCAATGTCTTCTACGCGGCGGCCAACGACGCGCGGATGGGGGATCTCTACCGCGAATACCTGCGCCGCATCGACGCGGCGGGGCTCGACCTTTACGTGGATTTCAATTTCACCGGCCGGGCCGGTGCCACTTCCTACGGGGATTTCGCCAAGCTGCATCGGATGGATGAACCGCTTTCGACTGCTTACCGCTACAATGCGGTCGTGGCCGCGGCCGACGGTTCGCTTTGGGATCCTGCCTCCGGCGCCCGCACCTTCGCCGCGTGGTGCAGTAATCACGGTATCGCTGCGATTGCCACCAACGACGATGACGCGGACGGTATGCGCAATCTGCTCGAATACGCGTTGCGTCGTCATCCGGCGTCTCCGGAAACCTCGATGCCATGGGAGGTCACCTTGCCCGCGGATGCCCCCGTGCTGCGCTTCTCCTACAACACGGAGACGAGCGACCTGAACCTGCAAATGCAATCGCTGGCCAACCTGGAAAGCGGCGCCTGGCAGACCATCGCGGCGCGGTCAGCCACCGGGTCGTGGAGCAATGCGACACCCGGTGTCGTGGTGAGCGAATCCTCCGTCGGCCAAATCGTGCTGACCGATCATCGCGCGGTCGCGGAGAGGAACTTCTACCGCTTCACGGCAGCCACGCTCAGTGGCAATCCAACGCCCACTCCGACCCCGACACCCACGCCTACACCCACACCAACACCGACTCCCACCCCGACCCCGACACCTACGCCGACGCCTACACCCACACCAACGCCCGCCCCCGGGGGTAAGGACCCGACCAGTGCCAATGCGTCGACTGCGTTTCTCGGTGACATCGTCTCGCTCAATATCGACGCATGGCAGACCTTCAACGGTGCGAACCGTTCTTATGTCACCGTGCTCGGTCGCTACAACAACCCCGACCTCGGCCTCGCGGTGAACACGGTGGAGGGCGAAGGTCGCGATCCGGGCAGCAGTGCCGACGGCATTTGGGCCAACACACCGCGTTTTTCTGCCATTGGCACATTTTACTGGGCCATGCGCGTTTCCTATGGTTGGGGCAACGATTACTGGTTCGACGCGCCGCGCCCCGGTTGGTCCGGCCTCGCGCTCCAGCGTCCGAGTGCGGCAACACTTACCGTAGAAGTCGGCGCGCTGAATAATCCGGGCGGCATCACGGCGACAAATTCCGGCGCATCCCAAATCAACCTCACCTGGAACAGAGGCGTGTCGGGCTCCGCGAAGGACACCCTTATCGTGCGCAGCACAGACAACAGCTTCACCGCCCCGACGCAGGGCACAACCTACTCGTCGGGCGACTCGCTGGGCGGCGACACCGTTGTCTACCTCGGCGGCGGCACGAATTTTTCCGACACCGGCCTCGGCGGCGGCACGACCTACTACTACCGGCTCTATGCCGAGAACTGGAGCTACTATTCTCCGGGTGCCCACGCTTCGGCCACCACGGCAACTACACCCAATCCAACACCGACGCCCACGCCGCCACCGGGTCCCGCCTCGGTCACGCGCGACATTACTTACGCGACAGTCGATGGCCAGGCATTACGCCTCGACGCCTACCGACCGGCAGGCACAGGTCCTTTCCCCGCGATCGTGCTTGTGCATGGTGGCGGATTCACCAGCGGATCCAAGGGAAGCGGCTACATCGCCGATCTGGCCGCAGCGGCCCAAGCGGCGGGCTACGCGGCGTTTGACATCAATTACCGCCTGCTCGGTGCCAACAGCACGGGTATGACTGCGGCACAGGATGATTTGAAGCGGGCGCTGGATTTCGTGGTGGCCAACGCCGGCACCTACGAGGTGGATACCAACCGGCTCGGTGTCGGGGGAGGTTCCGCCGGCTCGATCACCGCGCTCCTTGCCACCTACGGGCCGAACCGCAGCGTCGTCCGTCCACGCGCCGTGGTCGATCTTTGGGGCGCGATGTATGGCAACGAAGGCTCGATCCGCGCGGGCGACCCGCCGTTGATCATCGTCCACGGAACCTCCGACCCGACGGTGCCTTACTCCTACGCCACGGCACTCAACACCGCCGCGACCAACGCCGGCGTGCCGGTCGCCTTCGTCCCATTGCCATACAGCGGCCACACCTTCAGCATCAGCACAGTGGTCAACGGACTGACCATCCAGCAAAGAGTTCTGAACTTCCTTGACCAATACTTGCGCTGAACAAGCCACCTGCCGCTTCTGGGCGCCAAACAGTTAAAACGCCTGGTATCATCGTGAGGCAACGGCCTGTATTTCCTACTGCAAGAACACATTCACCGTGTCGGCGAAGTGCTTTGGCGAGGTGTAGAGGAACGAATGGCCGCCGTCGAAGAAGGCCAGCCAAGAGAAGGGGATTTGGTTGGCGATCATGAGGGAGTTTTTCGGCGGATCGATGGCGTCGTCGCGTCCGTCGGCGATGAGCACGGGAACCTTGATGTTTTTGAGGTTCTCGAAGTTGCTGTTGTCCGCCGTCCATAGCGTGGTGCGCGCGCGGTCTTGGCGCTCGGTGGTTTCTTGGGAGACCTTGAAGTCGTCGGGAACGATGCCCGCTGCGATAGCCGCCTTGAGTCGTTCCACTGTGGCCTTCAATGCGGCCTGCCCGGCCTCGGTGTTGGGGGCGGTCAGGGCGATTCTTTCCATCCCGGGCGTTTTGGGATTGTTGAGCTTGGCTTCCACATCCGGCGCCGCCACGTCATCGTATTTGCCGCCCGGATTGGCGGCGCAGAGCACGGCTTTGTTCACCAGGTCGGGATGACGGATGAGAAGTTGCTGGCCGATGCGCGCGCCCATGGAGAAGGCGAGGATGTTCGCCTTCTTGAAGCCGAGGGCTTTGATCAACCCGGCGGCATCGTCGGCCATCTGCGGGATGGTCGTATTGTTTTCCTTCGTGTCGGTGGACATGCCCACGCCGCGGTTGTCGAAGAGGATGAGCTGGTGCTGCTGGGCCAAGGTCTCGAGCATGAGGGGATCCCACAAACTCATGCTGGAAACGAACCCGTTGATCATGAGCAGCGGTTCACCTTCGCCGCGGATGTAGTAGGCCAGTCTGACACCGTTGACTTCCGCGAATTTCACTTCGGGTTTGAAGTCCGCTTGCAGCGTGGAAGGTATGGTGGCGCAAAAAACAGCGGTGGTGAGGGCAAGAAGGGTGCGTTTCATTGTTGGGTGCAGTCTAAGCGTGGTTTTGTGGCCAGCAAAGCCAATGGGTGAAAGCCCCAACGGTGTCAAGACGCCCTCGCGATCCCCCGGGAGACAATTCCGGATTTACATTTTTGCGGGGGCGGAAAAAATCCACGTCGCATGAAACCGCCCTCCTTCAGTGCGCTCCTTGTTTTCTCCATGTCCACGGCGGCACTCGCTGCGGAGCCTGTTCCGGTCGGCACGGCGTCCGCTGCGCCGGCTGATGCGGCGGCTCTGGCGGTGAAGTTGCAGAATCCGGTGGCGGACCTGGTCAGTGTGCAGTTCCAAAACAATTTCAACTTCGGGATGGGAGAGAACAACGGCACGGTTTACCTGCTCAACTTCCAGCCGGTCATTCCCCTGCACATCACCCCGGAGTGGAACTACATCGTGCGTCCCATCTTGCCCTTCATCTCGACGAGCAATGTCTACGGGCCGGGCTACGTCAGCGGTTTGGGTGATCTCGAACTCGAGACGTTTCTTTCGCCGGTGAAACCGGGGCCTTTTGGCATCGTTTGGGGCCTTGGACCGGCATCGATTTTGCCCACGGCCACGCAAAAGGAACTCGGCGGTGATGTCATGACGCTAGGACCGTCCGGCGTCGCGCTGTGGCAAAAGAGCGGTTGGACCGTCGGAATTCTCGCCACCCAGAACTGGCGCGTGGCCGGCCCAGGCGAATACAACGCGAGCTATTTCCAGCCCTTCATCTCGCACACTTTCAAAACGGCGACGACCATCGCGGTGGACAGCGAATCGTCCTACAACTGGATCAGCGAGGGGGCCGACCAGGACTGGACCATTTCGTTCAACAACACGTATTCGCAAGTGATCAAGATCGGCAAAATCCCGGTGCAGATCGGCGTGGCCCTGCAATATTACGCGCAGTCGCCCGTGCCCGGTCAGCAGTGGGGCTTCCGCGTCAACATCACGCCGATGTTTCCGGAGTAGGATTGCTCCGCCTCAAACCGACTTCACGCTCAGGCCCGCCTTTTTGGCCGCGTTCAGTTGCGCCTTGTCCGACGAAACGAACAACTCTGCGCCCCACTCGATCGCGCAGGCAATGTGCAGCGCATCCATGCCGCGCAGCGGCGCGGATTCAAGAACCTCAATTGACGTTGCGATAACGCCCGGAGTAAGTTGGATGATGTCGGCGTCGCGCACATCTTCGAGTAGTCGTTGTTTCGCTTGACGATATTGCGCTGCGGTCAGACTTCCCTCGCGCCGGCGCCGGTTCAGTGCGGAAATGATTTCGGGAACACAAAGGGCGCTCAAGGCCAGTTCCGTGGCGCGGGAGCAGACGTCCTCGATCTTTGCGCTGCCTTCTTCCTCGATGAAGCGCTTGGCGAAGGCGGAGGAATCAACGCACGTTCTCATCGTCCCGCTCGGCGAGAATCAGTCGGGACAGTGCGGCGCCTTTGGCCACCAGACGCAGTGCCGGTTTTTTCCACGAAGGAACGGCGGTCGGTGCGGCGACCGGTGAGACCTCGGCAATGGGGCGACCGTGACGCAGGACAACAAGGGTCTCGCCGCGCTCCACGCGGTCCAGCATACCCGAGGCATGGCTCCGGAATTCAGTCAGGCTGACAGTGCTCATAATCTGTGCAGAATGTTGCACAGATCTGCACAAAATGTCCAATGGTTTGCCGTGGCCAGCCTTGTTCATCGAGCCGGTGTGCCGGCGCGTGCATGCACCCGACGCGCCGCGCTGCTGTTTCCGGGATGGGAAAAGAGACGGCAAACTGTAGCGGCGGTCTATGACCGTCAGAACAAGCAAGAACGCAAGGCACCGACGGTCATAGACCGCCGCTACAAAAGAGTGGCATCGGCATCCTGCCGATGGATTTCATCCATCCTTCTTGCCGCGGCAGCGCCGATGTGCTCCCTTCTTCGCGATGAAAATACCGCAACTCTTCCCCGCACTGCTCGCCATCACCGGCTTGCTCGCGGCCAGCAATCCTGCCATCGCCTGCACCGGCGGGGC
Source organism: Chthoniobacterales bacterium (assembly GCA_044355525.1). GTDB lineage: Bacteria > Verrucomicrobiota > Verrucomicrobiia > Chthoniobacterales > JACTMZ01 > JACTMZ01. The sequence goes on from JBIKXZ010000088.1 coordinate 5,859, forward strand.
GCTCACCGCCAAAGACGGCGGCGTGGCCGTCGGGCGCACGTTGGAATTCGGTGAACCGCTCAATTCCGTCCTCGCCGTCTGGCCGGCCGGGTCTGAATTCACCGGACTGACTTCCACCGGCAAGAACGGCCTCAAATGGAAATCGAAATACGGTTTTGTCGGCCCGACCGCCGCCACGAACTATGACATGCTGATCGACGGCCTGAACGACCAAGGCCTCAACGTCGGCCTCTTCTACTTCCCCGGCTTCGCGCAATACGCCGAGGCGACACCGGAAAACTCGGCCAAAGGCCTCGCGCCCGCCCAAGTCACCGCGTGGATTCTCAGCAATTTTTCCACGGTCGCCGAGGTGAAGGAAAACATCGGTAAGATCGCCCTCTTGCCCGTCGTGCTCGAGCTCATCGGCATCGTGCCGGACTTGCACATCAAGGTGCAGGATCCCACCGGCGCCTGCATCACCATCGAGCCTCGCGGCGGAGAACTCGTCGTGCACGATAACCCCGTGCGCGTTTTGACCAACGCTCCGGAATTTTCCTGGATGCTGACCAACCTCAACAACTACCTGAACATGTCCGCGGCCTATCCCGCGAACCAGAAAATCGGCGACCTCGAACTATCGCCTTTCGGCATGGGTGGCGGCTCGCGCGGTCTGCCCGGCGACTTCACCCCGCCTTCGCGCTTCGTGCGCATGGCGTTCTATCTGCAGAACGCCCTACCGCAGGCCACCAGCGCCGAGGCCGTGGGCACGATGTTCCATTTCCTCAACAACTTCGACATCCCGCCCGGCGTCGCCATGCCCCCGGCTGGCACTTCGGAAAAATTCCCCGACTACACCTCGTGGACGGTGGTCAGCGACCTGGCCAAGAAGCACTACCACTTCAAAACCTACGGGAACCCGAATGTGCGCGTCATCGATCTCGCCCAAGCCCTGCAAGCCGCCGGCGACAAGATGGTCACCGTCGAAATGGGCCCGCAGGACCACGACAGCTTCACGCCGTCGACGCTGGTCGAGGTGAAGTAGCTGGAAGGGTTTTTCAACTTTTCCTCATCATCGGTAGGGTCGGCTGGCTCAGCCGACCGCACGCCCCATAAGAAAAGCAGCGGTCCGGTCGCCATTCCTGCGCTGGCACAAGCGTCACGCGAAAGCTGCCTGAATCATTCCTGACACGACACTACAGCGTCGATGAGAGTCGGTAGCTTGTGCTCCGCCCCCCGCCGCTTTCGCGCACAAGGATCCTGCGATCGAGCAAATCTTTGATGTCACGCAGAGCGGTGTCGGCGGAGCACTTGGCCAGTTTGGCATACTTCGATGAAGACAGTTTTCCTTCGAAGCCATCCAACAGGCGATTGATGACGGCACGTTGCCGATCATTGACTGGTGAGTCGTTGATGGACTTCCACGCCCGGGCTTTTCGCAGCACCTGCCCGATGGTTGATTCCGCGCCCTCCAGCGCGCGGCGAAGACATGCCAAGAACCACTCGATCCATTGGGTGATGTCCGTGTCGCCCCGCTGATTGCGCTCCAGGCTCAGATAGTAGTTCTTCCGCTCCGCCTCGATTTGGGCGGACATGCTGTAGAACCGATCCTTCGTGCCCTCCGCGTGGGCCAGGGCCATGTCCGCAATGGCCCGGGCCATTCTGCCGTTGCCGTCCTCGAACGGGTGGATGGTCACGAACCAGAAATGCGCCACGGCAGCTTTCAGCACGGGATCGATCTTCTCCCCGGACTCGAACCATTTGAGAAAAGCGGCCATTTCCTTTTCGAGCCTCCCGGCGGCAGGAGCCTCGAAGTGGACGCGCTCGCGCCCCATGGGACCGGAGACCACCTGCATCGGGTCGACTTTAGCGGGACGCCATTTTCCAACGGTGATTTTGCGCATGCCGCTGCGTCCGGTGGGAAACAAGCAGGCGTGCCACGCGCACAGCCGTTTCTTGGTCAATGGGGCGGAGAAGTTCTGCGTCGCATCGAGCATCATCTCGACGATACCTTCAACATCGCGGCTGGCCGCCATGGTGCCGCCGAATTTCAAACCGAGTCGGCGGGCGATCGACGACCGCACTTGGTCTGCATTCAGTTTCTCCCCTTCGATGGCGCTGGATTTGATCACATCGGCGGTCAGTGCCGCCAAGTTCGCCTCGTTTCGGAGATCAAAACCCAGACACTCCATGCTTCCCAGCAGTCGGCCCTGCCGATGCCGGACTTCGGCCAGCAACGGCAAGAGCTTGCTGCTGTCCCAACGCAACTTGGGCCACCCAGGCTTCTGGTGAATGTAGGACATAATCTCCGCTAAATATGCGGCGAATATGCCGCCTATTCGCCGCAGCGGCAAGAAATCCCTGACTCTGAACCGGTGGAGGAGCTGGTGGCACTTTGCCCTTCAACGGTTTGCGGGCGCATGACTTTGCCGCCACACCAAAACACGTTGACTCCGCGGCACCCGCTTACAGCGGCTTGGCGTAGACCGTTTGGCCCCGCTTGATCGTGCGGAGGACTTGGATGTCTTTGATTTCATCCGGCTTCACCTTGAGGGGATTGCGGTCGAGTTCGACCAAGTCGGCCAGCATGCCGGCAGCGATCTTTCCTTTGCTCTTCTCCTCTTTGTATTGGTAGGCGGCGTTGCTTGTGAACCCTTGGAGCGCCAAGTAGGGATCGACGCGTTGATCCGGTCCGAGTGTTTTGCCGCTCAGGGTTTGGCGGTTCACCGCGCTCCAGATGGTGAACATCGCACTGGGGCCGGAGGATGGCGTGTCGTTGTGAATTGCCGTCAGGACACCTTTCGTGGCGGCTGATTTCAAAGGACTCAGGTTGGCTGCCCGCTCCGGCCCCATCACCTTCACGTAAACGTCGCCATACAGCCACGTGTGGTTCATGAGCATGATGGCCATGATGTTCATGTCCTTGTATTGCGCGAGCTGATCCTCGCGCACGAAGAGCGAGTGGGAGATGACAGGGCGGCGATCCTCGGTCACGCCGGTTTCTTTGATCGCCTTGGCCAGCGCGGAGAGCGTCATGTCGATGCCGGCGTCCCCGTTGCTGTAGCCGAAGTATTGGATGTTTTTTTCGTAGGCCAGCTTGGCGTAGTGATCGATCGTGCTCTGCGGATTATAGGCGAACCCGCGCCAATCTTTGGCAAAGCCCGTGGTGTCCGCATAGGGCTCTGTCATGTAAGCCAAGCGCAGCTGCGGCGCGCCATCCGTCGGCACCATGATGCCGGCGACCTTAAAACCGCCGTTGCCACGCGAATACACGCCGAATTCATACCCGGGATCCGCTTTGAGCAGCTCGTCCACCGTGTCGAACGTGGGCAGCGCGATGATGTCGAGGGACAGCACACCCTGTTCGACCGCCGCACGCAGGTTGTCGATGTCGTCGACGGTGGCCTCGTAGCTCTGCGCGGTGGTCAAGCCGTTGGACAACCAGATCTCCTGCGCCTTGCGGTAGGTTTCGAACACGGTCTCTTGCGGGTATTTGCCGACCGCTTCCGCCACGGCGTTCAGATACGGATCGCCGATCAATTCCCCGGTGAGTTCGCCGGTCTTGGGATCGACCGGAATGAATCCGCCGACTGCTTTGGTTGCTTTGGTTATGCCGAGCTTTTTCAGTCCGGCGGAATTGGCCATCCCGGTCAACGTGGAAATGTTTTCTATGAGC
>JBIKXZ010000089.1:0-9506 GCA_044355525.1 Chthoniobacterales bacterium
TCGGGATAGGATCCGCCGAAATCCTCCATGGCGCGGCTCCACGCGCGGAAGTGCAGCGGCATGTTGTCGGCCAGGGTGCCGTCGCAATCGAAGATGAAGGCGCGGAAATCCCCCGCGGGAAGCGTCAGCGCCATGGTCAGGACGAAGCGGGCGGTTTGAAATCGGGATAGCGGCGCTGCAATTCGTCGCGCGCGCGGTCGGCATCGGGGGTGTTGTTGGCCTGACGGTAGGCCTGTTCGGCCAGCACGAGGGCTTCGGGGGTGAGATCCTTTTCGTCATAAAGCAGCGCCACGGCCATGAAGGCGCGCGCCGCATCGTCATAACGGTCCTGGGCGAGCAGGGCGCGCCCGTTGGCCAACCGCGCCTCGGCATTGAGACGTCCCTCGGGCTGCAATTTGAGTGCTTCCTCGGCCTGCGCCTTGGCGGCTTCGAGGTCCTTGAGGCCGATGAGCGCCTCGGACATGAGTAGGTGGGCGCGCGCTTTGGTTTTCGGCTCGTGCAGACGCGGGAGAAGTTTTTCCAACGTGGTGCGCGCGCCGCCGTTCTGTCCGGCCCCGATCTGCGCCTGGGCCAGCGAGAGGCGCAGGTCGTCGGACGCGTCATCGGCCGACGCGACCGAAGCGAGGAATTCGACGGCTTCGGCGTGCTGTCCGTTTTCCAGCGCGGTCAATCCGAGCCAGGTGCGCACCTCGGCCGGGGCTTTGTCGGCCCCGAGGGAGGCAGCTTCGCGCGCGGCGGCGTCGCGGTTCTCGCTGTAGTAGTGGGCGAGGAGGAGGCGCAGGGTGGCGCGTTCGCTGTATTTGGCCGGGTCCATTTCGCGCGATTTTTCCAGGGCGGGGATGGCCTCGTTGTATTTCTTGGCCTCGAACGCGGTGTAACCGATCCAGAATTGCGCCTGCGCGGCGGACTTGGTGCCGGGATATTCGGCGAGGAAGCGCTGGAAGGCGGCGGTCATTTCCGCGGGCCGCTCCAGGCTGCCGAGGAGCAGAGCGGATTGCAGCATGGCGTCTTCGCGTTCACGGGCGTCTGGGAATTTGTCGATGACCACGCCGAAGTCGGCCAGCGCGTCTTCGCGTTGCCCGTTCTCCAATTGCGCCATGCCGCGCTGCGCGTAGGCCGAGGCGACCATGGGGTGACGCGGATACTGCATGATGAAACTGGTCAACGCGGACACCGCGAGGTCGTATTTCTGCTGCTGCAGGCGGCAGTAGGCCAGTTTGTAGAGGGCGTCGGCTTTGTATTTCTCCGCGCCGGGCGCGGTGGAGGCTTCGGCATAGAGCGGCTCGGCATTGACATAGTCGCGCTGTTCGAAAAGCAGCTCGGCCTTGAGCAGTTTGGCCCGCGCGCGCTGGGCCGGGTCGGGGTTGTTGGCCAGGAAGGAATCGATCTGTCCCGCGGCTCGTCCGTCGCGCTGGGCGACGAGGCTGACCAGACGGTGGAACCCCGCTTCCTTGGCCGCGGGGGAATTGGGGAAACCGGTGACGAGACGGTCGTAGAGATCGAGGGCCTGGTCCTGCTTGCCCAGTTGGCGACGCGCGTTGGCGGCGAGGAGGAGGACATCGGGTTGCGCGTCCGGGGAGAGCACGGGCAGCAGCTTCACGGAGCGGTCGGCCACGGCCTGGTAATTGCCTTCCTCGTAATCGAGGCGGAGGAGGCCGGATTCGGCGGGGGCTTTCCACGCGCCGGGTTGCGGTTCGGCCAAGGCCTGCTCGAGGAGCGGGCGGGCCGCGGGAAAATCGCGCATGTCGATGGCGAGGAGACCGCCTTTGACCGCGGCGGCCACGCGCACGGGGGCGTTGGTTGCGGAGGAGGCCAGCTGGCGGAATTGGCGGAAGGCACCCTCGTTGAGTCCGGCCCGCGCGTCGGCTTCGGCCAAGTCATAAATGGCACGCTCGCGGTAGGGATTCTCGCCCTGCTGCGCGGCGACTTCGCGGTAGGCGGAGAGGGCCTCGACGCGGCGGTTGGCCGCATCGAGGGCGCGGCCTTCGAAAAATTTCGCGGCGAGCCGCAGCTTCGGATCGCGCACGTGGAGGGCGGCGAGGCGGAAGGAGTCCGCGGCGGCATCGTTGTCCTGCGCGGCGAATTGCATTTCGCCGAGGCGGTAGGCGGCCGGACCGATGAAGTCGCCGCTTTTGAATTCTTTGACCAATTCCGCATACGCCGCGGCGGCCTCGGGCCCGCGCGTGAGCGCGCGCAGACTTTCGCCGAGGCGGAAGAGCGCGGGTTGGCGGTCGTCGCCCTGCGGACGCAGTTGCAGGAACTCGCGGTATTTGTCCGCGGCCAACTGGAACATCTTCTGCTGGTAGAACGCGTTGGCCTGCTCGAGTGCGGCCGCCACCGGATCGCCCACCGCGGCGGACGGCAGGGCGCGGATTTCGCCGGGGGCGACGGCATCGGCGGTCGGCGGGACAGCGGCCGGAGCAGCGACGGGTGTCACCGGTTGGGCGCGGGGCACGGCCGGTTCGGCGCGGCGGACCTCGACCGGTTCTTCCTGCGCGACGACGGTGCTCGCGGCGAGGAGCAGCGGGAGAAATTTCCTCATGACTCGGGGCGACCGGTGGCGAAGGCCACGTTCCAGATGTTGGCCGCGCGGCAGATGTCGAGGACGGCGACGATGTGGCGGTAATCGGCGGCCTGGTCGCCGCGGAGGATGACGGCCTGGTCGGGGTAGAGTTCGGAAATTTTGCGCAAGGTGGAGGTCAGTTCGTCGGCCGACATTTCACGGCGGTTCATGACGATGGCGCCGTCGGATTTGACGTTGATGATGACTTCGCCGACGGCGCGGCGCGATTCTTTGCCTTCCTTCGCGGTGGGAACCTTGACATCGAGTTCGGTCTCGTAGCGCGCGAAATTCCAGGTGACCAAAAAGAAAATGAGCAGGAGGAAGACGATGTCGACCATCGGGGCAATCTGGAAGGCCCCGGGCTCGGGCACGGCCTGTTTGCGGAAGTTCACGTTCGGCCCAGTGTGCGGACAAAGCCCGCCGCGGGACAACAGTTTTGCGCGCTCACAGCGCGTCGACGATGGCCTTGCCCATCTCGGCCGTGCTGACCAGCCGCGTGCCCTCGGTGTGGATGTCCTTGGTGCGCAGGCCGTCCTTGATGACACGTTGCACCGCCGCCTCGATGGCCGAGGCCGCGTCCTCGCGTCCGGCGGAATAACGCAGCATCATGGCCGCGGAAAGAATCTGCGCGATGGGGTTGGCGATGCCCATGCCCGCGATGTCCGGCGCGGTGCCGCCGCTCGGTTCATACATGCCGAAGTAGCGGCCGTTGCCCTTGGAAATGCCGAGGCTCGCGCTGGGCAGCATGCCGAGCGAACCGGCAATCATGGCCAGCTCGTCGCTGAGGATGTCGCCGAAAAGATTTTCCGCGAGGATGACGTCGAAACCTTTCGGATTGCGGATGAGCTGCATGGCCGCGTTGTCCACGTAGAGGTGACGCAGTTTCACGTCGGGATATTCGTTGGCCACGCGGTCGACGGTTTGGCGCCAGAGGATGCCGTTCTGCAGGACGTTGGCCTTATCGATCGAGGTGACATGGTGGCGTCGCTTCATCGCCGTCTGGAAAGCGACATGCGCGATGCGCTCGATCTCGCTTTCCCAGTAAATCATGGTGTCCACCGCGAACCACTCGCCGCTCTCGTGCTTCATGTATTTCGGCTCGCCGAAATAAAGTCCGCCGGTCAGCTCGCGCACGAAAAGCACATCGAACCCGCCGGCCACAATCGACTCGCGCACGGGTGACGCGTGGGTCAGTTCCGGCAGACAGATGGCCGGACGCAGGTTGGCGTAAAGGGCGAAGGTCTTGCGCAGGGCGAGCAGGGCGGCGCGCTCGGGTTGCTGGTTGGGCGGAAGGGATTCCCATTTGGGTCCGCCCACGGACCCGAAAAGAATGGCGTCCGACTCCTTGCAGGTCTGCAAGGTTTTGTCCGGCAACGCCACGCCATCCGCATCGATGGCTGCCCCGCCGACTCTCTCCTCGCTCAGTTCATAAGGAATGGCGAATTTGGCCGCCGCCGCCTGCAAGACGCGCAGCGCCTCGGCCATCACTTCCGGCCCGATCCCGTCCCCCGCCAACACCGCCACCTTGAACTTCGCTTCTTTGCTCATAAATCAGCCCTGCAGACTATCCGAGGGTCCGCGGGCGGACAAGGATTGGCGGCTGGGCTGGCGCCTCTTATTTGCATAATTCATTGAACGCCAATTTTTTGCTTTGAATAATCCGATGACCGGCGGCTCGCGGGGACGCTCGCCCTCCATGGCAGTTCCCGTGTGGAGGGCAACCAGCACGAAAAGGTCTTGGGCTTTTTGGCTCGCTCGGCAGCGTTGGTTGGCCCTACCGCGCGGAAAAATTTGTGACGTCCTGATCTTTCTCGGATTTGGTATTACGCTACCGCACCGCCGGGTCTTTCCACTTCTTCCACTCTTTCTGCGGCTTGTCGTAGAGGGTGAAGACTGCGCCGGCCGGGGCGGGCGGGGCGGTGTCGTCCGGGGTGGCGAAGGCAATGGCGCCGCCGCCGATGACGGGCAACGGGATGGCAGACTGGATATTGATGTTGAAGAAGCCGATGGAACCGCGCAGTCCGCGCTCGTCCCAGAAAACGGTGTTCTCGCGCACGAGCCTCGCGTGCTCGGGTTCCAGCCCGATGACCAGTTCGATCGCTTTGCCGTCCTCGGCCAGGACTTTGTCGAGCACGGTGCCGACTTGCAGGTCGCGATAGAGGACCGGCGCGCCGGCGGCCGTCGAGGTGCCGCGCGAGACGAGGCGGAAGTGACGGCCCTTGCGGCTCTGGGCCAGCATCGGATCCTCCTCGTCCTTGGGCACATGCCCGGCGAAGGACGCCGCGAGAGCGGACCCGCGGCCCGGTTCGCATTCGATGGTCACACCGGTGACCAGCGTCTCGAGTCCGCTCACCCCCTTGAGCGAAATCTGCGGCTCGACCAGGGTGAAAGTCGACCCCGCGGCGCGCAGGGCATCGAAACCGGGATTGAGCCGCGCCGTGACCCGCACCTGGTCGCCGACCGCGGCCAGATCCGTGACCAGACCGACCGGGATACCGAGCCGCGTCAACCGCGTCTGTCCGGCGCGCAAACCGCGGCCTTTCGGGAAGGTTATGACAAAGGGTTCGCCGCAGGCTTTGGCCGTGGCTTCGGAATCGAAGAGGACCGACGCGGCACCGTCCGTCAACGGTTCGCCCGCCACGCCGAAATCGTCGAAGGCCACTGCGCCTTGGATGAGCGTGTCCAGGGCGGAGACATCCACCTTGATTCCGCTCGGACCCATGCTGACCGACGAGGCGGAGACGCTCCAGAAGCGCGAACTGGTCTTGAGCAACCCGCTCTTGGCGCGATCGACGGCGATCTCGATGTAGGGTTTGCCTTCCGGCGTGAGGGCCTGCTCGCGAACGCGGCCGACTTTGACCCCGCGGAAAGTGACCGGGGCACCGCGGTCGAGCGGTTGGGTTTGCTCGGACTCGAGCCGCATGCGGAACGAAGTTTCGTCGGCCGTGACCGCGGCCGCGGTGTCGTCGGTCTTGGGCACCACGCCGGCGAATTTCGTCTCGAGCGAACCGCCGTGGCCGGGTTCGCATTCGATGACCACGCCGGTGATGAGCGTTTCGAGCCCGCTGATGCCCTGCAGGGAAATTTCCGGTTCGACCAGGACGAAGCGCGAACCGGCGGAGCGCAGGAACTCGAAACCCGGATTGAATTGCGCGGTGACCTGGACCTGTCCGCCGGCCACGGCCAGATCGGTGACCATGCCGACCGGGATGCCGAAGTATGTCATACGCGTCTGCCCGGCGCGCAGGCCGCGTCCGTTGGGAAACGAGATGGTGACAGGTTCGCCGCAGGCCTTGGCCAGCACCTCGGACCCGAGCAGCGGCACGGTGGCGCCGTCGGCGAGCGGCTCGCCGTCGACCCCGAAATCGTCGAAGGCCACCGCGCCCTGGATGAGGGTGTCGAGGCCGGAGACGTCAACTTTGATGCCGCCCGGGCCCATGGTGACCGACGAGGCGGGCACCGTCCAGAAGCGCGAACTCGTCTTGAGCAAACCTCGTTTGCTCTGCTCGATGGAAAGGTCGATGTAGGGTTTGCCTTCGGATGAAAGCGATTGCTCGCGCACGCGGCCGACCTTGACCCCGCGGAAAGTCACGGGCGCGCCGCGGTCGAGCGGTTGGGTCTGCTCGGATTCGAGACGGATATGGAAGGATTTTTCTTCCGCCGAGAGCACCGGGCCGGTGTCGAGTCCGGTGAATTCGTAGCGCGGCGGACCCATGCCCTGCCGCGCGCGGATCGAATTGCCGGAAATGAGCGAGGTCAGACCGCTTGCGCCCTGCAGGGACAATTCGGGTTGCTCGATCCAGAAGTCGGTCGATTGCACGGCGAGGCCGGCGGCGAATTTTTCCAGGCGCACGGTGACGATGGCCTGGCCGAGTTCCTTGTCGAGATTGACCTCGGTCGCGGTGCCGGCGACCACGCCGCGGAAGATGAGCGGCGTCTTGCCGGCTTCCACGCCGGGCGCGTCATCGAAACGGATCACGATCTCCGGCCCGAGGGAATCGCGGTAGTCGAGATACATCCAAGCGGCGGCACCGAGGGCGATGAGCGGGAAGAGCCAGGCGAGGGAAATACGCCCGCGCTTGCGCACGACCTCGCCGTGGTCCTTGGGCTCGGGCTGGTCCTTGCTCACACCTTCCCCTCCCGCCAGATCATGCGCACGTCATAATTGGCCGCGGCGAAGATCGTGCAGACCAGCACGGCCGCGAAGAAAAGGGCTCCGGGTTCGGTCTGCACGCTGGCCAGTGTGCCGAGTTGACCGACGGCGACCAGCACGGAAAGCAGGAAAATGTCGACCATCGACCAAGTGCCGACTGCTTCGAGGACGCGGAAAAGTTTGGTCCGTCCGACGCGGAAGTCGGGTTTGCCGTCCATCCAGAGCAGCCACGCGAGACTGACCAATTTCAGAAAAGGCACGCACATGCTGGCGAGGAAAACAATGACCGCCGCGGGCCACAGCCCGACATGGTAAAGCTCGAGCACGCCGCCCCACACGGTCAGCGCGGCGACCTCGCCGGTCACGGACATGGTCATGACCGGGAGCAGGTTGGCGAACGGATACAAAATGACACCGGCCGCCACCAGGGCGATGGCGCGTTGGCGTTTGACCCGCGGATCGGTTTGCGGACGGAGACGCGAATCCGAGTCTTGTCCGGCGCTCTCGCGCAACTGCTCGAGGAGCAGGCAGCAGAACGAGAGGAGCACGACAAAGACAGCGCCGGTTTTCCAGGTCACCGTGCCGAGCAAATCGAGCCGCACCACTGCGACGAGGCAGGCCACGGCGAAGACCGGCACGAGGTTCCACGGAGCGAGCCATTCGATGACGCGGTAAAGTTTGAAATCGTGAGGCCAGACTTTTCCGAGGCAGCGCGCGGTGAGGACGTAGCTGCCGAGCAGAAGATAAAGCGCCGGCGCGAGGATCGCGCTGAAAAAGACCAGCGCGGCGAGCGGCGCGTAGTTCTGTTCGATCAGGCCCTGCACGCCGGTGATGATGTGGTTCGATTGCTCCGCGCCGGCCACGTCGAAGGTCATGACCGGAAAAACATTGGCCAAGACGAGGAGGACCAGTCCGGTGATGGCCAGAGCGAGCCCGTCCTGCCGCAACGTCTGCACGCGCGCCACACCGAGAAGTTCACCGCAGCGCGAGCAGAAAAGTTTCTCGCCCTTGGCCAAATCCCTGTGGCGGTAAGCGGCCTCGCAAGCATGGCAAGTGTCCCACTCGCCCGGCACGGGGATGGAGGGGAAACCGACGGAAGGCACCCGGTCAACGAAGCAGAAACCCCGTCGTCACGACAAGCCGCGACTCAGGCGATAGTGAAGACTCGCTCCGCCACGGCAGCGGGATCGACCTCTTTGCGGCTGTGCACCCGCAAGACGGGTTCGCCCCCGACCACGCGATCGCCTTCTTTGCGCAGGCATTCGACGCCCACGGCAAAATCGACCGCGTCGCCCGCCTTCGCCCGGCCCGCACCGAGTTGGACGCAAAGGCGGCCGACCTGTAACGCGTCGAGTTCGACGATGATGCCGTCCGCCGAAGCGGGCACATCGGTGATCACCGGGGCGCGGTGGACTTCGCGCATCTTCTCCAGCGCGGAAGCATCGCCACCTTGCGCAAGGACCATGGCGACGAATTTCCGCCACGCACTCCCGTCATGGAGCCGTTTGCGCAAGTCATCGCGCGAGGTGGCCACCAATTGGACGGCCAAATCCAAGGTCAACTCGACCAAGTCCTGCGGACCGCCGCCATGGAGCACCTCGACGCATTCGGCGACCTCGAGGGCGTTGCCCACCGTGCGGCCGAGCGGTTGGTCCATCGGTTTGAGCAGCGCGTGGGTCTCGACACCCGCGCCGCGCCCGACCGCGACCATGGCATCGGCCAGCTTGCGCGCATCCTCGCGCTTTTGCATGAAGGCGCCGCGTCCGAATTTCACGTCGAGCACAAGCCGGTCGGGCGATTCGGCCAGCTTCTTCGACATGATGCTGGCCACGATGAGGGGCAAAGACGCCACCGTTCCGGTCACGTCGCGCAGGGCATAGAGTTTTTTGTCGGCCGGGCACAGGTTGTCTGTCTGGCCCGCAATGAAACATCCGACCTTTTCCAACTGCTCGAGCATCTCCGGCCAGGCAAGATGCACGCGGAAGCCCGGAATGCTTTCCAGTTTGTCCAACGTGCCGCCGGTGAAGCCGAGCCCGCGTCCGGAAATCATCGGCACCCAGACACCCTCGCAGGCCAGCAGGGGGGCGAGAATGAGCGAGGTTTTATCCCCCACCCCGCCGGTGGAATGTTTGTCGACCTTGGGCGGCGTGCCATCCGGCCAGACAAAGACATCGCCCGAGTCGCGCATTTCCATGGTCAGCGCCGTCGTCTCGGCATCATCCATACCGCGGAAAAACACCGCCATGGCCAGCGCGGCCATCTGGTAGTCCGGAACCTCCCCGCGCACGTAACCGCCGACCAGCCCGCGGATCTCGTCCGGCGTCAGCGCATGCCCGTCGCGTTTCTTTTCGAGCAGGGAGGGAACATGCATGGCGGCGCGCGTCGGAAGTCAGCCAAGTTTCCCCCCACGCGATTGGCAAGGCGAACGAAATCCGGGGGATTACGAACGGTTCGCATGGCCACCCCGTGTCACGCGGGGCGTCGGTCTTTGTCTCACTGCAACCAGCGGCGGATTTCGTCCATCGTTTTCGCGCCGCAGTTCCGCTCGCGGCGGAGCAAAGCGAAAATGTCGCGTCCGCGCGCCTCGGCGCGGGTGTTGATGCCGAGGCGGGTCAGCACATTGGCGGCACGGGCGGACAACTCGAGCATTTCCGTGCGCTGGCCGAAGTCGCCGACGTGGCGGTGGTGACGTGCCAAGGAGGCGGAAACCGCCTGCGGCGTGATGCCGAAACGGCGCCCGATCTCCATGCATGTGTAACCGAGGCCGCGCAATGTCGCGATGTCGCGCAC
>JBIKXZ010000090.1:0-9500 GCA_044355525.1 Chthoniobacterales bacterium
GGAAGAAAGCTGTTCGCGCGTGCGGGTGAAGCGGGCGAGGACGCGGTCGCGGCCGAGGAGTTCGAGGAGATGGTAGAGGCTGGGGCCGACGCTGCGGCCGGTGGTGGCGACGCGCGCGGGGTGGACAAGGGCGGCGGTTTTGATGCCGAGCGTTGTCGCCAGTTCTTTGAAGGCGGACTCGATGTGGTCGGCGGTCCAGGGTTCGACGCGGGTCAGGCGGTCGCCGAGCACGTGGAGGCGTTCGAGGGCGCCGTCGGCGCGGAGGGCTTTATCGACCGAGGGCTCGTCGTAGGCGTAGTCGTCATTGAAGGCGAATTCGATCCACGACGGGACATCGGTGAGGTGTTTGACCTTTTCTTTGATCAGCGCAAGGGCGGGGAGGAGGGCCTCGCGGGTGCCGTAGTTGATGCCGGCCTTGTCGATGAAGGGGAGACTCAAATCGGCGAAGCGCTCGAGGGGCATTTGGATGATGTATTGCCCGTTCATCCAAAAACATTTGTCGAGGTCGAAGCCGGCGCTGCGGCGGTTGATGTTTTTCAACTCGAAGAGGCGGACGATTTCCTCGATGGGGAGGATTTCGCGATTGTCCTTGGGCGACCAGCCGAGGAGGCAGAGGTAATTGCGCACGGCTTCGGGGGCATAGCCCTGTTCGATGTAACCCTGCACGCTGGCTCCTTTGTCGCGCTTGCTCATTTTGGTGCCGTCCGGATTGAGGATGAGCGGGATGTGGGCGAATTGCGGCGGTTCGACGCCGAAGGCTTTGTAGAGTTCGATGTGCTTCGGAGTGTTGGAGAGATGGTCTTCGCCGCGGATGACGTCGGTGATTTTCATCTCGATGTCATCGACCACGTTGACGAAATGAAAAATCCACGAGCCGTCCGGACGGCGCACGGTCATGTCGGGATGCGTGCCCGGGTTGGAGAGATCGAACGGGATCGAGCCGCAGACTTCGTCATGGACGGTTACCGTTTCGCGCGGCGAGCGGAAGCGCAGGGCGCCGGCGTCCTCGTAGATCATGCCTTTGTCCTGGAGGATCTTGAGGTAGCGCTCGTAGACGGGGCCGCGTTCGCTCTGGTAGTAGGGGCCGTAGTCGCCGCCTTTTTCCGCGCCCTCGTCCCAATCGAGCCCGAGCCAGCGCAGACCGTCGTAGATGGCGCGGACGGCTTCGTCATTATGTCGCTCGCGGTCGGTGTCCTCGATGCGCAAGACGAACGTGCCGCCGGTGTGGCGGGCGTGGAGCCAGTTGAAAAGGGCGGTGCGGGCGCCGCCGACGTGGAGAAAGCCGGTGGGCGAGGGGGCGAAGCGGACGCGGACGGAGGAGGACACGGCGGAGATCAGATCACTGCTGGTTCTCGAGCTGGCGCATGGCCGGGATGCCGTATTCCGCCTTGATGCGTTCCTCGGCCTGCTTGCTGCCTTCGACGTCGAGAATGACAAGACCCGGATCCTCGGCGAGCTTGATGCGGTGGAATTTGTCCGCGGGATTGTCGACCGCGTCGGCCACGTCCTGCAGGCTGCGGATCGGCTTGCCGTTGATTTCCTCGACGATTTCGTAACCGAGGTTTTCGTAGCCGAGTGTGCCCGGCACGGGCAGCACCGAGCTGATGAGGACAATGCGTCCGCGGTCGGCCGGCAATTCGCTCTGGTAGCGGTCGAGGTAGAGGAGCTTGAGCGGGGCGTCATTCGACCAGCGCGGACCCCATTCGCGGAGGAACTGGCGCGAGAGTTCGGAAAAGACGAGGCCGCCGACAATGACATAGTCCGGTGCGGTATCGAAAAGGTAGGGCTGGCTTACCATGCTCGAGCGGTCCCGCGGGGCCAGGGTGCCCTCGAGGGTCAGTTCCGCCCCGTCGCGCCAGACGACGATGGAGACGGACTTGCCGGGCTGCAGGGCGGTGGAGACGTAGTGGGCGAGGGAGATTTTTCCGAAGCGCTCGTCCTCGTAGTTGCCGTCCTGGTCGATGGGGCGGCCGTCGACTTGGAGCAGCACGTCGCCGACTTTGACCCCGGCGGTCTCGGCGGGCGAACCGGGGAGCACCTTGGTGATGTAGGCGCCGCCTTTGCCGTTGGGCAGCTTGGCGTAGGCGCGGAGCTGCGGGTCGCGCGTGTCTGCAAAGGTCAGTCCGGCCCGCGGGAATCCGGCGTAGGGCTCGGTGCCGGCGGCCTGCAGGAACTGGTTGATGACCGGCGAGGGCACGAGGTCGCCGGTCTGCGTGCGGGGGTCGTAGCGCATGACGAGTCCGACGAGGCGGCCGTCTTTGAAAGCAGGGACGGTGAAGCTGTTCTCGCGCTGCTGCAGCGGGAAACTCAGCTTGTAGACGAGAAAAGCGTTTTCATCGACGGGGTAGGGTCCGACCTCGATGGTGGTGATCGTCGCCGGCGTGCGCAGCGGGGCGCCGGTGGGTTCGATCTGGATGACTTCAACGCGATCCCCGACGGATGCCGACTCGTCGAGGCGGGCCCCTGGGATGCTCTGCAGAAAGTCGGCCCCGGGTGCGCGGAGCAGGGCGAGGTTGGCATCATAGTCGACTACTTCCACCTCGGCCGCTGCTTTCAGCGCGGTCTCGGGTTTCTCCAACTCCACGTAAGTGTGGTCGGTCACGAGCTGTGCGGTGACGAGGATGCGTCCGTCCATGAGCACCACGCCGAGTCCCTGACGAAGGCTGGGGGTGTTCCGGCGCCATGGCTGGCTGAAGTTGTAGGATTGGGACGCGACATTGACGCGGACCACGGGAAGTTGTCCGTCAGCGGTGGCGGGCTTCATTGCGACCACCGGAGGCGCAGGAGTCGTGGCGGGCGCTTGGGCCGGGGTTTCCGCTTTGGCCGGTGTCGGCGACGGCTGTGCGGCCGGCAGGTATTGACGCAGGGTCTCCATGCCGGGGGCACGGCACGGCAGGATGGCCAGCGAGAGAACGAGGAG
The DNA here is from genome assembly GCA_044355525.1 of Chthoniobacterales bacterium. GTDB lineage: Bacteria > Verrucomicrobiota > Verrucomicrobiia > Chthoniobacterales > JACTMZ01 > JACTMZ01. The sequence goes on from JBIKXZ010000090.1 coordinate 2,921, forward strand.
AAAAGCGCGCATGGTCAGAGGTTCTGTTCGTTGATCACGCGGTAGCGCTTTTTGATGCGTTCGCCGGCTTCGGCCAGCGAGGAGCGGTCGAGCACGACGGGGCGGCCTTCGCCGAGAAGTTCGATGACGTGGAATTCGCCCGGCTCGGCGAAGGCCGCGGCCACGTCCTGCAGGGAGCGGATTTCCTTGCCGTTGATCTTGTCCACGATCGAGCCCTTGAACGGTTCGACATAAGTGTTGATCGGATCCTTGAGTACATCGCTCAGGACGATGACTTCGGGGTGCTCGCGGTAAAGGTGATCGGTGACATAGTAGTCGAAGAAATAACGAAGACGGGTGTCGACTTTGCGCTGCGGGTCGTTGCGTTGGGCGTCGAGGAAGTCGCGGTCGAGTGGCTGGAAGAGGAGTCCGCCGACCAAGACGAAACGCGGGCGGCGGTCGTAGGCGCGGGCCTGCATTTCGAAGGGCCACGGACGGTCGAGTTCGAGCGTGACTTCCTGCTTCTCCCCGCCGCGGAGGATTTCCAGTTTGACTTCGTCACCCTTGAATTTGCGCTCGAAGACCTCGGCCATTTCGACGCGCTCGCCGTCGAGTTCGATTTTGCCGTCGGCGTAGACCTTGCGTCCGTCGACGGAAAGAATCACATCGCCGCCTTCCAGCTTTCCCGCCGAAGATCCGGCGTCGAAGATGCTGCCGACGAGAACACCGGTGTCCGCGTCCTCCAATCCGAGCGCCTCGCGCTGCGCGGGGTTGACCAACGGAAAGTAGGTCGCGGCGAGATCCATGTAACGGTCATAGGATCCGTCCTCCACATCCTTGAGGAACCGGCGGATGACGGGGGTGGGGATCATGTAGCCGACGTTCTGGGCCACGGCACCGCTGTAGCCTTGGAACGCCACGCCGACGACCTTGCCGTCCTGCATGACCGGTCCACCGCTGTTGCCGGGATTGATCGCGGCGTCGATCTGGATGGTGAGGTGGCTGTCGACTTCGGAATGGCTGTAGGGTTGGAAGTCGATGCGCGAGACGATGCCGCGGGTCACGGAAAGCCGGTCTCCGCCGATCGGGTAGCCGTAGGCAATGACGGTGGATTCGAGTTCGGGGATGCCGCCGAATTCCAGCGGTTTGGTTCCCTCGAAAAAGGTCTCGTCGTAGACTTCGAGCAGGGCGAGGTCGCAATCGTGGGCCACGTGGAGGACGCGCGCTTCCCAGGGATTCGGGTCGCCTTCCTTGACCACGGTGATGAAGGTCGCGTTGCTGACCACGTGGGCGTTGGTCATGATGCGTTTGCCGGAGATGACGAAGCCCGCGCCGACGCCGCTGACGATGCTGCCGGGGTTCCATGGCACGGTGTAGTCCGGTTGTTGCGCCGTGGTGGAGATGCGTACCATGCTGGCGGACGGCTCCGGTGCGGCGGCCGCGGGAGCGGTCAGGGCGGCGACTAGGGCAAGAAATCGGACGAAGCGCGGCATGGAACGGGAAAGAGTAGCCGCCGCCGGTCGTTTGGCAAACCGGTAAACGCCGTGGTCACGGGCTGGCCAAAAGGCGCGGAGTGCCTATGTTGGCGCGGCTGAAGATGGAATCGAACCCCGCAGGCGGCCTTTTGCAACCGGCCATGATCACCGAGTTGTCGCGGCGTGCGGCGGCGCCGGCGCGTGCGGTGGAGGAAGTGCGTGTCCTGCGCAACGGGGAGGAGGCGTTTCCGGTCATGCTCGAGCTGATCCGCGCGGCGCGCGTTTCCGTGCAGTTCGAGAATTTCATCTTCGCCGGGGATGCGACAGGGCGGCGCTTTGCCAAAGCCTTGGGTGAAGCGGCGCGCCGTGGGGTCGAGGTGCGCGTGCTTTACGATCCGGTCGGCACGATGATGGTCAAAGGCGGATCGATCGCCGCCGCGCTGCGGTCCGAACGCGTGGAGGCCAGGGCTTTCCGTCCGGTGGGTGTGTTCGAGCCGTGGACGTGGTTGCGTCTGCGTCATCGCGATCACCGCAAAACCATGGTTGTGGACAACGACACCGCGGTGGTCGGCGGCCTGTGCATCAGCGACAACTGGGCGGGGCCGTCCGAGGGCGGCCACAACTGGCGCGACACCGCGCTTCTCGTGCGCGGCCCGGTGGCCGGCGATGTCTCAGCGGCCTTCGAATCGATGTGGCGCCGCGCGGAGATGGAAAATGTGCCCGTGCCGGCGTTGTTCACCGAGTCCCCGGTCGTGCCCTGCGGCATGGTGGCGGCAGACCAACCCGGCGCGCATCACGTGGCTTCGATCTACATGTGGCTCGCGGCCCATGCGCGGCGGAGTTTGGACATCACGGACGCTTATTTGGTGACGCCCGAGCCGGTGGTGGCCGCCTTCGAAGCGGCGGCGCGGCGCGGGGTGAGCGTGCGGTTCCTGCTTCCCGGCAACAACAATCATCCTTTCGCCGCCGCCTCGGCGCGCCGGCGCTACGCGCGGTTGATGGTGGCCGGCGCGCGGATCTACGAATGGCGAGGGATGATGGTGCACGCCAAGACGGCGGTGGCTGACGGTGAGATTTCCATCGTCGGTTCAAGCAACCTCGACCCGCTGTCCATGACGAGGAATTACGAACTGAATCTGGTGGTGGCCGACGCGGCCACCGGCGGGGCGATGCGTGCGATGTTCGAACGCGATCTGCAGGGCGCGCGCGAGATCGATCCCTCGCAGTGGTCCAAACGCCCTTTGTGGCAACGCGCGGCGGAATCCGCGGTGGCAGTTTTCGACGACAATCTTTGAGCGGCTGGCAACGTTGCGGCGATCTCCACCGGCAAAGTAGACTTGCCGACAGGGTTCGCCGGTGGCATGACCGCGGCGATGTTCCCGTTTTTCCGGAAGCGGCGCCCGCGGACAATGCCGCTTGATTTGCGCGGGGTGGTCGATGATCCGCGGGAAGCGTGGCTCCGCGCGCGGGGCGCACCGTTTCTCTTCGACGTTCCGGCGGCCAAGATCCGCGCCGTCGGGTTCGTCGGCTCGGATCCCGACAATCCCTTCGTCGTCACGCTGCGCGATTACGCCGCGGGGCGGTGCCGCGAATATAAAGGTTCCGCCTTGGAGCACTTCTACGGGGAATGGCAGCCCTTTCGCGCTCCGAGCGATGCGCCAAGGGAAAAGCCCGACCCGCCTTGGGGGGCGATCCGCCGCCGGCCGGCAAACACGGCGGCCGGGCGGCTGCAGCGCTCCGAGTTTCGCGAGATCGCGCGCGAGTTGGGTGTTCGCCCGGAGGAAATTCGCGGCCACATCGCCGGCGGTCCGGTGACCGACGCGTTCGGAGAAGTGACATTCCGCCGGTTGGCGCGCTTGTATGATTCCGTTGTCCGTGACGGATTCCGACCGGACCGATCGGACGCGTCCTACCCCAGCGGAACTTGTCATCTGCGCGGAGACGATTTCCGTGTGACGGTCGGAAGCGGGAAACACCGGGTAACCGTCCTGCTCGCTCTGGGCTGGTCGAAGATCCCGGTGGAGTTGGGCCACCGCAAAGCGCCCGAGGCGACCCGTCGCGAGGAAGTCGACGAGTGGCCCAATGTCCGCTCCGGGCTTTACACTCCGGAAGAGGCGTTGCGCATCTTCGACGCATACTTCGAGGACCGGCATCCTTCGGGTTGGTCGACGCCGCCCGACGGCGTCCGGTAACCTGCGGTTGCGGAAGTGCCTCGCCGGGCATAGCGTCGGAGATGGCGGGTGGCCGGCGGCCGCTGCGCGGTTCACCCGTGCAGAGGAAAGTCCGGACACCTCGGGGCAGCACGCCGCGCGCAAGCGCGGGGCCGGTGGACGCAAGTCCGCCGCCACGGATAGTGTCGCAGAAAATATACCGCCCGCTTCGGCGGGTAAGGTTGAAATGGCGGGGTAAGAGCCCACCGCGCGGCGAGTGATCGCCGCGGCAGGACAAACCCCGTGCGGTGCAAGACAGAACAGGAATGACGGCCCGCCCCGGCCGTTCCGCGCGAGCGGGACACATTCCGGGTATTAGTCGCACCCCGCGCAAGCGGGGCGTGGCGCGCAAGCGCCATGAGAGAAATGGCCGCCCGGTCGCTTCGGCGACCGACAGAATCCGGCTTACGGCCACCCGCCCTTTTTCAAATAATCAAAAGTTGCCGTAGCCTCGGCTATGACAATGCAGTCGAGGGTTGAATGCAGATGCGACGTCGCCGCCGCTTCGACTTTTCCAAAACGTTGCAGCAAGTGCGTAACCGAACAGCGATCGCGATCCTTCGCGGACACTTCCTCATGGTCTTGCCTATGCGGCGTGGTCAGGCGACACGGTGCTTGCGCCTCGCCGCGCCGTGCCTTAACCAAGCAGGCTGTCCATGGCTGAACATGTTCCCCTGAGTGAAGGACCGCGTCCGGAAAGGTCGCCGGCGGAGAAGGAATCGTTGCGCCTGTATTGGCGGTCGAATCTACGGATCATGGCGGTGCTGCTTGCGGTGTGGTTTGTCGCTGGGCTCGGCTGCGGGGTGCTGTGGGCCGATTGGCTGAATCAATTCACGCTGCCGGGCACGGCGTTTCCCCTCGGATTCTGGTTCGCGCAGCAGGGCAGTATCGTGGTTTTCGTTCTGGTCATCCTAGTCTACTGCCTGCTGATGAACCGGCTTGACCGCAAACACCATGACGAGCTGGTGCGCATCCGCAAGGAGGAGGGGCGATGAGTATCGGGCTTTGGACGCTGGTGTTCGTCGGCGGAAGTTTCGCGCTTTACCTCGCCATCGCCTGGTGGGCCCGCGTCCGCGATACGAAGGGCTTTTATGTCGCCGGACGCGGCGTGCCGGCGGCGGCGAATGGGATGGCGACGGCGGCGGATTGGATGAGCGCGGCGTCGTTCATTTCCATGGCCGGACTCATCTCGACCATGGGCTATGCCGGCGGGGTTTACTTGATGGGCTGGACCGGCGGCTACGTGCTGCTCGCGCTGATGCTTGCACCGTATTTGCGAAAATTCGGGCATTTCACCGTGCCGGACTTTGTCGGCGACCGTTATGACTCGAATGTGGCGCGCCTTGTCGCCGTGGTCTGCGCATTGTTCATCAGCTTCACTTACGTGGCCGGACAAATGCGCGGGGTCGGGGTGGTCTTCAGCCGCTTCATCGAGGTCGACATCAACACGGGCGTGATCATCGGTATGGCCATCGTCTTCGTCTACGCGACCTTGGGCGGGATGAAGGGTATCACTTGGACGCAGGTGGCGCAGTATTGGGTGCTCATCACGGCGTTTCTCATCCCGGCGATTGCCATCAGTATCATGCTAACCGGTGCGGCCGTGCCTTCGGTCGGGTTGGGCGCGAATCTGCGTCCGGAGCTGGCCGATGGACAGACCGTCTCACTGCTCGGCAAGCTTGATCAAATCCAGACCGATCTAGGATTTACCCGCTACACCGAGGCCTTCACGGGGAGTTGGGACAAAGTGAACGTATTCTTCGTCGCGCTGGCCTTGATGCTGGGGACGGCGGGTTTACCGCACGTCATCGTCCGCTTTTACACGGTCAAAACGGTCAAGGCCGCGCGCTGGAGCGGGTTTTGGGCGTTGCTCTTCATCGCCCTTCTTTATGTCACCGCGCCGGCCACCGCAGCGTTTGCCCGGTATTTCATGATCCAGAGCCTGAACGGCAAGACGGCGGAGCAATTGCCTTCTTGGTTCCATAACTGGGAAAGAACCGGGCTTATTCTCTGGGTCGACAACGGCGACGGTGTGGTCCGCTACTCCGCGGGGGACGACAACGAGATTTTTCGCAGCGGGACATTGAGCACAGCCGAGTTGTCGGCGTTGCTCGTGGCCAACCAGAAGTGGATCGACACCGGAGGGGCGGAAGGGGCCGATGCCCGTCCCATCTTGCGCGAGAAGAAGCTGTCCGGACCCGACATTGACATCATCGTTCTGGCCACGCCGGAAATGGCCAAGCTTTCCAACTGGATCATCGCTTTAGTTGCCGCCGGTGGTTTGGCGGCGGCTCTCTCCACGGCAAGCGGACTGTTGCTCGTCATTTCTTCCAGCGTGGCCCACGACCTTTACTACCGTGTGCTCAATCCGCGGGCCACCGAGCAGCAACGTTTGCTCGTCGGACGCGCGGTGATCGGCGTGGCCGTCGTCATTGCCGGGATTTTCGGTATTTACCCGCCGGGATTCGTCAGCCAGGTGGTGGCCTTTGCCTTCGGTCTGGCTGCGGCCAGTTTCTTCCCCGCCATCGTGCTCGGGATCTTTACCAAACGCGTGGGAACCGTGCCGGCCATTTGTGGCATGGTCGCCGGCATCGGCTTCACCGCGTGGTATATCATCTCCTGCGTCTTCTTCGGCATGACGCCGTGGAATTTCGGAGTCTTTCCGTCCGGCATCAATCCGCAGGGCATCGGGGTGGTCGGGATGGTGATCAACCTCGCGGTGACTCTCGGGCTGACCCCGCTCTTTCCCCCGCCGTCGGCCAAAGTGCGCGACATGATCGATTCGGTGCGCGAACCCGAAGATGCGGGAGCCGCGGTGGAAATCGAGACGGCGCCGGAGCATTGAGGTCCGGGCGCCTCTGCTGCGGTGCAGTGGAAAACCGCAGAGGGCAGAGAGGCTTGAAGCTTGGGGCTTGG
>JBIKXZ010000091.1:0-9471 GCA_044355525.1 Chthoniobacterales bacterium
GCGGGCATTGGCCAGGGTGGCGTCGGCCGAACGGAGTTGGGCTTCGAGGCGCTGTTGTTCCTCCGGACGGGCGCCGGCTTGTAAGGCTTGCAGGTCGGCGCGGGCGCGCGCGAGTTGTCCCTGCAGCGCATCGAGGCGCGCTTGGAATTCATCCGGACGCAGCCGCGCAACCAAATCGCCCTCTGCCACGCGTTGTCCTTCGCGGACGGGCAGATCGACGAGCAGGCCGGGCACTTGGAAAGTGAGTTCGACTTGTTTGGACGCATCGACGCGGCCCGGAAACGTGCGGCTACCGGTGTCCTCACCGCCGGCGACAACGAACTTACGCACGGGGCGGACGATTTCCGTTGCTGCTTCCGGCGGACGCGAGCAGGCGGTCAGCACCAAAGCCGCGGCAGTGCAGAGGAAGAAATCAAAGATGGATCGGGTCATCGGAGGGGGCCTTGTAATCAAGGCCAACAGAAGGGATTTAGCAGGGGACCAAGAGGCAGGCCAACTTATAACCTTGAGGTGTCGCGGGCTGCTGCGACTCTCGACCTATGGAAAACACCACGCATCAGAAAAGCAGCATTTGGTATATTCTCGGCGGCATCCTTTCGATCTTCGTCGGCTTCTATGCCATGGGGCGTCCGGGCTTGGCGACCTTTGCCGTGACCCAGGTGGTCGGGATTATCGCGCTGGCCAGCGGCATCGTCCTTTTTCTCGCCGCGGTCTTCGGCAAAGCGCGGCAGCACCGGCTTTACGATTTTTTCTCGGCGATTCTGCGCATCATTGTCGGGTTGCTCCTGGTGTCCAACGTGCTCAAAGGTGTGCTCATTCTGACGCTGGTGCTCGGTTCGATTTTCATCATCGAGGGCATTTACGGTCTCGTGCTGGGCTTGAAGCTGCGCGGCAAAAATCCTGCTTGGGGTTGGGTCGTATTCAACGGTCTCGCCGCGCTGGTGCTCGGCGTCATGCTTATCGCGCAATTCCCGGGCAGCGCCATCTGGGCCATCGGGCTGCTCTTCGGGATCAACTGCATCTTCACCGGCGCCACGCTGATTGCCTACGGCACGGCGTTGCCGAAGGCGCAGGAAGCGTAGTTGTCGTGGCGCAGATTTGCCGCGGGTGAACGGTCTTCGTTTCGGCGTTGCGGTTTGTTGCGCTTGCGTCCTGAGCGGGTGCGCGGCGGTTAATTTGCGTATTCTGCCGGAGCAGCGGACGGAAGAACGCGAGCTGCGGCGGGCCGGGGTGGCGCGGGAGTTGCCGCCTTGGCGTGTGCTGGCGCGCCGCGGCGCGGATGACGAACAAAGACGTTCCTTGATCGCGGCGGCACGCGCGGCTTGGCTGGGGGTGTTGCGCGGTAACGAAACGGATGCGCTGGTTTATCGTGCGGCGCTGCGCCGGTTGGTCCGTCTCGGCGAGAAATCCGATTGGTCCGGGCCGGGGTCGGACGGGTTGGTGCGGACCGGGCGGGATGTGTTGGATCCGGCGGCGGCGGATACCATCGTTCCGGCCGACCAGGTGCAGATCGGCGGCGTGCCGCAGCGGGTGAGGCAGGAAGGTTTGGGCTTGCCGTGCGTGGCGTGGTTCCGCGCCGATGCGGAGTTTTTGCGCGGCGAACCGGGCGTGCCGCCGGCGGGGATGGCTATTCCGGTCACGGCGTTGCTGACCTTCGATGATGACGGGCGAGCGCAGTGGCGATTCGTGCGGACCATGCAACGCGACCGCTGGACGGTGGCGGGGCGGGAGCGGAAGCTGGCGGCGGATTTTTCGGCGCCGCTGGCCATGATCATTGCCAAGGGTACGAACCGTTCGTTCGATCTGGTGTCGCTCTTCCGTCCGGAGGAAAACATGGACCGTGCGGGGCTGTATCAGTTCCAGCCCTTTGATCCGGACAAGACGCCGGTGGTTTTCGTGCACGGTTTGATGTCACGGCCGGAGACGTGGCGGATCGCGGTCAATCAGCTCTTGGCGGATCCGGAGATCCGGAGGAATTTCCAATTCTGGTTCATGCTTTATCCGACAGGCTTGCCGGTCTGGAAATCGGCGGCGCATTTGCGGTCGGAGTTGGATCGTTTCAATGGCGAGCTGGCGCCGCGGGTGACGATGCGAGGCGCACGGGCACGGATGCGCGGCAAAATCCTTGTCGGGCACAGCATGGGTGGTCTGGTTTCGAGTCTGCAGGTGCGCGAGGGAGGAGAGTCCTTGTGGGCGAGGTTTTCGAAGGTCCCGATCGCGGAATTGCCGATCAGTGAGCCGGCGCGGCGGAGGATCGAGGACTTGATGGTGTTCGAGCCGCGGACCGATGTGTCGCGGGTGGTTTTCGCCGGCGTGCCGCACCGGGGCAGTCCGCTGGCCTTGCGGGCGGGAGCGCGTTTTTTCGCTGCGCAGGTGCGTTTCGCGCTGCCGGAAATTCAGAGCTATCGCGATTTGCTTATCTCGAAGGCGCACGCGGAGGTGCGGCGGGATTTGGAGGAACCGGCCAACAGCATCCGCTTTTTGCGGGAGAATTCGCCCTTGCTCGAGGCCATCCTCGCGGCGCCGCGGGACCCGCGGGTGAAATTCCATTCGATCATCGGCGACCGCGGACGCAACGATGCGCCGTCCGGGGGCGACGGGATTGTTCCTTACCGCAGCGCGCACTATCCGGGGGCTGACAGCGAGAAAATCGTTCCTTCGGGTCATGATGTGCACCAGCATCCGGACGGGGTGCGGGAGATGGCGCGGATTCTGCGGGAGCAATTGCGGCGGCGGTGATTCCATTTCCGACTCGTCTGTGGCGTGCAGGGTGGGGCAGGATCGCGGAACTATGAAATCTCTCCGGAATCTGGTTTTGGTCGGTGTGTGTTTGGCCTCGGTGGGTGTGGCGGAGGCGCGGGCGCCGAAGTGGGAATATCTGGTGGTGAGTGCGGCGCTGAAAAATCGCAATCTCGAGCAGATGCTGAATGCGCGCGGGGCCGAGGGATGGGAGTTGGTGGCGTTGACGCGCAAGGACGTGGCGATTTTCAAGCGCAAGGCGCGGTGATTGGTCCGGCGCTCGCAGCGCGCCGCTACAAAACAACGGAGAAGGGCTGCGGACGGCTGGGGGCCAGTGGTCCCTACCGATGTAAGGATAACGGCCGGCGGTGGTGGCGCCGCGGCGGGATTTTATTGCGGGGCGGGCAACGGCAGAGGGGCGGGGGGGAGCATTTGGACTTGGCGGTCGTGGCGGGGGAGGCGGAGCGTGAGACGAAGACCTTTGCCGGGGTCGCTCTCGAGGACGACTTCGCCGCCGTGGGCGCGGATAATGCGTTGGGTGATCATGAGTCCGAGGCCGCTGCCGCCTTTTTTTGTCGTGAAATACGGCTCGAAGACGCGGGCCATGGTCTCTTGGGTCATACCGCCGCCGGTGTCGGCGAAGGTGACATTGATCCAATCGGTGTCGGAGCCGGTGCGGATCTTGAGGAGTCCGCCCTGCTTCATGGCTTCGCTGGCGTTTTTGACGATGTTGTAAAAGGCCTGCTTGAGTTGATCCTGGTCGACGTCGAGGACGGGGAGTCCGGGGGCGAGGTCGAGTTCGAGGAGGATGTTGCGGGATTTGAGTTCGGGTGCGAGGAATTCGGCGGCCTCGCGGACGAGCGAGTTGAGGTCGTGCGGGGCGCGTTGCAGGGGGGCGGGGCGGATGGCCCGGAGGAATTGGGTGACGATGCTGTCGAGGCGTTTGATTTCTTCCTGCGCGACTTCCAGCGGATGGAGGAGGGTCTCCTGCTGGTCCTCGGGAAGTTTGCGCAGGCGGCGTTCGAGGAGTTGGAGGTGGATGGTGAGGGAATTGAGAGGGTTGCCGATTTCGTGGGCCACGCCGGCGGCGAGGAGTTGCAGGGCGGCGATGCGTTCGCTTTCGAGCGTTTCCTGCGCTTCGCGGTGGCGCTCGGTGAAATCGCGCATGATCAGCGCGTAACCGGCGTGCTGGCGGTGTCCGGGTTTGTCGTCGTCCTCGGCGAGGAGCGGAACGACATAGAAATTGAGGACGCGGTGAGCGGGGTGGAAAACCTCGATGTCGCGGGTGACGATATCGCGGCCTTGAGCCAGTTCTTTCCAGCGCAGCCCGCTGATGTTTTCGGCGAGCGGTCGTCCGAGGGCGGCGGCGGGGTCAAGTCCGAAGAGCATTCCGGCCGCGTCGTTCATGTAGATGACCGTGCCGGCGGTGTCGGTGACAATGACGCCTTCGCGGATGGCGTTGAAGATGGTTTCGAGAAAGCGTTTGTCGCGGGCCAGTTCGACGAAGAAGGCCTCGACTTCCTCCGGTTGGATGCGGCGGAGTCGGGCGAGGATTTTGTCGAGGAAGGCGCGTTTCATGGAGGTTTCTCTTCGTGTAGCCGCGGCACTCTGTGGCGCGAAATAGAAGCGGCGGCGCGGCACAGAGTGCCGCGGCTACAGTTTATGCAGCGTCGAGGTCGATGTTGAGGAGTTGTGCCAGTTCGTCGACACGTTGGGCGAAGAGTTGCAGGGCGGATTCGACGGGAGCGGGGGAGGTCATGTCGACGCCGGCTGACTTGAGCGTATCGATCGGGTATTGCTTGCCTCCGGATTGGAGGAATCCGAGGTAGCGCGAAGGGTCGCCGCTTTCGAGAACCTGACGCGAGAGCGAGACCGCGGCGCTCATGCCGGTGGCGTAGTGGTAGACGTAGAACGCACTGTAGAAATGCGGGATGCGCAGGCATTCGAGGTCGAGTTGCGGGTCGAGGGTGAAGTTCGGGCCGAAATAGGCGACGAGGAGTTCGTGGTAGATTTTTGTCAGGGTATCGAGGGTAAGGGCCTCGCCGGCCTCCTGCCGCTCGTGGATGATTTTTTCGAACTCGGCGAACATGGTCTGCCGGTAGATCGTGCCGCGCAGGTCGTCGATCTGGCGGTTGAGGAGATACGCTCTCATCTGCGGATCTGTGGTCTGGCCGAGCAGATGGTGGGTGAGGAGCTCCTCGTTGAAAGTGGAGGCCACCTCGGCGAGGAAGATCGGGTAGTGGTGATCCTGGAAGGTCTGGTTCCGCTGCGCATACCACGTGTGCATGGAGTGTCCGGCCTCGTGGGCGAGGGTGAACATGTCGGCGAAGACGTCCGGCTTGTAATTCATCAGGATGTAGGGCGGCGACCCGTAGCATCCGCTGGAGAAGGCGCCGCTGCGTTTGCCTTTCGACTCGTAGCGGTCGCACCAGCGTCCGCGCAGGCCGGTCTCCAGTTCGCGCGTGTATTCCGCTCCGAGTGCGGCTGTGGCGGCGATGGTGCGGTCGATGGCTTCGTCGAAAGTCAGGTGCGTGGTGATCTGCGTAACGAGCGGGATGTAGGTGTCATAGTGATGGATGGCGTCGATCCCGAGGGCACGGCGTCGGAGTTCGTAATAGCGGTGGAGCGGCGCGAGGTTGGCGCGGACGGCGGATAAGAGGTTGTCGTAGACGGCGGTCGGAATGTTGTTGCGGAAGAGGGCGGCGGCACGGGCCGAGGGATAATTGCGGGCCTTGGCTTGGAAGACATCGGTGCGGACCGAGCTGGCCAGCGTGCTGGCGAGGGTGAATTTGTGGTCGGAGAATTCCTCGTAGAACTGATGGAACGCGCGGCGGCGCAGGTCGCGGTCGGGTTTGACCAAGAACGAACTGAAGCTGCTTTGGCTGAGTTCGACCTGCTGGCCGGCGCTGTCCGTGATGAGGCCGAATTTCAGATCGACGTTGGTCAGTTGGGAGAAGGTTTCCTCGTGTCCGGCCAGTGGCTGCGAACTCATGGCGAGGAGGCGTTCCTCGTTTTCGTTGAGGGTGTGCGGTTTGAAGCGGCGGAGTCGCTCGAGCACGGTGCGCCACGGGGCGAGTTCGGGTGCGGCGGCGAGGGTGGCGAAGCGGCCGTCGGGAATGGCCATCAACTCGGGGCTGATGAACGAACATTTTTCCACGATGTCGGTGTGGAGGTTTTGCAGGCGCGCTTCGCGTTCGAGGAAGGCGGGGTCGGACGCGTTTTCGCTGACGCGCAGGCTGGCGTAGGTGCCGAGGCGTTCGAGGGGTTGGTCGATGCTTTTTTCGAATTCGAGGGCGGCGAGCAGGGACGCGGGGGATTCGGCCAGTTTGCCGCGGAATTGCGCGATCTGCGCATAGCGTTGTTGCAGATCGGTGAACTCGCGTTCCCATGCGGCGTCGTCGGCGTAGAGATGCGCGAGGTCCCAGCGGTCGGACTCGGGGATTTCGTCGCGGGTCGGGACACGTTTGACGGCAGATTCGGCGGTGCGGGATGACATGGGCGGTGATTTTGGGCGGGTCAGAATTCCGAGCAATTGAAAACGATGCGGTAGCCGCAGGTGGCGCTGCGGCAGACGACTTTGCATTTTTCCGAGATCAGGGCTGCGCCGCAGACGGGGCACACGGTGTCCGGGTTGTCTGTCTTGGCAGCGGATGGCGTCGCGAGTGCTTTCAGAGCGGAGGCGAGCGCCCTCACGACATCCGGCTCATGGTCGCCGGACAGACTGATGCGCAAACGCGAGGTGCCTTTGGGCACGGTGGGCGGACGAATGGCCGGGACGTGGAAGCCGAGTTGCGCCAATTGTTCGGAGGCGCGGAGGGTGTCTTCTTCCGCGCCGATGATGACGGGATGGATGGCGGCGGGCGGAACCGGGTCGAAGAGGGCGGCGAGTTCGCGGAGTCCGGCGCGGCGCTTGTCGCCCTCGGGACCGGCGCAGATGTCGAGCGCGGCGGAAGCCGCGGCTGCGGTCGAGGCGGGTGCGGCGGTGGAGAAAATGAAGCTGCGGGCGCGGTTGACCAGAAAGTCGATTAGGGCGCTTGATCCGGCGATGTAGCCGCCCGAGCTGCCGAGGGCTTTGCCCAGCGTGCCCATTTGCACTTCGATGCGGTTGGATAGTCCGAGCTGGTCGGCGAGGCCGCGTCCGCCGCGGCCGAGGACGCCGGTGCCGTGGGCTTCATCGAGCATGAGGACGGCGCCGTATTTGTCTTTGAGGTCGACGATTTCGCGCAGCGGGGCGAGGTCTCCGTCCATGCTGAAGACGGATTCCGTAACGACGAAGATGCCGGCTTGCGGATGTTTTTCGCGCGCCCACTTGAGGTGATGTTCGAGATGTCCGGTGTCGTTGTGGTGGAAGGGACGTAGCGTGGCGCCGCTCAAGCGTGCGCCGTCGACGAGACAGGCGTGCGACAACTTATCGAGGAGGATGACGTCATCCTTCCCGGCGAGTGCCTGCAAGGCACCGGTGCTGGCCGCGTAGCCATTGGCGAAAACGAGGGCGGCGGCGGTGTTTTTGAAGGCGGCGAGTTTTTCCTCGAGATCATGGTGCGGGGTTTGCGTGCCGGTGACGAGGCGCGAGGCGCCGGTGCCGGCACCGAATTCGCGCGTGGCTTCGAGGGCGGCGGCGATGACGTGCGGATGCGCGGCGAGGCCGAGGTAGTCGTTTGAGGCGAAGTTGTGCAGGGTCTTGTCCGCGAAGCGCACGAGCGGGCCGGTGGGCAGGCCGGACACGCGCAAGCGGCGACGGAGATGGCGCTGGTCCAAGTCGGCGAGGGATTTCTGCAGGAAGTCTTCGAACATCGCGGGGGGGGGATTTTTAACCGCAGAGGACGCAGAGTCCACCGAGGAGAGATTTGACCGGGTGGTTGCTTTATGATAGATGGATCTATCATGAAAACGGCAACCGTGGCGGATTTGCGGAACAACTTTGCGCGCATTTCGCGTTGGATCGAGGCAGGCGAGGAAGTCGAGATCACCAAGCGGGGGAAGAAATTCGCGCGGTTGCGGCCCGAGACTTCGCGGGTGGGTGAAGCGACGCCGGAATGGCCGGATCGCTCTGCTTGGCGGAAGCGGGTGTTTCCGAAGGGGTCGGGTCCGACTTCGGCCGAAGACATCGTGGATTACGACCGGGGCGAGTCATGAATCTCGCCTACGCGGACACTTCGATTATCGTCAAAAGTTACCTCGACGAACCCGATTCGGCCGAGGCCGACCGTGTGCTGTGTGGGTTGGGTGCGCCGCTGGCTTACACGCCGCTGCATGAGGTGGAAGTTCCTAACGCGGTTTACTTGAAACGTTTTCGCGGCGAGATCGACGTGGATCAGGAACGCGAGGTGTTGGAGGCGTTGCGCCGCGATTTGCGTCAGGGTTTGTTGCGCAGACCGGACTTTCTCGATCTGCGGAAGATATTCGGGCGAGCTGCAGAGCTGGCGGAAAAGCACTCGCCGCAGGTCGGCACGCGCAGTCTGGATTTGCTGCATGTGGCGGCGGCGTTGGAGTGTGGGAGTGCGGATTTTGTCTCTTACGACCAGCGCCAGCGGAAAGTCGCGGCGGGGGAAGGTTTGCGGGTGATGCCGCGGACGTTGAAGAGGAAGGTTTGATTGGCGGGGCTCCGGGCTTCAGATTCGCCGCCATGCTTCACCTGCCCGATCCCGTGCATCCGTTCGCGGTGCATTTTCCGATGGCCTTTTTGCTGCTGGGGGCGGTGGCGATTGCCTTGTCGCTGCTATGGCCGAACCGTTACATCGTGCGGTTGGCCTTGCTTTGCATGGTGCTCGGGGCGCTGGGGGCGACGTGGGCGCAACGCACGGGCGCGGAAGAGGCGGCGGCCATCCGTTATGTCGGGGAATCGACGGCGGTAGCGGTGCAGGAGCACAAGAGCGCGTCGGAACTGATGCTCGCGGCCTCGTGGATTGCGGCGGTGGCGGCCGCGGCGGTGTTTTTCAGCAACCTGATTCCCGGGGTGTCTTTGCTGGCGCGGTTGGTCGCGGTGGCGGCGTGCTTGTTTTTGCTCTGGACCATGCAGGCGGCGCATCACACAGGGATGGAACTGACGCACACGCACTTCTTCGGGCCGAACGCGCCGAAGCCGTTGCCGGGGACCGAGGAAGTGATCCGCTTGCGCGTGGAATAACTACTTGAGGAACTTCGAGCCGAGGCGGACGAGGTCCTGCATGTCGACATCGCCGTCGCCGTCGGAATCGAGGAACCCTTTGAGCAACGGATTCGAGGCGAGCGCGGCGAATGGGTCGTCGGCCGTGGCGCCGGCCTGAGCGGTCGGCGCAGCCCCTTGGCGGGCGCCGGATTGGAGCAGACCTACGAGCGCGGGAATGATGATCGGCAACATGCTCATGATGGCATCGACGGGGAGCCCGCTCTTTTGCTGCGCCTGCGTGACCATCTGGTCCATCCGTTCGCGTCCGAGCGTGCGCTCGAGGGCTTGCGGGGAGTTGGCGTTTTGCTTGAGCGAACCGAGCAGCGCGTCGATGCCTTCGAGGCCGCCTTGTTGTCCGGCTTCGCGCAGGGCGGGTTTGAGCGCGCGGCCGATCGTGCCGGCGAGGCCCTCGGCGGCTTCGGCGGGAACTTGGCGGGTGGTTTGTTGGGCCGCGGCGGGTGAACCGCCGAGCAAGGCACCGAGGAGACCCTCGAGGTCGGATTTTTGCGTGCCGGATTGAGGGTCTTGGATGGAGGAAACGAGGACGTCGAAGAAGTTCATGGGAGTCAAAGATTGCGGCGCCG
>JBIKXZ010000252.1:0-2993 GCA_044355525.1 Chthoniobacterales bacterium
AAGTTTTCTCCACACGGAGAATTTCCTGTGCGCCTTCCCACGCCCCGCCGTCCAAGGAAAACTCCGCCGTGTCGAGCACGGCAATATTCGGTTCATCGAGCGTGTAAGCAAAGTCCCCTGTCAGCAGCTCTTCTCGCCCCTTCGAGACCATCGTGGCTGGTTTGGCGCCGGGCACCGCCGCGCCGCAGACGAAGATGCGTTCCTGCAGAGGACGGAACGAGGTCGTCCAGCGCAAGGTGCCGTCATCTTCGGGGACGGTCTCGACCGCGGCCGCCTGACCGGTTAGTGCGTCGAGTTCGGTCACCGGTCCGGCATGATGCCAACGCATGGCCAAGTTGTCATAATAGCGTGTTTCCGATGGATTGAGCAGCACCGCCGTGCAAGTGTCGCCGTCGGTTCGTACCTGGCAGAAAAGACCCGCGCCTTCTTCGCCGAGGATGAGTTTTTGCGCCGCCGGGCTGTGCTCACGCACTAGGGCGGCGAGCCTCGGACCATCGACGGGAGCGGTCGGACCGGTGGTGGCGAACTCCGCCGGCTCGGGCGAGGGTAGGGCATCCAGGTGCGTCGGCGGCGGCCCGGCGAAGATCACCGTGCCGCCGGCCCGGCGGAAATCCTGCAACAAGCGCAGGGTGGATCCGCGGAGAGTCTCGGCACCGGCTACGACGGCGATGCGGTAGCGCATCGCTCCAAGGCGCAGCGTCGCTTCGGTCGCATTGACGGAACCGTGTTCCGCGAGGTGTGCCTCGTCGCCGTAGTCAAAATCGATCTGGCCTCCGGCCAGGGCGGCGAAGACGTGTGCGTAGGTTTTCTCGAGCGCCTCGACGTCGGGGTCGGTCGTCCGCAACCACGTGGCCCAGTCGACGTGAATTTGGGCCCAGGTGCTTTCCACCGGATGAACGACCAGGACATCGCAGACCGGGCGGCCGGCGGTGAGGGCGACATGCAAACGGCTGAAGTAGGTCTCGACCGCGGCGTATTCCGGATACCACGCAGACTGGAAAGAAATGCTGGCCGGAAAATCGCGTTTGGCCTCGCCGGCCATCGAATACCAGCTCAGGTGGTGGCAGCGCACATTGATGCCGAAGAGCGCCTGCCAGTCGCCGATGCGTTTGTGGTCCGTGAAATCGGTCTGCCACCCGGTGCAGCCGTAAAGCTCGGAGAGCATCCACGGACGCTCGAACTGGCGCGCGATCGAGGAGAGTTGTTTGACCACCCAGTGGCATTCGTTGCGCGAGCCGAGGATGTCGATTCCGGGGGTATCCAAATACGGGTAGTAGCGCATCATCGATCCGCAGGGCACGGCTTGGGCGGCGAGACTGTTTTCGTGCAGCCCGTGTCCCGTCAGCAAAAGACCGAGATCGCGGCAGCGCGCGTGCATCGGCCGCGCCCAGTTTTCGAGAAAGAGGCGCTGGCAGATTTCCATGTAGGCCCACTTGACCGGCGAGAGGTGTTGTCCCCCCAGGCGCAGGAACAATTCCGGCAGCCGGTCGATAAGGTCGTAACCGAACGCCGCGGCGAAAGCCTGCGGCAAGGCGCGGGTCCACGGCGTGGTCCAACCGGGATCCGGAACCCCGGGTTGCCCGTGGCTTGAGCAGAAAACAAAGCCGCGGTGCGGTTCGTCGGTGAAGATCCCGCGGATGCTCGTGCCGAGACGGTTGCCGCAGGCTTTGCGGTAGGCATCGTGTGTCACCCGCAGAAAATTCTCCGTGGCCGCGGGGTCCATCGTGTCGAGGTAAGCGGTGTCGTTGTAAAAGGAATGCTCGCGCATGTATTCCCACGCGAACACGAGGAGCTGCTCGCCCGGGAATGCGCGGCCGCCGCGCTCGAGGCGGCGGTAGGGCCCAAGGTCGAGGCCGCTGACTTTGGCGCTGAAGGCGGCAATGAAGTGTTCTGCGGACGGCCAGTCGTGTGTTTCGCCTCTCTCGTGCACGGTCAGCCGCAGGTATTTCATGCGATGCCGCAGTTCCTTCGTGGCCAACCCGCCCGCCGAGCCGCTCGGCCAGCGGTCCTCGTCATAGAGCCAGGACTCCAACCCGCGCGCCTGCCCGGCGTCCGCGCACGCGTTGATGGCCTCAAACCACTCGCGCCCGAGGTAGCGCGTCTGCAAGCCGGTGCGCGAGTGCATGAAATAGCCGCCCATGCCCATCTGCTGGAAGACGCCGATCTGCCGGATCAGCTCGGTGCGGTCGAGCTGCCCGTTCCAACTCCAGAACGGTTTGCCGCGGTAAGGTGCGGAGGGATCCTGCCATTCCCTCCAAAGAAAAGGCAGCGGCTGCCTGAAAAGGGTGGAAGAATTGGAAACCGACAACATGGGTGTTTTTAGCACACGGCTCTGGTTCTCGGAAGATAGGACCTGTCTGCGGGCACGATCCTGCTCCGATAAATGGGATCGGCAGAAACGTGCTAATCCTTAGCCGGATCGTCTCCGAAAAAATATCTCAGGCCGGGCTCCCGTCTTTGTCGGTGTCCCTCTGCTGCAGGCTTTCGAGGCGGGCGGCGGGAAGGTGGTATGGAAGGAGTCCTTGCCGGAGACGGCCGATCGGCGGTCACGGTTTACGATCCGTGGCATGATTCAATCACCTCGCGCCAAGCTCCGGCCGCTGTCGCCATCCAGCCCTATGTCAGCCTGCTCCTGGTCGATTCGCGCGGTGGCGGTTTTGCTCGGTGGGCCCGCACCTTTCAGGATGGCGTTCCTACTCCTGGGCCTGGCTAACACGTTCGCAGCCGGCGAAGCACCGGACTCCCACGGTTTCGTGGGCTTGCGCCTTCTGCCCCACGATGCCGTACAGGCCGGGCAGAAAGTTCGCGGGGGAGTGAGTCGGTTGGCTGGTATCGGCAACTACGCCGACCTCGCGGGACAGTATTCCTTCGTGGCGGAGAATGTCGACGTGATCTGGGGGCCGCGTGGCTGCTTCAAAACCGACAAAAGCTTCTTCGAGTGGTATGTGGAGTTGGACGGCGGGAATGAGGCCCATCCGGATCCGAAGACGAGC
>JBIKXZ010000254.1:0-2991 GCA_044355525.1 Chthoniobacterales bacterium
ACCAGTTGGATAAGTTAAAAACCAAACGCTGATTTCTTATGCCCGTCCCGAAACGCAAAGTCTCCAAAATGCGCCTGCGCACCCGCAAGGCGGCCAACCGCTGGCGCGCCGGCAAGCTCGGCACCTGCGCCCAGTGCGGCGCCAAGTTGCCGTCCCACACTGCCTGCCCGTCCTGCGGCTATTACAAAGGACGCCAAGTCCTTTCGGTCGGAGCGGCGTAATTCCCGGTGCCCGCGGCGATGAAAGTTGCGCTCGATGCCATGGGCGGCGACTACGCTCCGCAGGCTTGCGTGGGCGGCGCGGTTCTCGCCCTGGGCGAATTTCCCAAACTGGAAAAGCTTTTCCTCGTCGGTGACGAGGCCCGCATCCGCGCCGAACTCGAGAAGCACGGCTGCCGCGACCCGCGCGTGGAAATCGTCCACGCCACGCAGGTCGTCGAAATGTCCGAGAGCGCCGTCGACGGCATCCGCCGAAAAAAAGATTCGTCCATCTCCCGCGCCGTTGATCTGGTCAAACACGGCCAGGCCGACGCCGTGGTCAGCGCCGGCCACACCGGTGCCGCCGTCGCCGCCACCACGATCAAGCTCCGCACCCTCGAAGGCGTCGACCGCCCCGGCATCGCCGCCCTCTTGCCGACGGAAACCAATCTCTGCGTCCTCATCGACGCCGGCGCCAACACCGATGCCCGCCCGGACCACATGCTGCAATACGCCATCATGGGTGCCGTCTTTTCCCGCTACGTCCTCGGTTACGAGAATCCCGCCATCGGACTCATGTCCATCGGCGGCGAGGACGTCAAAGGCAGTGAGTTCACCAAAGAAATATTCAAACTCCTGCGTGCCAGCGGACTCAATTTCCGCGGCAACATCGAAGGTCACGACCTCTTCCAGAATCCCGTCGAAGTCGTCCTCTGCGACGGCTTCACCGGCAATGTCGTCCTGAAATCCTGCGAAGCCACCGCCGAAGCCGTCTTCCACTGGCTCAAGAACGAAATCAAACGCTCTCCCCTACGCATGGCCGGTGCTTATCTCATGCAGGGCGCCTTCCGCAAATTGAAGAAGCGCACGAATTACGAGGAATACGGCGGCAGTCCGCTCCTCGGCGTGGACGGCATTTGCATCATCGCCCACGGCTCGAGCAGTCCGAAAGCGATCAAGAACGCCATCCGCGTCGCCCTCGAGTCGATCCAGACCCGCATCAATCCGCACATTGTGGAAGAACTCGCCGCGTTTTACGCCCGTTCATGAGCGCCCAAGTCGTCCGTCCAGTCGCCATCACCGGCACCGGCAGCTACCTGCCGGAAAAAGTGCTCACCAATGCCGACCTGCAGCGCATGGTCGACACTTCGGACGAATGGATTGTCGAGCGCACCGGCATTAAAGAGCGCCGCATCGCCGGGGACGACGAAGCGACGAGTGATCTCGCCATCAAGGCCGGTCGCGAGGCCCTCGAGAATGCCGGGATCAAAGCCGAAGACCTTGACCTCATCATCGTCGCCACGGTCACGCCGGACATGGCCTTTCCCGCCACCGCCTGCTTCGTGCAAAAAGCCCTCGGCGCGCCCAAGGCCACCTGCTTCGACGTCTCCGCCGCCTGCTCCGGATTTCTCTACGGCATGGAATTGGCCCGCCAATTCATCGCCACCGGTTCCGCCGAGAAGGCCCTCGTCATCGGCGCGGACAAACTCAGCGCCATCATCGACTGGACCGACCGCAACACCTGCGTCCTTTTCGGCGACGGCGCCGGCGCCGCCGTGCTGCAACCGGCGGGCGAGGGGACCGGCGAAATTCTCTCCGCCTATTCCGGAAGCAACGGCACCCTCGACGAAATCCTCAATGTCCCCGGCGGCGGCTCCCGCAGTCCGCTTACTGCGGAAAATATCGGCGACAAATCCAACACGATGAAAATGGCCGGACGCGAGGTTTACCGCCACGCCGTGCAGACCATGATGTCCGCCGCCAAGGAATCCATTGCCCGCGCCGGTCTGACCCCGGACGACATCGAGTGCTTCATCCCGCACCAAGCCAACCTGCGCATCATCGAGACCATCGCCGACAAATTGCATGTCCCGATGGATCGCTTCTTCGTCAACCTGACCGCCTACGGCAATACCTCCGCCGCCGCCGTGGCCATCGCCCTCGACGAAGCCCAACGCAGCGGCCGCATCAAACGCGGCGACCACATCCTCATGGTCGTCTTCGGCGGCGGCTTGACCTGGGCCTCATCCGTGGTTCGCTGGTAGCCACCGTGCTCACCGACACCCACGCGCACCTCGACTTCCCCGACTTCGACGGACAGCTCGATGCCGTCATCGCCCGCGCCCGCGAAGCCGGCGTGCACCGCATCATCACCGTTGGCATCGACCGTGCGAGCTGCCGCAAGTCGCTGGCCATCGCCGAGAAATACGACGATGTCTATGCCGTCGTCGGACTGCATCCCTGCAACGTCCTTGACGAAGGCGCCATGGATTTCCTCGAGGAACTGCCCGCACTCGCCCGCCACCCCAAAGTCGTCGCCATCGGCGAGGCCGGCCTGGACCACCACCATCTCCCCAGTCGCGATCTGGCGAGGCGCAACAAATCCGAAGCTGTCTTCGACGCTCTCCTGGCCGGAACGGCCGAAGCCGCCGAGGCCGGCATCGCCGACGGCGCGATGAAGGCCGCGCAGGAAGAAGCCTTCAAAGCCCAACTCGACCTCGCCGTTGAACTCGGACGCAACATCGTCATCCATCAACGCCAAGCGTGGCAGGACACCCTCGATATTCTGCGGCCCTACACCGGCAAACTTCGCGGCGTCTTCCATTGCTTCGGCGGATCCCCGGAGGACGCCGCCGAAATCGCTTCGATGGGCCACTTGGTTTCCTTTACCGGCATCGTCACCTTCAAAAACGCCACGCTCGTGCAAGACACGGCCAAGTCCGTCGCCACTGACGGCTACATGGTCGAAACCGATTGCCCCTATCTCGCACCGGTCCCTTTCCGCGGCAAAACC
>JBIKXZ010000255.1:0-2984 GCA_044355525.1 Chthoniobacterales bacterium
GCCCCAAGGATCGAACCACCCGCGGGCCCGCGTGGCATCAAGCGAGCCGATGGCCTGACCCGGCCAGCCTTTGCTCGTGAAACTTGCCGCGGTCACGCTGACGTCCGGCTGCAGCTCGAGTGGACCGAATTGTCCTTCCACCTTGAGCGCATGGGAGACCGCCTGCGAGAGCATCCGGTTGAAGTCCGGCCCTGCAACCCAAGCGGAGAGGAGCCCCGGCAAGTAATGCCGCGCAGCCAGCACCCCCGCGCCGGCCAAGAGGGCGGCTATGGCAAAGCTCCCGATGATCTGCCGCGCGCGCATGGGGTGCACCTTAAGGTGCTTCTCGATCGGCCACAACCTTGCGGCCGGACTTGACTGGGCCGGTGCGCGGCTTAGCCTTCCGCTCATGTTCGCGGCCAAGCGTTTGCGTCTTCTCTGGCTGGCCGGCTTGGCCATGCTGGCCGTGGCGCACGTGACCCATGCTTACGAGCACTGGGAAATCGCAGCACACCACGATTGCGTGGCCCACACGCATGCCGACGGCGATCATGATGAGGGCGATCCGCGCCACGACCATGGCTGCACTTCGCATGATCACGCTCCGGCTTTGGCTGGCGGAATTTTTGTCCTCACGGTCACCGAGACCGTGGCCACTGTTTCCGGAGCGTATTCGTCGTCCGCGCTGCCGCGGATCACGTCGATCGACCATCCGCCTCAGTTATCCTGATCGTCGAGGGGCGAAGTGTGCCCTGACGACGCCACCGGGGCTGCGCTCCGGGTCCGCGGCAACCTCCCGGTTGCCTCTTCACGCCGCCGACCGGCGCGGCTTCACCATCTGCCGGTGTTGAGGATTATGACACGAATCACAACAACTTGTAAAACAGCGGTCGCGGCCTTGCTCGTTGCAACGTCGAGCGCCGCAGCGGTGGAGCTTTCGCTGGAAGGCGCGGTGCAGTCCGCGCTGATGGGTAACCGCGATTTGGCCGCGGCGCGCTTTGCCGTGAAGAAGGCGGAAAGACGGTTGCGCCAGGCCGGGCTCTTGCCCAATCCGGAGATCGAATTCGAGGGATTCAGCGATTTTGTTTCCGGCGGGGATGGCGAGGGGGAATTCACCATCGGCTTGCACCAGACTCTTCCGCTGACCGCGCGGCTTTCCATCTCCCGCGAGGTCAGCCGGGTCGGCGTGGCCGAGGTGCTGCGCGAGGTGCGCAACCACGAACGCCTCCTCGTCGCGCGGGTGCAGGAACTTTATGTGCGCGTGCTCGTCGCGCAGCGGAGGGAAACGGCCGGACGTCAGGCACGGCTCGATGCGGGCGAGTTGGGCAAGCTGGCCGCCGAACGTTTGGCCGCGGGGCAGGGATCGCTGGCCGAGTCGGCTTTGGCCCGGGTCGACGAGCAACGCTGGCTTACTTCGTCTACCGCGGCGGCCACCGATGCGGAGCGTCTTCGCTTGGAATTGAAAACGGCGTTGGGTTTGCCGTCCGAGGCCCCGCTCCAATTGACTCAATTGCTCGAGGCCGTGGTCGAAACCTTGCGGGCACGCTCTTACCGCACGCGTCCTTCCTACCGTCCGGATGTCGAGTTGGCCTTGCTCGATCTCGATCGGGCGGGGGCCGAGACGCGCTTGGCCAAGGCGAGCGCGTGGGAGGGAATCCGGGTGGGTGTGGAGTATTTGCAGGACCGCGGGGTGGACGAGCCGGCGGGAATCGACACCGGGCATTTTCTCGGGGTGAAAGTCAGCCTGCCTCTGCCGGTGTGGGACCGCAAAACCGGGGAGATCGAAGCGAACCAAGCCGCGGAAGAGCAACGTGCGGCGCAGGTGCGCGCTTTGGAATTGGAAGTGGCCAACGGCATCGCCGCGGCGCGGCGTCGGGCCTCGCTCTATGACGACCAGTGGAAAGTCTTCGGCCGTGACACCCAGCCGGTCATCGACAGCGCGGAGCAGGACATGGCCAAAGGTTTCGAGGAGGGGCGGGTGGAAGCGCGCGACCTGCTCTTCGTGCGTGCGCAGAACGCCAGCCTGCGCGCCGAGTCGGCTGACATTCTGGGTAACTTGGCCCTCGCGCTCATCGAATTGGAAGCGGTGGCGGGCACCCATCCGTCCATCGCCGCGCCTTATTTGGAGGAAACACCCCCGCATCGGAGGAACTAAATCATGAAAACACCCCTCATCATTCCACTCCTGCTGCTCGCCGCGAGTTCGCTGCGGGCCGGCCCGGGCCATGATCATCCGGAAGAGCCGGGTGGCGGCGCGGCGCACGGTGGTCCGGTTACGCTGAGCGAAGAACAGGCCGCCAACCTGCATTTGCAAACCGAGGAAGCGTCGATTGTGGAACTGGCCCCGACGCTCGAAGTGCCTGCGGTCTTTGTCCTGCCGCCGGAGCGTCATGGCAAAATCACCGCCCCGTTTGCCGGACGCGTTACCGCGCTGTTGACCAAGCTCGGCGATCACGTGGAGAAGGACCAACCACTCCTGCGGGTCACCCCGCTCGCCGTGGGTAGTCCGGCGCAGGAAATCAAAGCACCGATCGACGGTGTGATCTTCGAGCAGGAGGCCGTCATCGGCATGCCTTTCACGCCGGAAACCATCCTCATGCAGACCGGCGACTACCGCGAGTTGCTGGCGCGCGGGAGTTTCTACCAGTCGCCGGAACTGACGCGCATTGCCCCGGGGCAGAAGGCGATCGTTCTGCTCGACGTCTTTCCCGGCGAGCGATTCGAGGGAACTGTGCAACGGGTCGATCCGGGGCACGGCGAGGGGAGTCCGTTCTTCCACATCTACGCGCTGGTGCCCAATGGGGAGGACAAGCTGCATCCGAACTACCGCGGGCGCATGCTCATCGAAACGGGAGAAGCGCAGCCCGTGGTGTCCGTGCCGCGGCGCGCGGTGCTCGGACGGCTCGGGGCGAAATTCGTCTACGTGGAGACCGGGCCGCGGCATTTCGAGCGGCGCGACGTGATCACCGGGTTGGTCGCGGGCGACCGCGTGGAAATCGTCGAAG
>JBIKXZ010000092.1:0-9424 GCA_044355525.1 Chthoniobacterales bacterium
ACAGCTCTGCTGCGTGATCTGCCGATGGCGGCGTAAAGTCACCCGGATAACGAACTTCGACAGCATAGGGCGCCAACTGCTCGAAAAAGTCCGCGAAAGCATCCAGCGAGGAGTCTTGGGCCATTTTCCCTCAGATAAGCCAAGTCGTGCTTCCGACCGAAGTCGATGCCCTTGCCGATCAAGAATCCTTTGAGAAGTTTCTCGGCACTCTGCTGAACGTGAAAGACTGCTGGCAGCAACAGCGGGTCATCAGCACGCGCAAGGCACCGAGCGGCTGCGCGGTCTTCGTCCGCTTTCGCCAGCCACGCTCCGACCTCCGGATTCACCGCGGATAAAGCCTCTGACCAGTCTCCGCGATCTGGCGTTCGACCGAATGACTCCAGCGCGCACGTTCGTTGAAGCGGGAACGATGGCGCACAATAACATCCTTCGGGATTCCTGTTCCACGCAGACTACGGTAGGCGCGCACGGTCTTCTCGTAGCTCGACTCGGTATCGTCAGGGACAACCACGCAAAGGTCCACGTCACTCTCCCCAGCATTGGCCGTTCCGGCAGCCTGTGAACCGAAGAGAATGATTTCCTCCGGCTGCAAAGCCGCCTGCAAGCGATCCACAACATCGCGCGCCTGAGTATCCGTAAGCGTCATAGGGCTTTCTTAGTCCAAGAAGGGCGCCGGCGCAATAATCCCCGTCACCACCGCGTCACCGCACACCTGTGGCGTCGCCGACTACGCCGCAAATTAAACCCGGAACTCGTTACCAGCCACCCGCTACAGCCGCAACGCGGCTAAGCGTTGCGGTAAGCTTCGACGCGGTCGCGGCCGTTGGGACGCAGGCCGAGGATCGACTTGGCGTCTTTGATCAAACGGCGGCGGACAGGCCAGAGGAAGAGGGCGAGCAAGCCGGCGGCAGCGACGTAGGTCGAGGGCTCGGGGATCGCCGTGATGGTGAAGTAGCCGTCCTCGGTTCCGGTGGTGAAACCGTTGCTGAAGGAGAAGTTCGCGTTGCTCAAGCTGCCTCCGGTGGGCAACAAGGCAGAATTGAACCCGGAGGCGAACTGCAATTTGTTGCCGGGCAGGAAGTTTTGCACGGTGAGAAGCGCACTAGAGGTATACGTTTCGAAACGCATTCCGTAGCTTTCGGCCACAGCACCGGTGCCGAAGTCGAGGAACGAGGCGCTTGTGACGCTAAGATTTCCGAAGGCTTCGCTGACACTGGCACCCCGACGAATGGTGCCACCAGAAAGCGTCACGAGGTCGCCCGCTCCGTTGTCCACCTGGTTACTGGCGGAGAGAAGGAGAACCGCACCGCTGCTGATTGTTGTGGCGCCGGCGATGGCATTGCCTGAGGCCTTATTCAGGTTCAACGTGCCAGCGCTGACGGTGGTCAGACCGCTGTAGCTGTTGGCGCTGGCGCCCGAGAGTGTAAGAGTTCCATCGCCCGTTTTGGTCAGACCGCCAGCGCCGGAAATGGCGCCGGAGAGCACGCCGGTTGCGGCGGACTCGGCGACACTTGCGGTGAAGGTCTTCTCGGCCGTGATCCCGCCGGAGAGAGTGGCGGAACCTGAGGCATTGGCGAAGTCGATGGCGCGGGAGCCAGCGACACCAACGCTGTTTGTATTGCCGTTCACCGTGATCGGCGTGGCGAAAGTGCCCGAAGTCACGCGCAGGGCCGCAGCATCGCCGGCCTCGGTGTTTCCATTCACGCCGCCGCCGATCTCGATGCCACTGAAGGCGAGCGAACCGCCGTTTAGGTCGAGCGTGCCGCCGTCGATGAAGAAGCCGCCGGACGAGGTATTCGCGCCGGAGAGAGTCATGGTTCCCGCACCGCGCTTGACGATGCCACGATTGCCGGTCACTGCCCCGCTTACGGTATGTCCGGTGCCGGCAGCCGTCGTGATGAAGCGGTTCTGGCCGATCTCGTCACCGAGATAGAACGTGCCGCTGAAATTGAGCGACCCGGTGTTGACCGAAGCCAAACCGAGGTTCAGGTCGTTGAAGACATTGATGTTGTTGGTGATAGTGTAGCCGGTGCTGCTGGCGGAGGCGATGGTCTTGGTGCCCGGGATGCTGAACTGCACCTGCACGAACCCGGCGCCAAGGGCGTTGTTGTTGCCGACGAGCACAGTGCCTTCATTGAGTTGGAAGCTGCTGCCGAAGGTGTTGTTTCCGGAGAGCGTCAGGGTGCCCGTTCCCGCCTTGATGATACCGCGGTTACCGGTGATGCCCCCGCTAAACTCGTGGTTGTTGTCGGCCGCCACGGTGAGTGTGCGCCAGTTAGTAAGTTCGTTACCCAAGAAAGTGCCGCCAGCGAAGGTCAGCTTGCCGGTGTTGCCCGTGGCCTCGCCCAAGGTGAGGTCGTTGTAGATGTTGTTGCTTTGCGAGAGCGTGTAGTTGGCACTGCCGTTGGCCGCGATGGTCTTGTTCGTCGCGTTGCTGAAATCAACCTGGTAGATGCCTGTTCCAAGTGCGGAATTGTTCCCGACCAGCAGCACGCCTGCCTCGTGGGTGGTCAGGCCGGAGTAGTTATTGGCGCCGGAAAGGGTGAGAGTGCCGGTGCCGCCCTTGAGGAATTCACCGCTGCCGGTGATCGTGCCGGCGAAGCTGTTGCTTGCGCCGTCATAGCGCGAGCGGAACTGCTGGCCGGTGGCGACAGAAACCGTGCCACTGCCGGTAAATTGTCCGACCGTTTCGCTACCGAGAACCGACAGGGTGGCTCCGCTGTCAACAGTAACGAGAACGCTGTTGTTGATGGCAGCCCCATTGGTCACCGCCAAAGTGCCGTTGCTGATCGTGAGAGCCCCGCTGTTGGCGTTGGTGCCGGCTAGAATAACAATGCCGTTGCCGACCTTGGTGAGTCCGCCCGTGTTGACAAAGTTGCCGTTGAAGCGCGCGGTGCCACCGGAAGCCGCGGTCAGGCGAGCCGTGCTGTCGAGGTAGATCTCGTTGTTGAACGTGGCCGTGCCCGTCGTGCTTTCCGTGCCGAGAATACGGGCTCCGCCACCGCCCGCCACGTAAATCGAGTTACTCATGGTCACACCGTTGTTGACGTAAAAGGCGGTGTCCAAGGTGGAGCCGACGCTTCCGGCCGTGAGACCGAGGTCGAGGCCGCGCGTGCTCGTGCTGGCGTTCGTGCTGTAAGTGCCCGCGGCCAAGGTAACCGTGCCCTGCGCTACCTGCATCTGCCCCCCACCAGTGTTCGCCGAGGTGTTGGAGATGACGAGTGATCCGCTGCCGTTTTTGAAGAACGTGGACGTGGTGTCCATGTTGGAGAAATTGCCGGCCATGACGACGGTGCCGATATTGCTGAAGGTGAGCTGGCGTGCCGTGGTTCCGTTGTTGATGTTGTTCAACTGAAGCGTGGTGCCGGAGTCGGCGCTGATCGTGGCGTTGGCCGCGAGCGTGATGGTGCCGGTGTTGGTATTGGCCCCGTTGACGTTGCGCAGCGCGCCAGCCGAGCTGATGCCGGTGCCGCTGATCGTGACGTTCTCCGCCGTGCTGATTCCACCCGCCAAGGCGAGCGCACCGCCGCTGCTGACGGTGGTGGCAGCGGAGCCGCCGCCCAAAGCGTTGTTGTTGGAGGCTACGAGGGTCGAAAGATTGCCGACGGTGATGGTGTTGGTAAGGCCGCTGTTATCGCCGGACAGAACAACCTGTCCATTGCCGGCAATCGTGACCGCGCCGGCACCGCCCACCGAGCCTGAGAACAGCGTTGTTCCAGCGCTATTGGAGGCGGAAAGAGTGACGTTCGTCCCCGCGGTGATATTACCCGAATAAGTCGCCACGCCGGTGGCGTTGGTTGCCCCGACGGTGCGCGTTCCCGAACTGCCGACATTGATGGCCACACCGCGGCTGACCGTGACTCCACCGGAACCAATGAGAAGTGAGGCCGCATCGCTGGTCAATGCATTGGTGGAGCCGACTTGCACCGTGGAGACGGCATTGCCGAAGGCACCCGCGCTATTGTTCGGCGCATCGACCGTGGTAACGAGGGTGCCGCTGGCGACGATGGTTGCCCCGGTATAATTGTTGTTGGCATTGGTGAACGTGACCGGCGCGGTGTTGCTGATGATGACCGCAGTCGTGGAAACTTGGTTCGTGATCTGGGCGAAGGCACCCGCTGAATTGTTCGTTACGAGGCCGGCAGCGCCTTGATCGAGCGCCGCAGAGTTGGTGAAGAGCAAAGCCACACCCGGGGCGGTATAATTGAGGAATAGACCGCTGCTGTTGGTGGCAAAGGTCCAACTGCCGCTGCCGAGGTTGATGTTGTTGAAGGAAAGAACATTGAGGTTCCCGGTCACCGAAGAGGCCCCGATGATTTGGAAATAATTGTTGGTGTAATCGAGGCCACCGTTGAACGAGAAACCTTCGATGGCTTGGCCAGTCACAGTGACCTGACCGGAGTTGGCCAAGGCCAAAGTGCCGAGCTTGTCGCCGGTGGTGGTCGTGTCCACGGTGATAAAGTCCCAGCCGACGCCCGGAGTGTTGGCCGTCGTGTTGGTGATCTCCCAGAGATAGTCCGCACCATTGGCCAAGGTCAGCGTGTTGCTCACGCTGAGGGTTCCCACGCTGTTGCCCGGACTGATGCGGCCATTGTTTTGGATCGTGGTGGCTCCGACCGAGCCGCTGCCCATGAGAACCGAGCCGTTGTCCGTGCTGACGTTGCCGACAGATACCGTCGAGCCGGCGATCGAGCCGTTGACTACCAATGTGCCGTTGGTGACCGTCGTCGCGCCGGTGTAAGTGTTGACGCCGGAGAGAGTGAGGATGCCCGCGCCGTCTTTGGTCATGGTGCCGGTGGAAATGCCCACATTGTCGGCAATGGTCACATTGCCCGCGCCGCCGACCGTGAGGTTTTCCGTGCCGGTGATAGCGTTGCCACTGGAGACATCGAGGGTGAGTGTGCCAGCGTCTGAATTGATCCGCGAAGCACCGGCGAGCGTGATGAGTCCGGACAACGTGTTGTTGCCGGAAATGTTGCGCAGCGCACCGCCGGAGCTGATGCCCGTGCCATTGATGCTGATGGCTTCGGAACCGGGGGCAGCGGTGAGTTCGAGTGCGGCACCGCTCGAGACGGTGGTCGAGCCGGTGGTGTTGCCAAGGGCGTTGGCGTTGCCCACGCGGAGGGCGCCGGCCGTGACGTTGACCGCTCCGGAATAAGAGCTGCTGTTGCCGGAGAGTGTCAAAGTGCTGCTGCCTGCTTTGCCGAACGCGCCGCTGCCGGTGATGGCGCCGGAGAAGGTCGAGGCGGCGCCCACGGTGGTAGTGAAATTACCCACGCCAAGGCTCAAGCTGCCACCGCCGGAAAGCGCGCCAACTGTGTCGTTGATGCCATTGAGATCGAAGGTTGCGCCGGTGCTGACAAAGAGTGCCGAAGAATCGGAGATGCTGCCGCCGGTGCCAAGGCGGAGTGTGCCGAAGTTGACCGAGGTGGTGCCAGTGTAGGTGTTGGCGTTGGAGTAAACGAGCACGCCCGAACCCTCCTTAATGATGGCGAAGCCGCCGCTGATGACGCCATTGATCGAGAGCGTGCCGCCGCTGGCCGCATTGATGAAGACGCTGTTTGCAAGGACAATCGGGCCGTTGAACGAGTTGTTGCCTGAGGTGTTGTTCGCGCCAATGGTCGAAAAGCCAAATGGGTTGATGTTGATTTGGTTGGTGTTGGTGATGCCGCCGGTGTCATTAGCGAGACCTAGATAGAAGGCGGGTGAGCCACCGGTGCCGCTGAGGTTGGTTCCGCCGAGGTTGATGTTGCCAGTGCCTGCGCGAGCACCGTTGGAAATAATGAGCTGGCCTGCGTGGATGAAAGTTCCACCCGTGTAGGTGTTGACCTTTTGGAAAACCACCGTGCTGTTTTGCTGGATACCGAGCGTGCCACTCTCGGCGACGACGCCATTCAGCCAAAGGGTCTTTCCGTTGTCACCCCAGACGTTAATAGCGCCTGTACCAGCATTCCCCGTGAAAATATTTTGAACGTTGAAAACAAGATCGCCATCAATGGGGTTTAACTCGCGAACACCGTTGTCCATCGAAACGTTGGTGACGGCGATGGTCTGCGTGTTGGTGGTCGCGTTTTCGATCTTGGCCGTGCCGCTGCTGATGCTGAGATCGAAAGAATTCCCGGTGATGGTTACGCTCAACATGTCGTTTTGGAAACGAATGCCGTAGTTGTTCCAATCGGTGCTGTTATTGGTGATGTTTCCCGTGTAATCGTTGTTGCCGCCATCGAAGATTAGCGTCGTGGAGTTTTCCGGCGACCACCAGTTGGGAGACCAAGCACCGCCCGTTGCTTGGTAGTCGAACACTTTGTTCGCGGGGTTGAGCCACGTGCGCTGCGCATGCGCTTCCGGAACAATCAAAAAGAACAAAACAAAAAGCGCGGCGGCGGCGGTGAAGAATGCCGTAAGTCGCGGTGAAGAATTGTTGAGTGCTGAGTTTGTGCGCATCGGCAGGAACAGTGGGTTCATGTCGTTAAGGTTTCCGGTTGGGGTTGGTTGTTTTTTCAAGTGGGTGGATTGGCTCCAGCCCGAAGAAATTAGTGACGTATCCGTGACAGGGCAAGGAAAAATACTGCGATTTTGAACATTTTTTTCGAATGCGGTCGGCAAACGCTTGATGAGACGCGGTTCGCAGCAGTAATTACGCCGCCCTAAATCCCTTATGCGCTACGCTTCTCAGTTCTCACCAAAGCCAGACTACGGAGTGCGCGGCTATGGGGTGACGGGCGTTGGGCGCTCGACATAGGGCTGACCAGCATCGAAGGACTGCTGCATAGCGGTCAGATGATCGAGGAGACCGGCGTTGTCGGAGGCCAGCTCCCGGGCCTTTTGCACATTTGACCGGGCGGCCTCGAAATCCCCCGAAGCGGCCAGGGCGGCAGCGA
Organism: Chthoniobacterales bacterium; assembly: GCA_044355525.1. Lineage (GTDB taxonomy): Bacteria > Verrucomicrobiota > Verrucomicrobiia > Chthoniobacterales > JACTMZ01 > JACTMZ01. The sequence goes on from JBIKXZ010000092.1 coordinate 6,882, forward strand.
GGGTTCCGTGGTAATAAGCGTTGGGCTCGGGCGAAACCTCGATGGCCCGCCGGGCCAGACGGACGGCGGCGTCCGGGTCGCGCAGCGGCGCTTCCGGCGCGGTGGCCAGCAGCCAGGCGTAATTGTTGTAGAGGTCGTGCTCGTCGCCGAAGCGCTCTTCGTAGCGGGAGAAGGCGGTGAAGGATTCGGCGGGCGGGAATTTTTCCGACACCAGCCGGAGCAGATCGCGGGGACTGAGCGCCGCGTCCATACCGAGCGCTTGTTCCCAATGACCGCGTGCCTCGGCGAAGTTGCCCTCGGCACCTTCCAACCGGGCCAGCGCGACCTGAACGGAGGCGTCCCGTGCATTATGCCGCGCGGAGACTTGGAGCGTCTGCCGTGCCGCGTCGCGCCGCGAGCTGTTGGCCTCAATCTCGGCCAAAGCAAGCGCAGCCCCGACATTGCCGGCATCCATGCGGAAAGCTGTGTCATAGTGCTCCTCGGCGGCGCGGTGATCGCCGGAGCGGCGATCCAGATCGCCAATGTTTTTCCAAGCGTCGGGGATGAGGCGGTAAAGGCCGAGGGCTTGGAGGTAGAGTTCGCGGGCTTGCGCGAAATCGCCCCGCTCTTTGGCCGCGTCGGCCATGAAGCGGTAGCCCTCGAAGTAGGTCGGCTTGGTCTCGAGGACGCGCTGGCCGGCGGCGGCGGCCTCTTCGGTGCGGCCGAGGCGCCACAGATAATCGGCTTGCGAGGCGATGTTGCGGGCGTCACCGGGGCGGAGCATCTCGGAGCGGGCGAAGGCGGCCTCGAGCTGGGCGGCATCGTAGGGGTTGGTGCGGCGGAGTTCCTGCTCCACGGCAGACCAATGATCGCGCGTCTCCCCTGCCCCGGGACGTCCGGCAAAGATGGGGATCTCGCCGACATCGCGGGCCACCACGGCGAGGAGCACTTCGTCGAAGGGTGTGTAGAAGATGCGGTCGCGCAATTCGGCTTCGTCCGCCTCGGTGAAAGCGCGGGGTGGTCCGAGATCGGGCAACACGGACGGCAGGGCTTGGGCCACGAGCAAAGCGAGGCGCTGCATGCCGTCGAATGTCAGATGAACATGCTCGGTGAACTGGCCGATCCCGGGGAGTCCGCCGGTGACGAGATCGCGGTCGGCATCGACAAGAACCACCCCGCGCCCGGCTCGCTGGGCGGCGACGCGGCGGATGATGTCATTGATGCGCGAGTCGGCGCGGAAGCGGTGGAGATCGAGGTCGCGGGCGCGTTCGAGGGAAGCGCAGGCGGCGGCGAGGTCGCCGGTCTGCTCGCGGGCTCGGCCGAGATAAAAATGAGCGGCCGCGTGATCGGGGACGAGGTCGGCCGCTTTTTCCAACGGGATCAAAGCGTCGGCGGCACGTCCTTGGGCAAGGAACAACTGTCCCTCCTCGAGCAGCGGACGCGCGGGGGAATTCCCGGGCAGAGGATCGGAGGAGGCCGGGCCCCAGTCGGCGAGATTCACCGCCACGGTGCAAAGGACGACGCGGGTGCCGGAGTCGAGCAGGTCATCGACCATCGACTCGAGATTGCGCTCGAAGGCGGCATAGACACCCTCTAGTGCCGGACTGTCGGCGGGGACGGTGAGTTGGGAGAACATTTGGAAGCCCTGCCAGGCGGTGGGCGGAGGCGGGACCACGCGGGCGACAAGATGATCAAGCAGCTGGTAGGTGCGGGAGCGTCGGAGATTTTTGTCCAACCAAACGAAGAAACGGCTGCGTGTCCACGCGGTGAACGGCGTGCCCGGACCGTAGGGGCCGACAACTTCGTTGTTGCCCATGTAGAAGACGGCAACGTCGGGCTTCTGCGCGATGACCTCGGGCACGACATCTGCAAGCACGTGGGAATTCACTGAGGTCATAGCTGCATTGATAAAATCGAAGCGGCGTCCGGGGTGTTCGATTTCCAAGATACCTTCGAGCATGGAGGCGAGGCCGATCTTCTGCAGCGGGTAGCCCTGCGCGGCGGATTCACCGATCACGGCAATGCGCGGCACCCCTGGCGTCGGCGGCGGGATGAGGTTCCACGCCGGCACGCGCGGCAAGTGGCGGCGGAAGAAGCGCTGGCCGAAGTAGGGATTCTCGACGTGGTAAGTGCGGCCGCCGATTTCCACCGGACGGAAAAACGTGACCGGATCACCGTAACCGACCAACCGCAAACCCGCCTCCAGCGCGCCGAAAAAAAGCAGCGGCCCCAAGAGGACAAGGGCCAAGCGTCCGAAGATGACTTTGCGGTTCTTCAAGGCGAGCGAACTAAAAGCCCCGCGGGCGACGGGATCAAGTATCGAAGACAGGCGCGGTCCCGCGCGTGCGGGAGCGCTCAACCTCGAGCCATAATCGGCGGGGGTGGCGCTTCTACTTTTTGCTGCTGCGGTCGCGCAAACGAAACGCCTAACGCAAAGCGGCGCGCTCCTTGGTGCAGTCAGGATTATGAACAGTGAAGCGACAACCACTAGCAGCACCAGTTGGTTGCGGGGCAACCTGTCTCGGCCGGCTTTGCCGGAGCTCGGCTGTTGTTCCGGATGTTGT
>JBIKXZ010000093.1:0-9351 GCA_044355525.1 Chthoniobacterales bacterium
GCCGGCGCATCGGCGCGGCGCTGGGGGTGATGTGATCCTTGGAGGGCGGCCGTCCCCGGCCGCCGCGCCCGTGGCTGACGGCTCGCGGGGAAGCTCGCCATTCACGCGGGTTGCATTATCCGCTCCGTCCGCGCTCGAGATGCAAACGGTGCAGCACGCGGTGCACGATGGGCGAGGCGAGGATGCCCACGCTCGAGACGACGACCAGCGTGCCGAAGAGCGCGTAGAGCGCGGAAAACATCTTCAGCGTGTCGCTGGAGCTGCGTTCGGTGTAGAGCGGGCCGGCCCCGCTGATGAGCATGCTCGCCTCGAGGAACGAATCCACGAAACCGAGCTTTTCCGTCTCGGTGTCCCTGGAGATCACCATGTATCCCGCAGTTCCCACCGCCAGTGCCACGGCGACAATGGCCGCGACGAGCAGGATCTGCCGCAAAATCCGCCCCACGAAGACATGGCTCGGGGCGAGGGGTTCGGAGCGGTGTTCCCAAGGCATAAATGTTGGCAATGTGTTTACGTTGGGCCGGGCCGGATGCCAACCCTGCCGTCCAAGTCGCCTCTTCAGGCGTATTTCTGTTGGCTCTCTTGAACGAATAAGTCAAACGACTGTCTAAACTTACAGAGAAAACAAGGCTCGGAGTGCGCCGTGTTTACTCTCTAAATCGATGGCAACCTACCTTGACAACAGAGAAAAATCTGGGATCGTCAGATATCCCCAGATGAAGTTCTCCCCGACACTTTGGCGGCGGTTCCTTGTCGCCATGGCGGGCTGCCTCCTCCTGTTGGTGGGTCAGCCCCCGTCCGCGCGCGCCGAGGGCATGCTCCAGCTCTTCAACGTTTCCTGGTCCGAGGTGGCCCAGAAAATGCCCGAACTGGCCGAGGCCGGCTATAATTCTCTGTGGCTCCCGCCCCCGACCAAAGCCTCCGGCGGACTCTCCGTCGGCTACGATTTGTGGGATCCCTTCGATCTCGGGTCGAAAGACCAGCGCAGCACGATCCGCACCCGCTACGGCACGGAGGCCGAGTTGCTTCACATGATCGAAGTGGCGCATCGCTTCGGCATCCGCATCTATTTCGACAACATCATGAACCACCGGGCCTTTGACATCCCGGGGTTCAACGAAAACACGCCGATCGGCGGCGAAGGGCAGGCCGAGCTTTATCCGGGCATGGTGCCCGAGGATTTCCACCTGCGCCGGACCGAGGACGGCTTCTATCGCAAATGGGACAACACGCGGGATTGGGGCAGCGGATGGCAGGTGCTCCATCTCGGTCTGGCCGACCTCATCGACATCGCGCACGAGACACCCAATGCCAACCACGGTCCTGGTGAGGGTTCGACGCATCCGAAATACTGGTTTGTCCGGGATCTCGAGCGCCCCGAGCAATATAACATCGATAAGGACGGCAATACCGCTTACTTCGGTGTTCTCATCGACCAAGCCCGGGCGGAACTCGGTCCCACCGCCACCGCGGAGGAACTCCGCCTCAAGGCCCGCAGCTACATTCTCCTCAACCGTCAGCCCTTCGTCGAAGACGTGGGCGGCTATCTCATTCGCGCAGCCCGCTGGAAAATCGACCGCACCAAGGCCGACGGACTCCGTCTGGATGCGGTCAAGCATGTGCCGGATTACTTTTTCGGCCAGCAGTCGGGCACCGGCAAGGATGCGAGCGATCTCGGTTATCTCGGCGGAGTGCAGCGCCAGTTCAACCTCACCCGTGGTTTCAGCGACGCCAACCACCGCGATTCGGTCTTCGAAGACAAGGTGCCCCGCGACGATGCCATGGTCTTCGGCGAGCACCTCGGTCAGCCCCCCGGCTACGGCGGCTACTGGGATGCCGGCATGCGTCTGGTCGACAACGATCTTCGTTCCCAGTTGAACAACCGCTTGGGCAATCCGGGCGGCAACCTCAACGGTTTGGATGCGTCGGGAGCGGGTGGATTTCCCCAAGGCTTGGGCGTCACCCACGCCAACAGCCACGACAGCGATTTTGCCGCGCAGAAGGAATGGCAACACGCCTACTATATGACCCGCGAGGGCATGGGCCTCGTTTATTCCGACGGCTACAACAAAGCGGAAACCCTCGGCGAATCGGGCGGCGCTTTCCCTCGTCACGCCAACACGCACTACCTCGGACAGTTCGGCGATCCGCGCATCCCGAACATTCTGCAAGTCCACAACGACTTCGCCCGCGGCATCCAGCAGGGCCGCTGGGCCGACGGCGATTATCTCGCCTTCGAACGCCGCGACAACCGCAACCCGGACGGCTCGACCCGCAGCGGCGCTGCCGCCGGCGAGATCACCATGGTGATGATGATGAACGACAACACCGTGGCCGGCCAGTCCCGTGGCATCTCGTCCAGCTTCCCTGGCAATGCCTGGCTGCACCAATACGCGCGCGGTCCGAACGGTTCGTTCATGGGCGGCTTCTACGTCGCCGCCAGCAACCTGCCTACCGTCCTCGTGCCGTCAGGCGGTTACTTCGTCTTCAGCTACCGCACTCCCGAAACATCGGACCTTTGGTCGCCGGCCATCAGCCTCTACCAAAATGGCGAGGAAGTTCCGCGTATTGCGGTCACGCGCAAAGACGGCCGCGACGGCGACAAAAATTTCAATCCTTACGGACTGGAAAACCGTGGTTTTCCCGCCGGCACCACGCCGCCCGACCTGACTTACCGCACGACAGTGCCGGTGGTCAAAGGTGGTCCGGTCACCATCGTCGCCCGCGCCGACGGCTCGGCGGAAAACATCATGCTCAAGCTGGACGGCGGCGTGGACCTCAATGGCATCCGTCCGCTGGGCATCACCGATCCGGCTTTCCGCGACAATCCTCCGGCCCTGCGCACCGATGTCTTCCTCGGCTACGAGCAACCGTCTTTTGTCGATCGCCAGCATCCGGAAAAATTTGCGGCGCGTCTGATCAGCCGGAATAAAATCGGCTCCGGCGGTGCTGAAACCTACGCCAAAACCATCGGCGGCGCGTTCGCCTACAACAACGGCCCGACCAACGGCAACGACTACAACGCCTACGGCGACAATGTCGCGCAGTGGATCTATCACGATCCGGAGGCAACGGTGGGAGGTCCGGTCGGCACCACTGGCGTTGGCGGCCCGCAACTGGTCGAAGGCGCCAGCGATATCGTTCTTTGGGTCAAAAGCAACTCGGTCGGTGCCGGCTTCAAGGCCTTTGTCTACTACACGACCGATGGATCATTCCCCGAAGGTGCCGGCGGCATCGGCCGCGGCACGACGAAAGTCGCCGAGTTGAACTACCGGCACAACCAGACCGGCGACGACTGGTGGGCCTCAGCCAGTATTCCCAAACCGCCGGCCGGTGCGAAACTCACCTACAAAATCGGTTTCTTCAAAAACGATGGTGCCGGCGCTCCCGCATGGTGGCCGGCCGACGCGGGCTCGGTCGCCTACAAGAAAATGATGATGACCACCTTCCGCGTGGCGGACTTCAATCCTGCCACCGTGGAGCACTTCCCCCACAACGACTACGCGCGCGTGCCGACCCTGGGACAACCTTACGCGAGTTGGCCTTGGGCCATGCAGGAAGGGTTGAGCGAAGGCTTCCACGTCATCCGCGCCCGCGCCTTCCTCAAGCGCAATGCCTATCCGACGACCGGCAAACCGGCTCTCGATGCCAGTCACACCGAGGCCCCGCTCTACAACACGTTCACGCAGGTCTTCTACTATGACGCCAAAACGCCGGAGGGCGTCCTCGCTTTCCCGGCGACCGAAGGCGAGACAGTGGGCGGATCCGGCTACGAGATGGTCGTTCGCGCGGACATGACCGTCGAGGAGGTCTGGTATTCCATCGCTGACTCCGAGACGGACAATGACGATGCGGTCACCCTCCGGCAAAACGGCAACGGCATCGGCTTCGAGCCTTTCGTCGACGCCAACAACAACGGCGTGTGGAACACGGGCGAAACTTTTACCGATCTCAATGGCAACGGGACTTATGACACGACCCTGAACCCGACTTGGGCCCGGGCCACCGAGGTCACCCCGAGCCCTTCCTTCAGCAGCCCCCACCAGAAAGAGTTCCGCTTCACCTACAACAACATTCCGGTCACCGGCGCGGGCACGGTCAAGATCCGCCTGCTCGAGGCCTCCTCGTCCCGTGACCTCACCCTCGACGCCGCGGCGGCCCACGTTCGCGAAATTACCCGCAACGTCCAGACCCGCGGCAATGCCGAGCGTCTCGTCATTGCTTTCCCGGCCAATGACGGCGATGTCGTCGACGACAACTACATCATGCGCATCTGGTTCCCGAAGAGCCTGAGCAACACCTCCATCACGCCGGCGCAGATGATGGCCCGCTTCACCTTCTCGGCCCAAGGCAATGCACAGGATCGCAACGGGTGGTCGATCGATTACGGCGATTTCGGACCCGGCGGCGCCTTCCACCAACTCTCCATCCCGCTGCCCAATCTGTATAATGTCGCCTTGCCGCAGCAGGAATTTCGCGTTGTCTATCAGGATCCGAATGACAACAACCGGCGGCTCACCGCCATCCGCCGCGTCACGGTCAATCCGAGCAACAAACCCTTCATCCGCATCACCCGGCCGACCGTCGTCGGTTCAGACGGCCGTCCGACGGAAATCATCCTGCCCGACGGTCCGGGTGCGGACTCCACCACGGATATCGTCTGGGTGGAGACAAGCACCGGCGTGACCAGCGCGCCTACTCTTACCGGCATAACCGTCACCGGCGAACCGACCTCCGAACTCAACGGCAACATCAAGCGTTGGAGCTACACTTGGAGCATTACTGCGGCCGGCCGCTATGTCATCGAGGCCGAGGCGCCTCTCGACGGCGTGCCGACCAAGACCACCCGCAACGCCAACGTCGTTCTGCGCCAAATCGTCGTTCCTTCCGGCGACGACAGCAAGGACGACGACAACGATGGTTTGATCAACATCGACGAGAGCAACCGCAAAGCCTTGCCGATCACGAATCCGGAAACGTGGAACAACGGCGACGTGCACATCCATTTCGCCACCGGCCGCTCGCTGCCGACCAGCCCGGACAGCGACGGAGACGGTCTGCCCGACGCGCTCGAAGTCGGCTGGCGCACGGCCGCCACGCCGCCGACCGACCCCGCGGTCGATTCGAATACCGACGGCTTCCCGAACTTCATCGGCGACCTTGATCCGCCGCTCTATGCCGTGGTGCAGCACGCGGGCATCGTCCCCGGCGTCGGCTCGCAGAGCCAGGGCGACACCCGCACGCGCCTGGCCTACGGATCCATGACCGATCCGACCAATCCCGACAGCGACGGCGACGGTCTGCCCGACGGCCTCGAGGATACCAACCGCAATGGTTGGACCGATGGCGACGGTAAACCTCTGCAACTCGCCGCCACGCTCAGCCAATATACCAACAACGCGAACCGCCTGAACCTCGGCGACTGGCCCAATAACGTCATCGAGTCCTTCGAAACCTGGCAGGAAAGCACCGCGACCAGACCCGATTCCGACGGCGACGGGCTTAACGACGGCAATGGCGAAGATCAGAATCTCAACGGCCGCACGGACCTCTTTCTCAAGGCCGAGAATGGAACGCTTGCCGAACTTCTTATCTCCGCAAACTCGCAGTTCCGCACCGGTGCCGCCACTTCGCGCGCCATCAACTACACCGCCCTCCTTGCCGCCTACGCCCCGGCCGGCAACGGCACGGCACAATCCGGCGGTTGGCCGAAGATCGTCATCAGCGAAACCGATCCACTGCGCGCCGACACCGACGGCGACGGCCTTCCTGACGGGTGGGAAGTCAATCACGGCCTCGATCCGCTCGACAACGGCACCTACAGCTTCCGCGACGGCGGCCTCGGTAACATCGTCAATGGTCCAGACGGTGACCCCGACACCGACGGAGTGAACAACGCCACCGAGCTGGCCAACGGCACGCACCCGAACCAGGCCAACACCGGCGGCGGTGGCGGCGCGGGCGAAGGCGCCATCCGCATCGGCGAGTTCACCGACTGGAATCACAACGACCTCCTCGTGCTCGACGAATACAACGAGGGCGGCAGCCAGGGCGCTGACGTTTACCGCACCAATATCAACGACAATTCGCGCGACATCGTCGCTTTCAGCTTCCGCGACGGCGGTGACACCTCTGCCGGCGGGGATGGACGTCTCTACTTCCGCGTCGACTTCATGGATCTCGCGATGAATGCCTGGCAGGGCGAGGTCGACGCCTACGTCGTGATCGACACCGGCAACCCCGCCGTCGGCGAGCGCGCCATCCCGAACGAGGTCGATATCGCCACCGACATGCGCTGGGAGGCGGTCGTCGCCGCCTACAGCCAAGACTTCGGTTCGATCTTTATCGACACCAACCGCAGCAGCAACACGGTCGACGAGTTCCAGAACCCGGCCAGCTTCGGTGTCATTTCGCGCGGCTTCGGCACCGGCCGCGACCGCATCGCTTGGTCCGGCACTTACGATGCTGTTGAAATTTCCGTCGATCGCCAGCACCTCATCGATGCCGGCTGGGGTGGAAATCCGGACACGCTCAACTTCCAGGTCTTCACCACCATGCCGAATACTGCGGGCAGCGGCAGCGGTGATATCGCCCGCCGCAACGACATCCGCGACACCATTTACGACGACTGGCTAGCCTCCGATTTCTGGCGCGATCAGGACAACATCCGCATCAACGGGAAGTTGGCCAACTATTTCGGTCGCAGCGGCTCCAACGACCGCAACAAGAACGCCAAAGTCATGCTCCTCGCGCACGGCAACAAAGCCATCGAGCGTGCCGAAACCGCGCAGAGTTGGGTCCGCCGCGGCTCGCCCGCCGTCGGCTACTCGCGCCTGCTGCAGACTCACGAGGCCTACCAGGCGCCGCTCACCCTGCACATTACGCCGACCCTCGCTTCGGCCCTGCAATGGGCCAGGAACCCGAACGCCAGCCCGTGGCCGAACAATGACGGTCCGACCTTCAACGCCCGTATCCGCGCGCTCGTCGGCCAAGGCAAAATCTCTCTGGTCGGCTCGACCTTCGCCGACCACATGCCGAAGTATTTCCAGTCCGGTTTCAACACAGCGAACAAGCAGATCGCCGAGAAATTCCTCGACACCATCTACGGCAATAACGGCCCAGCCGCCTCGCGCAGCATTTTCTGGCCGGCGGAGCGCGTGCTCGACGACGAGTCCCTCGAAATGATCGATGGCATGGGTTATGACTACACCTTCGCCGATCAGATGCGCCACTTCGTCAAGTGGTTCGGCCGCTCCAGCGCGCTGGGCACTTCCGGTTACCGGCTCAACGAAGTCAATGGCGTGAAGGTTTTCCCCATCCACGATTTCACCAGCGATTATCTCAACAGCACCCTCGACGAGGGCTCGGCCTTGCCTGTCCGTCAGCTCCTCTCGCGCCGCTCCCGCAGCGGCACGCAGGACCAAGTGGTTGTTCTCTGGCGTGACTTCGATGATTTCTCCAGCAACAACCGCGCCAACAGCTACGACGCCAACGTCCGCTGGCTAGCCAGCCGCCCGTGGATCCGCCTCGTCACCGCCGGGCAGATCGCCGGCAACCAAGTCAGCTACAAAGGCGAGGACGGCAACAACTACACCACATGGGGCTCGGTCAACCACGGCACCGGCCGCAATCTTCGCCTCACCGCCAAGGACTGGGTCGACTGGGCGACCAACGAAAACTATGACAATTGGTTCAACAAGCTGAAGACGCAGACCTTCACGGCCAACAGCGCCTTCGGCCAAGTAGGGGTCAACGGCCACGCCAATGCCGCGTGGGATTCCGCCAAGACCGCCAACGCCGCCAACCTGCAAGACGTGGCCCGCGCGGTGGTCGGTGGCACCATGTTCCAGACCGCCTTCTACCTTCCCAACACGGACCAGACGACCGACCTGAGCAAATTCAGCACCGGCGACTACATCAATCCCGCGTCGCTCTCCAACCAGTCGCTGGCCGATTTCGCCCGCAACACCCAAGGCCAGGCCCGCTTCGCCAACGTTTTTGGCCGTGTCCAGCAATGGGCAGCCACCGCTGCCGCCTCGACCCATGAAGCCGTGCAGGAAGACGTCGATCTCGACGGACAGGACGAATACCTTCTCTACAACAACCGCATCTTCGCCGTGATCGAGCGGAGAGGTGGCCGCATGACCGCCGCGTGGATGCGCGATCCGTCCAGCGGCAAAGTCTGGCAAGTCGCGGGCAACTTCGCCTCGTATGCCAACACCGACACCGAGGAAGAAGGTTCCAGCAATGAGACGGCCTTCCGCACCAGCGGATTCAAGGATTGGTGGAGGATCAGCAGCGGCACCGGCACCGGTGCCGGCGTGAATGAACTCTACACAGTGACTGCCGCTCCCGGCTCGGCCAAGGGTTGGACCTTCAGCTCCGGAGGCGTTAGCAAAACTATGACCCTGCCCAATGCGAGCCAGGGCCGCATCGCCGCGAGCTACAGTTTGAGCGGTCCCTCCAAACTCTTTGTCCGCTTCGGTCTCTCGCCCAACCTTCTCGACCTCATGCTGCGCGGCAATGACGGCCTGACTCAGGAAGTGGTTCAAGGCACGCGCGCCAGCGTGGCCAATGCCAACGGCGATGAAGTCGTCCGTGCATGGGTCGAGGCCCCGCAAATCAATGCGGCCGCTATCGACACCACGGCCACCACCACGGAGCGGCGTCGCAACCAGGCGCAGACCCATCAGGTCGAGGTAGAACTGACCGGGGCCGGTCCGCATACTGTCACTCTCGGCTTCGACAACGGCAGCGACGATCCGGCCGCGACCGACGGCATCCCCGACACATGGTGGTCGCAGAACAACATTCCCGCCAACGAGCGCGTGGCCTCGGCTGATCGTGACGGTGACGGTTTGACCAACATGCAGGAATACGTCCTGGGCTCGAATCCGAATGACGCCTCCAGCGGCTTCCCGCCGGTGAGCGTCGAATCGACCGGCGATACCTTCCGCGTAACCTTCCCGACCGTGGCCGGTCGCCGCTACACGGTGCTCGGTCGCGGCGATCTGACCACCGGCTCGTGGAACCAAGTGACAAATCTCCAGGGCGGTCAGTCCAACCCGGTGACGGGCGATGACACCATCAAGACGGTGACCGAGACCGGTCTCGGCACCACCGGTGCCCGCTTCTACCGCATCCAAGTCGAGTTGGCGCCCTGATCCCCTCGTCACACATCGACCGGTTGGGGACTTGATGTAGCCGCGGCACTTCTGTGCCGCACCGAGCCCCCAGATTCGCGGCACTGAGTGCCGCGGCTACAGGAGCCCTCTGGCTGGACGCCCCATCCCCCCAGCCACACCCCTACAAATTGTGGTTGCTACCTAGGGAAAAACCTGACAACACAAG
>JBIKXZ010000256.1:0-2940 GCA_044355525.1 Chthoniobacterales bacterium
TTTGCAAGGCGCTGCGGGTCACCTTGGTCGGGTCGACCACGCCGGCTTTGACCAGGTCTTCATACGCGCCGGTGGCGACGTTGTAGCCTTCGTTGCCTTTGCCCTTCTTGACTTCCTGCACGATGAGGTCGCGTGTGGTCCCCGAGACCGCGGAGCCCGGACTCAATACCCGATCACGGCAAGGCCTTTGATGCTCTGGAAGTGTTTTGGGTTTCGGGTCAGAAGTCGCGCGCCGCGGCAGAGGGCGGTTGCGGCGATCCAGATATCGTTGTGTGAACGGCCTTCGAGTTTGCCAACTTTCCGCAGAGCTGAAGCCTATGGCCCCGTAGTGCTCCGCGCGTCCAGAGCGGCTGGAAATCACGTTGCGGGCCTCTGCCAACTCCTTTGGACTAGCGTCCAGACTCCTTGACCTTGTGGGCGTGCGTTGGTGATTATCTCTTGGCGAAATGGTTGCTTACAGCTCTTCTTTATTGCGTGCGCCAGCGGCTCTGTTCGCTTGCCTACTGGCAACACAGGCAGCAACAGCTTCTCCAGCGGACGCCAACAGTCTGACTCGGCGTAGTTATGTGCTCACGCTGCAGATGCAGACCAAGCTCCTTTCGGCTTATGAACGGGGTGCCGATGAGGTGAAACTTTCGGGGAAGTCCCTCGACCGCGGGCCTGCACGCTATTTTCTGGAAGCCCAAGGTGTCGAATTCCCTTACCGAGCCGCTGCGGTTCTGCGCGACAGAAACTATCTCATGGTGGTCGACAACACACCCGAGAACCTGATACGCGTCGATCAGCTCGTTGAGCAACTCTACAGCAACACCGATGACAGCCACACGCTGCGCCCGCTTCTGAACGAGGCAGAGTTGCAATATGGTTTGGAGGTGTTTGTCCCTGCACCCGATTTCCTTGCTGCCTTCGATGAATCACGCGAGACCAAACCCGCCGAGCCCGCGCCACGTCCTTTTGACCCCCAGACGATGGACTTCGAGATCCTCGAACATCGTGGCACCGTCTATCGCAATGTGACCGTCATTGCCAACACACCCGCTGAGTTGGAAATAATGCACGATACCGGCGGCGCCACTCTGCCTCTCGGCGAGGTCTCCACAGAGGTGCAGGCGCGTTACCAATACGACCCCGCGAAGGCGGCGGCTTTTCTGCGAAGCCGTCCTCAGGACGTCGCGTCGCCGCACGCCGGCCCAAGTTTCTCGCCCAAGCCGAATCCGGAAATTTCAGTGTCTCGACCTGACGACCAGAGCGTCACCCTTGGCGATCCCGACGATTCCGCGGTGGAGTCTGCGCCGGCGCCGGAATCCCTCAAGGAAGGTGAAAGGACCTACGAAAGGATTCTATCTCGGAATGGGAAAATCTTTGAAAACGTCATCGTCGCCAAAAGCGGACGCGGATTCGATGTCAGGCTTCGTGACAATCCGAAATCCCGTGCCGAGAAGTTGGAGATGAATGATGCACCGTCCAGGCTCCTTCTCGATTTTGAAGAGTTCGACGAATTGTTTCGTCGAGCCGTGGTATCCAATGGTCGGACCCAACTCAATGAGCTTTCCCGCGATGATCTCGAGAGCGGCGCAACATTCGAAGACTTGGCGAAGAATCCTTCGCCGGGCGCGGGGTTTGTTTCCGTGCCGGAGGGTTATCTTTTCGCCAACATGAATTGGATCAGTTTGCCCGCCGCGGCCGTGGAACTGGTCATTCCCTTCGGCGAAAGGACCTTTGTGGTTGCCAACGCTTCAAATTTGGTGGGACTGACTCCCTCCGAGTGGTGGAACAAGCACGCTGGTCACGGTAGCACGGCCTTGCCCGTGCCGAGTCGCCTGACGAAGAAGGAGCCTTCGACAACCGGTGTCCTGTATAGTCCGTTTAATCCGGAAACGCCGCTTTTGGGCAATGCAGCGGGCGAAATGAGGCAGTTGTGGGTCTCTCAACACAAGGACAAATACGGCGCTTTGGCCCTGATCGAAACCGGCAACGGATTGTTCTTCGGCTACTACCATGAGCATGCCGCTCTTGAGGCGAGTAAACTCACATGGTCCGATGCGGTCCGAGACCAGTCGGGCAGATTTTTTCTTAACAAAGTCAGCACGGAGAGGATCAAGCCCGGCGACAGTTTTCTCAGGCTCTTCGACGCGTCGGCGAGGAAAGTGCTCGGGGCGGAATTCAAAGAAGTCGGTCAGCTCAAACTGAGTGGCAAGCATTATCAAGCGCTGCTTCACCGTGGGGTGGAAGCCGCTGTCCAAGATAGACTGCTTCCCAGAGGAGACGGCGTGAACTTCCCCGAATCAGGCTTTGAGTCCACTTTTTCGCCGGCCGTGGACAAAGTTGTTATAACTGACCAGGTGGATGCGAAACTTAAGGATGTGCTTCCTCATGTCTATGTTTTTGAGGTCGAGTCCAAGCAGCGGGTTATTGAAGTCCGCAAGGAAAACTCAGGGGGCCGCACAACATTCCAAGAGTCGAAGCCTCAGCGGAGGACACAGAGCGAAATTGTCGAAGTATCGCTGGATTTGGATGGCGGGTTGCGTTTGACGGACGGGAAGCGCGTCTACGAGCTGAAACCCTCTTTGGGAGGCACCGACTTGGTTGTCTGGGAAGTCGAGCGCAACAGGCTCAAGAGATAGCACAAAAAAACCGGGGCGACCTTGCGGTCGCCCCGGTGTGATTGGTTCAGGCTTCGGGCCGGACTTAGTAGTCCATGCCGCCCATACCGCCCATGCCGCCGCCGGGCATGGCCGGGGCTTTCTCCTTCTCCGGGATCTCAGTGACGAGAGCCTCGGTGGTGAGGAGTAGGCCGCTGATGGACGAGGCGTTTTGCAAGGCGCTGCGGGTCACCTTGGTCGGGTCGACCACGCCGGCTTTGACCAGGTCTTCATACGCGCCGGTGGCGACGTTGTAGCCTTCGTTGCCTTTGCCCTTCTTGACTTCCTGCACGATGAG
>JBIKXZ010000257.1:0-2938 GCA_044355525.1 Chthoniobacterales bacterium
GCGGTCGAGGAAGCCGGCACCGACGTGACCGAAAAATTCGAACAGGGCATCACCAGCCAAGGGCGTCTCATTTCGCCCAACCCCACCGGTGATGCTTTCGGGCCATACTACCAGTGACGCGGACCGTGGCGGCCGGCGGGCGTCCGTCTAAGATCATCATTCTCGATTTCGGGTCGCAATACACCCAGGTCATCGCGCGCCGCGTGCGCGAGTGCCGCGTCTATTCGGAAATTCTCCCGCACACCACGACCGCGGCGGAAGTCAAACGCCGCGGCGCGGCCGGTATCATTCTTTCCGGCGGCCCGGCCAGCGTCTACGGACGCAAAGCGCCGCGCGTGGACCGTGCCATCTACCGTCTGGGACTGCCCATCCTCGGCATCTGCTACGGCATGCAACTCCTCGCGCGTGACCTCGGAGGCGCCGTCGAGGCCTCGGCCGAGCGCGAATTCGGACCCGGACGCCTCACCGTGACGCGCAAAAACAAACTCTTTGCCGGTCTGCCCAAGCACCTCGATGTCTGGAACAGCCACGGTGACAAAGTCACGCGTCTCCCGTCCGGCTTCGCCGCCGTCGGCACCACGGAAAATTCCAAAGCCGCCGCCATCGCCGATGCCAAACGCAATTTTTACGGGCTCCAATTCCATCCCGAGGTTTCGCATACGCCGCGCGGCAGCGAAGTCATCGAAAATTTCGTCCTCGGCATCTGCGGCTGCCGGCCCGATTGGACCCCGGGCTCGTTCATCGAACGCGCCTGCGCGGACGTGCGTGCGCAAGTGGGTGAAGACCGCGTGGTCCTCGGTCTCAGCGGCGGCGTTGATTCCTCCGTGGCCGCCGCGCTGCTCCACAAGGCCATCGGCGACCAATTGACCTGCATCTTCGTCGACAACGGGCTTCTCCGCGCCGGGGAACGCGAATGGGTGCGCGAGATTTTCGGCAAACACTTTCACATCGACCTCCGCATCGTCGGCGCCTCGTCGAAATTCCTCGGCCTGCTGCGCGGTGTCACCGACCCCGAGCGCAAACGCAAGATCATCGGCAACGAATTCGTGCGCGTCTTCGAAAAAGCGGCCAAGTCCCTGGCCGGACAACGCAAAGGGCGGCCTTACCGCTACCTCGCGCAGGGCACGCTTTACCCCGATGTCATCGAAAGCGTTCCCATCGGCGGCAACCCCGCGTCGCTCATCAAGAGCCACCACAACGTGGGCGGATTGCCCAAGCGGATGAAATTCCAACTCGTCGAACCGCTCCGCCAGCTTTTCAAGGACGAAGTCCGCGAGGTCGGTCTGCAACTCGGTTTGCCGCGCGAAATTGTCCACCGTCACCCGTTCCCCGGCCCCGGACTCGCCGTGCGCATCCTCGGCGCCGTGACCCGCGACCGCGTGCGTGTGCTCCAGGAGGCCGACGCCATCGTGCAAGACGAGATGGTCGCCTCGGGTTGGTATGACCGAGTCTGGCAAGCCTTCGCCGTGCTTCTTCCCGTCCGCTCCGTCGGCGTGATGGGCGACGAACGCACCTTCGAGAACACCGTGGCCCTGCGCGTGGTGGAGAGTCGCGATGGCATGACTGCCGATTGGGTCCGCCTGCCCGGCGAAGTCCTCGCCCGCATTTCCGGCCGCATTATCAATGAAGTCCGCGGCGTCAACCGCGTCTGCTACGACATCTCGAGCAAGCCTCCCGCCACCATCGAGTGGGAGTAGGTGGATTGTTCAGAGCGGTGTCGAAAATGTCCTAGCCGTCTCCTGTAGCCGCGCCACTCTGTGGTGCGTTGGTCGAATTGATTCGCGGCACAGAGTGCCGCGGCTACAGAAAATCCCGAACCGCTACAAATCGGACTGACCCCCGCACCAACCGCTTTTGACAAACCCGCCGGATCTGCGAAAAGATCTCGAGTATGTCCCGCGCCATTTATCCCGGCAGTTTCGACCCGGTCACCCTCGGCCATGTCGATGTGATCGAGCGGGCTTTGCGCCTTTTCGATGAGGTGATCGTCGCCGCCGCGCCGAGCGAAGGGAAGGGACCGCTCTTCCCGATCGAGGAGAGACTCGAGCTCATCCGCGCTTCGTTGCCGGGCGAGAAACGCCTCAAAGTGAAAAAGCTCGACGGTCTTCTCGTTGATTTTGTCACTGCGGAGAAAGCCCAAGTCATCGTGCGCGGACTGCGCGCCATTTCCGATTTCGAATTCGAATTCCAAATGGCCCTCATGAACCGCCGCCTCGCGCCGGGCGTGGAAACGATCTTCCTCATGCCCAAGGAGGACTACAGCTACATCAGCAGCCGCATCGTCAAGGAGGTCGCGCGGTTGGGCGGCGACGTGTCCGGCGTGGTCACGCCACCCGTGGCGGCCGCTTTGCGCCAAAAAATGTCCGGAGGCAAGTCGGCGGCATGATCGGTGTCCACTTGCTGCAAGTCCCGCCCGAGGGCAAGCATCTGGAGGGCGAGGAGGACCCGGGTTTTCTCGATCTCGCCGAGATCGGGGCCAAGCCCGCCGGTCCGGTGCATTACGACCTCGAGGTCGGTCTCTCCGGGAGCGGGGTTTTCGCCACGGGACGGGTGTCCGTGCCGGTGGAAATGACCTGCGTGGCCTGCCTCCAGCCGTTCGTTTACGAGGCCGCGGCCGACCCTTTTGCCACGCAAGTGGAGATCGAAGGACGGGAGTTGGTCGACCTGACTCCGGCCGTCCGGGAGGAGCTTTTATTGGCTTTGCCAAACCACCCGCGTTGTGATCTTATTCTCGGCCATACCTGTCCCTACCATGGCTTGGCAGCCAGCGGCAGCGGAGCGCAGGAAAGTGCGCAATCTGCTTGGGACCAGTTGGATAAGTTAAAAACCAAACGCTGATTTCTTATGCCCGTCCCGAAACGCAAAGTCTCCAAAATGCGCCTGCGCACCCGCAAAGCGGCCAACCGCTGGCGCGCCGGCAAGCTCGGCACCTGCGCCC
>JBIKXZ010000094.1:0-9316 GCA_044355525.1 Chthoniobacterales bacterium
AGGCTACAACGTCGCCACCGGCGCGTATGAAGACCTGGTCAAAGCCGGCGTGGTCGACCCGACCAAGGTGACCCGCAGCGCCTTGCAAAACGCCTCGTCGATCAGCGGCCTGCTCCTCACCACCGAGGCTCTCGTCACCGAGATCCCCGAAAAGGACAAAGCCCCGGCCATGCCCGGCGGCGGCATGGGCGGTATGGGCGGCATGGACTACTAAGTCCGGCCCAAAGCCTGAACCAATCACCCGGGGCGACCGCAAGGTCGCCCCGGTTTTTTCTAAAGTAGAAGCGGCGTCCCCGCCGCTTACCCCCCATCAAAAAGCGGCGGGGACGCCGCTTGTCTGTTCCATTTGGCTATAGTGTCGATGTCTTCGGGTGAGTAGCCCGAAGGGCGCTCCCGGGGGTCATGACCCCCGGGAGCGCGGCCCGAACCGTGACCGTGACGCCGCTGAGTATCGCCATCAGACGAGACTGAGTAGAAGCCCAAGGTCCGGCCCGGGTTCTTTTTCATCAAACTCGAACAGTTGCCCGAGCACGGCCGGGATCTATCCCGTGCCGGGGCTCGCATGACAAGCCTGAGCTGTATGAACTCCATCCACTACATTGGTATCGACGTCAGTAAAGACACCCTGCACATCAACGCAAGCGACCTTCGCTCCTCCACCTGCTCCAACCAAGCCAAGGCCCTGGTGCCCTGGCTGCGACAACTCCCGGCCCGGGCGCACTTGGTGCTCGAAGCCAGCGGAGGCTACGAAAAACTCCTGGCTACCTTGGCCCACCGCGCCGGCGTGCCCGTCTCCATCGTCAACCCCGCCCGCGTGCGTGCCTTTGCCAAGGCCCGCGGCCAGCGCGCCAAGACCGACCACATCGACGCGGCCCTCATCACCGACTACGCTCGGCATTTGCAACCCACCCCGACACCTCCCATGTCCGCCACCCACGCCCGGGCTTTGGAACTCTTGCGAGGCCGGCAGGCCCTCATCGCCCAACGTGTCAGCTGGATCAACCTGCTTGAGCACGCCAACGAGGCCGACCTCATCAGGCTTTACCGCAAACACCTGCGCCAAACCGATGCCTCCATTGCCGCGGTAGAAAAACAGATCAGCGCTACCCTGCTCACTGATCCGGCCCTGGCCGCCCGCTACCAATGCTTGATCTCCCAGTTCGGCGTCGGCGAGGTCACCGCCTCCACCTTGGTCCTGGAGTTGCCCGAACTCGGCCGCCTCAACCGCAAAAAACTCGCCGCTCTCTGCGGCTTGGCCCCCTTTGCCAAGGACAGCGGACAAAAACGCGGCGTACGCTTTGTCCACGGCGGTCGCAACCAACTGCGCCGCGCCCTCTACATGGCCACCTTGAGTGCTATCCGCCAAAAATCCTCACCACTGCAAAGCTTCTACCTCCGCCTGCGCTCAAACGGTAAACCCACCAAAGTCGCTCTCATCGCCTGCGCCAGAAAATTCCTCACCTACCTCAACTCCCAAATCAAAAACCTCGAAAACTGCCCCACCTAAAAACACAGTTGCTTCTACTTTTTCCGGATTCAGCCCGCCTTGACAGGCACTATCTACATGTAAATCTACATATATGGCTACCAAGACCATTGCCGTCGACGCCGAGGTTTACCGGAAGCTGGCCGGGCGCAAACGGGAGAGCGAGTCGTTCACCAAACTGCTCGATCGATTGGCCGATGCGGACAACGGACACGGCACCTGCGCCGACGCCGTGCGCGAAGCCGCAGCTGTCTGGGGAAAAGGCGAGAGCAGAAAAGCCGAAGCAGAAAAGTTCGAATCCGTGGTCAGGGCAAACCGCAAATCAGCCAAGTGGGATGTCGAAAAGCCGTGATCTGCGTCGATACCACCGTCCTGATCGACGAATTCCGGGCCAAAGGTGATTTGTCCGCACTGGTCAACCGCGCGCTCCTCGCCCACGGCGCGGAAACACTTATCGTTCCCGCGGCGGCGGCGGGCGAGTTCTTGGACGGCGCCGCCATGGTCTCACCGGCACGCGTGCAGGAGGCGCTGTCCCTGCTGCGCAGGCGCAATGTCGTTCCGTCCGACCTCGGCACGGCAGAGCATTACGGCAGCATCGCCTCTTCCCTGCGTCGGGCTCGCAAACTGGATAGTCGGTCGCACAACGACCTCTGGATTGCCGCCACGGCCAAATGCCACGGCGCCCGTCTCCTGACCCGGAATCCGAAGCACTTCCAGGCTATCGAAGGCCTCGATATCGTCGGCTACTGAGACCAGTTCCGCTTGCCCTCGGACACTTTTCGCGGAAAATTCCTTTTTCCCGTCAACCAGCCCAAAAGCGCTTGGTTGCCTTCCGGGATACAAATATTTCCATCCGTGCCATCCGTGAAATCCGTGGTTAAAAATTCTGCAAATCTCCCATGAAACACCTCCTCGCCCTGGCTTTGCTCATAGCCGTCGCCGCACCCGCTTCCGCCGCTTACCAGAAGGAATACATCGTGGTCAGCGGCGGTGTGTCGCTTTACCAGTGGGAGAAATTCAAGAACCCTCCGCACGACCGCTGGTGGGGCAACTTCATCCGTCCGGCGGTGACCCGTTTCCAGCAGATCCGCGATGCGGACCCCAATGCCCGCATCACCTGGCTGGTCCACCGTCCCAGCTACGAGCGCCGTCTGCGCCAGAACGAAGGCCCCCTCACCTCGTGGATCGCCGACATCGCTCCGAAATACAATGTGCGGCTCATCTGGTTCAGCTCGCCCGACCAAGTGATCAATTACCTCAACGCCGGCCAGCCGCGCAGTCAGGTCAAGATCGCCGCGCTCGACTGGTTTCTCCACTCCAACAAGGCGGCTTTCATGTTCGACTACAGCAACGAAATCGACAGCGCCTCGAAGTCCTGGCTGCACGAGGACGAATTGGGTCGCATCAACCGCGGCATCTTCGCCCGCGGCGCGCAGGTGACAAGCTGGGGCTGCCATACCGGCGAAAGCATGTCCAAAAAATGGCGCCGCGCCACCGGCGTCCCCATGAAAGGCGCCATCGGCAAGACCGATTACTCCGTCATGTATCGCAACAACTGGCTCCCCGCGCTGTCCAGGGGTCGTTGGGTACAGTAAAATTACATCTCGAAGGGAGAAATCCGTACGAATCGTAGCACGCCTTACGCCGCTGCTTTGCCTCTTTTTGAGTCCAGAGCAGGTCTGACTGAGTTCTGTCTGATCACTTTCCCGGTGCCGAGAATCCGGATATGCAGTCCCAGAGAGTGATTGTGAGGATTGTCAATAAATCTGTGGAGTTCATTCGGAAGCAAAGGCAGATGTGTTGATACGGGCTACAGCAAATGGGACAGGTGTTGAACTTCTGCTTGGGCCTGGAAGAGCGGCCCTGCAACCGGCTGATGCCATAACCCCGAGGTGATGCAGTGTGCGGAAGGGGTGAGGTGCGGGATAGTGGATTGCGATAGAGACGGCCGTCCAAGCCCAACAGCGTGTGCTTGCGGAAAGACACAACCACAGCCTTTTGTTGAGCTGTGAACGTAATAGAGCGTCGTTGCTCAGCCCCATGGGCAACAACATGCGCTCAGGATCACTTGCGCCACTTAAGCACCGTGTATGGGTTGAGGTCGTAACGTCCATCCAACGCCAGCGAGCTCTCTTGACTAAAGTTGAACTGCCCGACGAACCGCCGTCGTCGTACGGGCGCGGCAGTGAAGGAGTCGTCCTATAAATCTTGTGTTGATGGCGGGTGAATTATTTAGTGGGCAATTTCGTCGAGAGCATCGGCCACGTCGGTGAACTCGTAGCGGTAGCCGTTCTCCGCAGGCACGAGCGGACGCACGCGCGAGCTGTCGAGAAGCAGGGAGGACATCGGGCCGAGGAGCGCGCGGAGGACGAAGGCGGGGGCGGGCAGGACGGCCGGACGGTGCACGGCAGCGCCCAGCGCGCGGGTGAAAGACGCATTGGTCACGGGATGAGGCATGACGGCGTTGACCGGACCGCTCAGGTTTTCCTTTTCCATCGCCCAGAGGGGAAGACGGACGACATCATCGATATGGATGCAGGACATCCATTGGCGTCCGGAACCCAGGCGACCACCGAGTCCGGCGCGGAAGAGCGGAAGAATGCGCTTTATCGTGCCGCCCTCGCGCCCGAGAACCAGGCCGATGCGCAGGATGACGACGCGCGCGTTGCGGACCTGCATGGCCTCCGCTTCCCACGCGCGACAGACCTCGGCGAGGAACCCGGTGCCGGCCGGCGAGTTTTCGTCGACTTCGCGGTCACCCGTGTCGCCGTAGTAACCGATGCCGGATGCGTTGACGAGCACGCGGGGCGGTTGCGCCGCGCGGGCGAAACCTGCGGCAAGGGATCGCGTGCCGAGCACCCGGCTTTCGAGAATGCGGCGGCGCTTGCCGGTGGTCCAGCGTCCGACCACCGGTTCGCCGGCGAGATTCAGGACGGCGTCCAGTCCGTCCACGTCCGCCGGCTCTCCCGGGACGAAGCGGCGCGTGCGCGCGTCCCGCGGTTGGCGCGAAAAGGGCACCACCTCCCAGCCTCGCGCCGCGGCGAGACGCGCGGCATGGCGACCGATGAAACCCGAGGCGCCGGTGATTCCGAGTCGCATCAGTTGAAACGCCGGTGCATCCAGCGGTAGGGAAAACGTTTGCCCGGACAGGTCGTCGGGCGGGGGTTGATTTCGCGATGGCCCTTCACGATGAGCACACGCCCTTTGCTCCGTCCGACACGGCGCCGGAGGTAGTCGACGAGTTCCTCCAGCGCGGCGAGCTGGCCACGGGTCGGAACGTCGCGGTCGAAGTCGCCGACGAAGCAGATACCGATGGCGATATTGTTGAGATAATCGCTGGCCACGTGGCCGCCGTTGATCTGGCGTGTCCAACGCGGACCGATCTCGATCTCGCCGTCGCCGGAGGACGTGCCGTTGCCTATGACAAAGTGGTAGGCCAGGCCGTTTTGCATCTTGCGGACGTTTTTGTGGTAATTGGCGAAGATGCGGGCGTTGCCCTGACGCGTGGCGCTGTTGTGCACGATGATGTATTGCCAGCGTCCGCGTTTGACCGGGGCGCGGTCGATGGCATCGCGCACGCCGCGGGTGAGGTAGCGGTAGCGCGGACCGCCGCCGAGGCCGAAGAGGCCGCGGCGCTCGCGCTTCGGCAAGGGGGCCAGACCTTCATCCGCGGCCTGGCCGGACTTTTCCACCACGATCGGGGCGGCGGGGGCTTCCGGCTCGCGTCCGCGCGGGGTCGGGGCCGGCGTGGCCGCTTCGCGCGGCGGCGGGAGTTTGATTTCCCTCGGTGTCTCTTCCGGGGTCGGTGCGGGCGGAGGCGTGGCGCGCGTCTTTTCCTCCGGGGGTGGTGGCGGCAAGACCAGCGGGGGAGGCTCCAGCTTCGGCGGAGGAGTCGGCCTCGGCGTGGACCGCGGGGCCGGCGTCTGGCGCGGGGTGGCTGCCGGCTTGGGCGGCGGCAGAACGAGGGGTTCGGGCGGTTTTTCCACCGTTGACGGCGGCTCGGTGGGACGCGGGCGCGGTTTGGGGCGGACCGGCTCCGAGCGCGGCGTGGGCGCGGGTTCGGGCGCAATGGTCTCGCGGGCGCGGAGGAACAATTCCCTTTTCCGTTGTTCCTCCGCGGAAATCTGCGCGTGCAGCAAGGGCCCGGCCGATGCGAGCAGGGCAAGCCCCGACAACAAGAGAACAAAAACACGCGGGGCTCGCACGGGCTGAAACTAAAGGCGCAGGGGAACCGAATTCAACTTGATTGCTTGCGCCGCGCATACGCCACGCGCCGCAAATAGAGACCATCGGCTGGCGCCACGGCCCGCGGCGACCCGGACGGGCGTCCGTGCAGCCGCGCCTGCAGGTCCGCCAGCGTGGCCTTCCCCTGCGCCACGCGCACCATCGCGGCGACCAGCATGCGGACCATCTTGTAAAGGAAACCGTCGCCCTCGAATCGCAGCCGGACTTCCGGACCGCGCGCCGTGACCGTGATTTTGCGCAAATTCCGGCGCGTGTTGCGCACCGGCGCGCCGCGGTTGGCCGAGAAGCCGCCGAAATCATGGTGTCCGGTCAGCAGGTCCGCCGCTTGCCGAAGAAGAACCGCATCCGCCGCGGGCCGCACATGCCAGGCGCGTCCGGCCTGATGCGGGGGCAGCACGGGCCCGGTCCATAAAACGTAGTCATAGATCTTTCCCGTGGCCGCATAACGCGCATGGAAATCCTCGCGCACGCGCACGCAGGACAACACGCGCAACCCCGGCGGCAAAGTGGCGTTGAGCGCATGCCGCCAGAACGGACCGTCGCCGCGTCCGTCCGGCACGTCGGCATGGGCGACCTGACCCAGCGCATGCACACCGGCGTCCGTGCGGCCCGAACCTTGGGGCCGCACACGGGCTCCACCCGCGAGCCGGGACAGCGCCTCTCCCAAAACATCCTGAACCGCTCCCCCGCCCGACTGGCTCTGCCAGCCGCGGAAGGCCGCCCCGTCGTAAGCTAACGTCAGCTTAAGTCGCATGGGGCGCGGTCGAGCCAGCTCTGCAGCAGAATCTGCGCGGCCACCTGGTCGACCACGCCGCGCTGGTCGCGCGCCTTGCGTCCGCTCTCGCGCAGGGAACGCTGCGCGGCCACGGTGGTGAGGCGTTCGTCCCACAAGTCGACCGGACAAGCCACGCGGGCGCGCAGACTTTCCGCGAAGGCGCGCGCACCTTCCGCGGCCGGACCGTAGGTGCCGTCCATGTTGCGCGGCAGGCCGACGAGGATGCGTCCGGGCTTCAGCTCTTCCGCGGCTGTGACCACCGCCTCGAGCGAAGCCGCGCCGCCGGGCAAGGTCTTCCACGGCTGAGCCAGCATGCCAAGTTCATCGCTCACCGCCACCCCGGTGCGCGCGGTGCCGAGGTCGACGGCCATGGTCCGGCTCATTGCAATGCCTCCGGGACGCGCGGGACGAGCTTCTTGATGTTCTCCGCCTCGCTGCGGTGACAGACGAGGAGCGCGTCGCCGGTGTCTATGACAATCAGGTCCTGCACGCCCGCCAGTGCGATGTGCTTGCGTCCGCTGGAAAAAACAATGTTGTGCGACGCATCCGCCGTCGTGAGCGGACAGTTGGCCGCGTTGCCGCCCTCGCTTGCCTCGAGGTATTTGGCCACCGCGACCCAGCTGCCGACATCGTCCCAATCGAACTCCGCTTCGAGTTCGAGCACGCGCGCGGCTTTTTCCATGATGGCGTAGTCGACGGAAATCTTGGGCAGCTTCGGGAAGTCCGCGGCGAGCAACGCGTCCAAGTCATCGGCCGTGCGCATCCGCGCGACGAAGGCGGCCAATTCCGGGGCGTGCTTGGTCAGCTCGCCCATGATGGCGGGGATCGACCAGACGAACATCCCGGCGTTCCAGCGGAAGTTGCCCTGCTTGAGGAATGATTCGGCCAGCGCGGCGTCGGGTTTTTCGCGGAAGCGTTTGACCTCGTAAACGGCGGGCTCGGCTTGGTTCGCTCGCGTCCCCTGCTCGATGTAACCGAAACCCGGACAGGCCCACGTCGGTTTGATGCCGATAGTCAGCAGCGCGCCGGAGGCGGACGCCGCCTCGGCCCCGGCGAGCAGGTCGCGACGGAAAGCCGCCACGTCTTTGATCAGGTGATCCGCGGGCAGCACCGCCATGACGGCCTGCGGATCACGGCGCAGGACGAGTCCGACCCCGAGCGCGACGGCGGGCGCGGTGTCGCGCTTGGCCGGTTCGGCCACGATGTTTTCTGCCGGCAATTGCGTGCAGGCCGCCCGCACCGCGGCCTCCTGCTCGCGGTTGGTCAGCACGAAGACGCGCTCGGGAGGCACCGCGTCGCCGAGGCGGGCGATGGTTTCCTCAAGCATGGTGCGCTCGGAGAAAAGCTTGAGCAATTGCTTGGGACGCGCCCGGCGGCTGTAGGGCCAGAAACGTTCGCCGCTGCCGCCGGCAAGAATGAGGACATAAAGGTCGGACTTCATAATGCCATGAGACAATTTTGCCGCGGACGGCGCAATCTCGCGTGTGGAAAATCTGCGCGACTCGCAGCGGTTCCGGTTGCCAGCGGGCGCAAGGTGGAGTATGGGTTCTACGTTATGGCACCCCTCTTCGACAGACTTTCGCAAAACCTCTCCGGCACCTCCCTGGCCGCAGCGGCGGAAATGGCCGTGGGCGTGGGCGCAGGTTTGCTCGTCGCGGACCAGCTCGGCAAAGGCGCCCGGCAACGCATCGGCCTCGTCGCTCTCATCGCCGGCTTGGCCGCAACCATTCCCCTGCTCATCGGCGCGGGCGTCCGCGTCAACCGCG
The DNA here is from genome assembly GCA_044355525.1 of Chthoniobacterales bacterium. GTDB lineage: Bacteria > Verrucomicrobiota > Verrucomicrobiia > Chthoniobacterales > JACTMZ01 > JACTMZ01. The sequence continues at coordinate 8,273 of JBIKXZ010000094.1, forward strand.
AGCTGGGTGAAGGACGTCGCACCCGCCGCCGCCTCGAAACTATCCGCCACGATCCCGGGTTCCCGGACGACGGCGATTTCTATTGAGCGGTCCGCGGATCGTCCTCGCCTCCTCGTCGCCGCGACGCAGCGAATTGCTGCGCTCCGCGGGAGTGGCATTCTCGACGGAGACCTGCGATGCGTTGGAAATCCACGATCCCGCTCTCGGATTGGCGGGTCTGGTCACGGCAAATGCCCGCACCAAAGCACTGGCGGTGGCCGCCGCGCACCCCGACGCCGTCGTCGTCGGTGCAGACACGCTGGTGTGGCTCGAGGGACATGCTCTCGGCAAGCCAGCCGGCCCGGATGAGGCGCGCGTGATGTTGGGACAACTCTCCGGACGCGTGCACGAAGTGGCCACCGGCGTCCATCTCGTGCACCTCGAATCCCGCCGGCAGATCGAATTCCACGAGGTCACGCGCGTGCGCTTCCGCGCGCTGGACGCAGCCGCCATCGACGATTACCTGGCCCGCGTGCACGTGCTGGACAAAGCGGGCGCCTACGCCCTGCAGGAAAACGGCGAATTGCTCGTCGAGTCGGTCGAGGGCAGCCGCTCGAACGTGGTGGGTCTTCCCCTCGAGCGCACGCTGGCGGCCTTGCAGCGGTTTGCCAGGGAAGCGTAACCTTCCCTTGTGACTACCCCCGGCACGACCAGACACCGCGGCAAGATCGTTGATCTGTTCCGACGCCGCGTTTTCCCCGGCTACATCGAGGTCGCGGGCGGGAAGATCACCGCGGTGCGCGAGGACCACAGCGTGACCGAACAGAGTTATCTCTGCCCCGGCTTTGTCGACGCGCATGTGCATATCGAAAGCTCGATGCTCACCCCGCCCGAGTTCGCCCGCATCGCCGTCATCCACGGCACCGTGGCCACCGTCTCCGACCCGCACGAGATCGCCAATGTGCTCGGCATCGAGGGCGTGCGTTACATGCAGAAACTGGCGGAGCAAACCCCGTGCAAAATTCACTTCGGCATCCCGTCCTGCGTTCCGGCCACGAATTTCGA
>JBIKXZ010000258.1:0-2934 GCA_044355525.1 Chthoniobacterales bacterium
GTTTCACCAGCCTCGACGACATGAATGCGCTTTGCGCGCTTTACCGTCCGGGTCCGATGGCGCTCATTCCCGACTACATCAAACGCAAGAAGGGCCAGACCAAGATCAACTACGACCATCCGCTCCTCGAGCAGGTGGCTAAGGAAACCTACGGCATCCTCATTTACCAGGAGCAGGTGCAGCAGGCGGCGAATTTGCTGGCCGGTTACAGCCTCGGTCAGGCCGACCTCCTCCGCCGCGCCATGGGCAAGAAGGACAAGGAAAAGATGGCCAAGGAGCGGGTCAATTTCATCGCCGGATGCAAAGAGCACAACGACATCCCGGAGAAGAAAGCCGAGGCCATCTTCGACCTGCTGGAAAAATTCGCCGACTACGGGTTCAACAAAAGCCACAGCGCGGCCTACTCGCTGATCAGCTACCGCATGTGCTGGCTCAAGGCGCATTATCCGGTCGAGTTCATGTGCGCGGTGCTGAGCAACGAAGTCGACGACACGGACAAAATTTCTTTCTACGTCGACGAGGCCAAGCGCATGGGGCTCGACCTTCTCCCGCCCGACCTGAACAAAAGCCTACTCAAGTTCGCGCCCGAGGAGCACGAGGGAAAAATGGGTGTCCGCTTCGGTTTGAGCGGCATCAAAAACGTCGGTGAAGCGGCCATGGCCGATGCCGTGGCGGAACGCGAGGCGCGCGGGCCGTTCGCTTCGATGGAGGACTTCGCCTCGCGCATGGATCCGCGCGCGGTCAACCGCAAGTCGATGGAATGCCTGGTCAAATGCGGTGCCTTCGACTTCACCGGTGAAGAACGCGCGCAAATGGTCGAAGATCTCGAACCGGTGCTGGCGGCCAGCGCGTCCGCTCACCGCGACCGCTCGGCCGGCCAGCAGAGCCTTTTCGGCGAGGAAGGCATTGCGGTCACCGCGCGGGGCGGGGGGCGCCGGCGGGCGCGTCCGTTCACCGAAGCGGAATTACTCTCCTTCGAGAAAGAATTGCTCGGCTTTTATGTCACGGCGCATCCGCTCGACCCTTATCGCGGTTCGCTGGAAAATCCCAAGTTCACCAAAGTCGCCGCGCTTGAGGAAATGGACGACCGCGCCACCGTCACTGTGGCTGGCTTGCTTGACGCGGTGGAAAAGAAATTCACCAAAGCGAGCGGCAAGCCCTGCGCCTTTCTCACGCTGGAAGATTTCACCGGCAAAGTGGAAGTGCGGGTCTGGAGCGAGGCCTTTGAGAGATACGCATCGCAACTGGTCGCCGGCAAAGTCGTGCAGGTGACGGGTCGCCTCGACAAGCGCGACGACAAGCCGGCGGTCACGGCGTCCGAATTGAAATCGGTCCCCCTCGCGGAGGGGCAGGAGCCTCCGGTCATCCTGCGTCTGCCGGCCGGCCGTTCCGGACGCCGCGAGATGGAGGACTTGCGTTCGGCGGTGCTCGATTTTCCCGGCCGGCGTCCGCTGGTGCTCGAATTCGTGGCCCGTGACGGCCGGACCCGCCGGGTGCGGGCGTCCGACCAGTTCCGGGTGGGGCGTGAGGAGCAACTCCGGGCGGCGCTGAACGGTTTGCTCGTGCCGTAGGTGGCGCTTGCCGCGGGCGGGGCAAACGTGTTTGCTGTCCGGTCACACCAAGCCATGGCGCTCATATCCGAAGAAGCGGCAGAAGAAAGCACCCCGATATTCCTCCGGGCAGACTGGCTGGTCGCTTTGGCGGCCACCCTGATCAGCGGGGCGGTTTATTTCTACACGGCGCAGCCGAATGTCGGTCTGCTTGACTCCGGCGAGTTCATCGTGGCCGCCCAGCATTTTGGCGTGCCGCACCCCACGGGCTACCCGCTCTGGACCCTTCTCGCGTGGCTGTTCCAACTCCTGCCGCTGGGCAACGCGGCCTGGGAGGTCAATCTCTTCAGCGGATTCTGCGGTGCGCTGGCCGTCGGAGCGACGACCTTGCTCGCCTCGAGCATGCTGCGCTGGATGATGCCGTGGTGGGGCGAGGGGAAAACCGGCACGCCGCTGGTGCGCGCGCTGATCGCCGGCACTTTCGGACTCTTGTTCGCTTTCAGTTTTTCCTTCTGGACCCAAGCCGTCATTGCCGAGGTCTACACCCTGCACGGCCTGCTCGTGGCGCTCTTCATCATGTCGCTCTATTGGTGGGTCCGGCGTCCTTCGCGCGACCTTCCCATCCTCGCGTCGTTCTTCACTTTTTCGCTCTGCATGAGCAACCACCACCTGACGCTGGCCTTGGCCCCGCTGCCGCTTCTCGTGCCTTTGCTCATCCGCCGTTCCGTATTTTGGGAAGTTCTCGTCGCCGGATTGGTCAGCGCGGCGCTGGTTTACCTCGGATTCGCCTGGCTTTCCAACGATCCGACCACGTGGTCCACCGCGATGCGGTTTTTCTACTTCGCCATGCTCGGACTGATCGTCCTGCTCGTCCTCAAATGGCGCCGCACCGATCTGCGCATCGTTTTGCTCGTGCCGCTGGCCGTCATTCTCGGACTGCTGCCCTACGCTTACATGCCGTTCGCCTCATCGACCAATCCACCGATGAATTGGGGCTACACCAGCACGCCGGAAGGATTTTTCTATTCGATCAACCGCACGCAGTATGCCGGCAGCCTCTCCGATCTCATCGTCCGCACCCTGGGCAAGGGCATGGGCACCGCGCCGGAGAAGCCGCCGGAGCCGGAAGATCCCGAGCGCGTCTCCACGCTGGAACTCGGACGCGAATTCACCAGCTTCTATTCGCGCAAACTGCTGGAGAACTTCACGCCTTGGGCCCTCATCGCGATCATCGGGGCCGCCTTGGGCGTCCTGCGGCTGCCGTTGCGTCAGCGCACCTTCCTCTACCTTCTCTTCCTCGGCTTCATCCTCGCCGCCTTCCTTCAACCGGTCATGGAGCGGACGGAGACAACGATCGATTCATGGTCCCTGCAATTTCCCTACC
>JBIKXZ010000006.1:0-29426 GCA_044355525.1 Chthoniobacterales bacterium
CAGTTGCGGCTGGATCTCGCGGCGCCAGCAGTCGTATTGCGCGGCGACCAACTCGCGCACGCGCCGGGAAATGGCGGCCAGCTGCTGCGCGGCCGTCAGTCCGTCCGGACCGGTGGCATGCGAACCGGCTTGCAGGACCTGCTTGAGGCCGGCCACGCGCACCTCGAAAAATTCGTCGAGGTTGGACGAAACAATGGCGAGGAACTTGAGACGCTCGAGGAGGGGAACGGCGGGGTCTTTGGCTTGGTCGAGGACGCGCTGGTTGAATTCGAGCCAGCTCAGTTCGCGGTTGATGAAGAATTGGGGATCGCGGAGATCCATGGGCAGCCCGCCAGTTTCTTTCCGGCACCCGGCGAAAACAAGAGAAACGCGAGGTGTCCGTTGCCCCCCTCGTCCGCTGTGATAGGGTAGGCATCGTGAAAAAACGGCTCCTTGCGCTGATCGGCTGCCTGTTGCTCGCCGCCCCGGCGGGATCGGCCCGCGATGCCGGTTCGCTGCGCGCTCTGGGCGATGCTTTCGCCGGCGTCTACGAAAAGGTCGTGCCCAGCGTCGTGGTGCTGGAGGTGTCGAGGGAAGATGACGGCACCGGCGCCGATGCTTTTGCCTGGCAGTTTTTGTTCCGCGACGAAGACCCCCCGCGCGGACCGCGGGCGCAGGAGAGCGAAGGCTCGGGTTTCATCATCCGTGAGGACGGCTACATCCTGACCAATGCCCATGTTATCGAGGGGGCCGACCCGGGGAAGGGAGTGGTGGCGCGCCGGCCGGACGGATCCCGCCTGCCGCTCAAAGTGGTCGGCGTCGACGACAAGACTGATTTGGCGGTGCTCAAGGCGGATACCTCGGGCTTGCCGGCCATCGAATGGGGCGACAGCGACGCGATCCGCGTCGGCGAATTCGTTTGCGGCATCGGCGCGCCGTTCGAATTGGATTTCACGCTGACGGCCGGCGTGATCAGCGCCAAGGGCCGGAGCAACCTGACCAGCACGGTTTACGAGGATTACCTGCAGACCGACACGGCGATCAATCCGGGCAACAGTGGCGGTCCGCTCTGCGACCTCGACGGGCGCGTTGTCGGCGTGAACACGCTGATCAACGGGTTGAGCCGCGGACTGAGTTTCGCCATTCCCTCGCGTCTGGCCCGCGCGGTCAGCGACGAACTCATCGCCAACGGCCGCGTGCTGCGCCCGTGGCTCGGGATCCGCATCGAAACGCTCTCGGACGAGCCCGCTTTGCAGCGCATGCTCGGGCGCGACCAAGGCGTGGTGGTCCGCACCATCGAACCCGGCGCCCCCGCCGCGCGCAGCAAACTCCAACCGGCCGATGTCGTCGTCGCGGTCGATGGCGAGGCGGTGGCCAGTGCGCGGGAACTGCAACAGGCCATCCTGCGCAAGAAAGTCGGACAGACCGTGGCGCTCAAGGTCTGGCGCCGCGGCGCCGGCGGAGGGGATTTCACCACAGTCGATGTGACCACGGAGGAGTTGCCCGCCAATCCGCGCATGGCGGCGCTCGATCCTCGCCGCAGCCGTCCGCCGTCCGGTGATGACGGCGAAGCAAGCAACCTGCCGCTCGGCCTGGAGGTCGAGGACCTGTCGGACGAAGTTGCCCGCGCCTTGGCTGTCGAGTCGGGCGGTGTGATCGTGACCAACGTCGAAGACGGCGGCGAGGCGCAAACCGCCGGCTTGCGCCGTCGCGATGTCATAACGGCGGTCGGATCAGTCGCGGTGAAGGACAAAGCCGCCTTCGAGAAAGCGCTGGCCGAATGGCCGGAGGGCGAACCGGCTGTCCTGCACATCGAGCGCGACGGCAAGAAGACCTACGCCATCCTCAAGAAGTAGCGGGCGCCAGCACGCGGCGCAGGGCGGCGGCCGCCTCGGACGGTTCGATCCGTGTCATACACCGGAAGTCGATCGGGCATTCCCTCCGGAAGCACGGGCTGCAATCGACTTTGTGACGCAGGATTTCATGGAAGTCACCCAGCGGGGCCGTGAGCGCGGGTTCGGTCGATCCGAAAATGGCGACCGTCGGCACGCCGAGAAAGGCGGCGAGGTGCATGGTGCCGGTGTCATTGGTCAGCAAAACGTCGCACCCGGCCAGTTCGTCCATCAATTCGTCGAGACTGGTCTGCCCGATGCGGTTGGTCACCGCGAATCCGCACTCGCGCGAAATGGTTTCTCCCGCCGGGGCGTCGCCCGCCACACCGAAGAGAATCCAGTCGGCGGGGGTCGTCGCGTGGAACTCGCGCATGGCCGCGGCGAAGCGTTCGGCCGGCCAGCGTTTGGCCGGACCGTATTCCGCGCCCGGACAAACGCCGATGCGCGGACGTCCGCCCGCGCGTCGCGAGGAGCGGGGGAAGGAAGGCAGTCCGTCGTGCTCCGGCGCACCGCAATGGAAAACGAGCCGCATGAAGCGGTTGGCATGGTGTCCGCCGTCATCGGCGGCAAACGAGGGTTGCTGGTCGAGCAACCAAGAGCGGTGGTGGCCCGGATAGCCGGCGATGCGCGGGATGCCGAGGGCGCGCGCCTCGAGCGCGGAGCGCAGCGAATTCGGAAAGAGGATGGCCGCGTCGAACGAACGGCGCAGCCGGCGGGCAAGGCGCCGGGGATTTTCGCCGGGTTCGACGGCAAGCACCTCGTCGACCGCGGCCACGCGCCGCCAAAGCGGGGCGAGCTTGGCCGGACAAAGAATGGCGAGATGCACGTCGGGGCGTCCTTTCTTGCAGGCTTCCACCGCGGGGATGCTCATCACCGCGTCGCCCAGCCAGTTGCTCGATCTTATGACAAGGCGGAAGGGGGCGAGGTCTTTGGCGGAAAGTTCCGGCGGCAGGTGGTAACCGCGCTTGAGGCGGCGTCCGGCGAGGAAGCGCGGCATCGGCGTTTTCCAGCGGTTGTGCACCCAGAACCAGTCGGGCGGCCCGGCTTCGATCTGCTTCTCGAGGTTGCGGTTGAGCAGATAAGTCAACTCTCCGACGGAGATTCCTGCGGGTGCGATCGGGGGCTCGATGACGCAACGCCACTGCGCCGTGCCGATCGTGTGGATGGCCACCGAAATGATCGGGGCCTCGGTGCGGCTGGCCAGTGTTGCCGCCAAGGGCGAGGTCGAGGCGAGTTTGCCGAAGAGCGGGGTCCACACGCCGGCATCGCCCGCGTGTTGGTCGATGAGAATGGCGAGCACGCCTCCCTGCTTGATCATTTCCGCGGCGCCGACATACCCGTCGCGCCGGCTGAACGTTTCCATGCCCAGGCGGCGGCGGTCGCGGTCGATGAGGCGGTTGAGATACTTGTTGCGCTGCGGTTGGAAGACGACGCCGACCGGGTATTCGCGGATATGGCCGATGAGCTGGGCGTAGAGTTCCCAGTTGCCGATGTGGTTGATGGCCATGACCACGCCCCGGCCGCGGGCGAGGGCTTCGCGGAGGTGCTCGAGTCCGCGCATCTCCACGCGATCTTGCACGGCGGCCTCGGGCATCCGGGCGAGGCGAGGCGCGCTCAAGAGATTGGCGCCGAGCCGGCAAAAATGGAGGCGCGCGGTGCGCCGCACGTCCGCGGGTGACATCGATGGCCCGAAAGCGAGTTCGATATTGCGGCGCGCCAGCTTGCGGTAGCCGGGCAGGATGGCCCACGCGGCAAGGCCCAAGACCCACCCGAGACGGAACACGATAACGAGGGGCAGGCGTCTGAGAACCGCCAGGAGGGCGAGCACGAGCAGATAGAGGACGTAATCCATGGAGCGGGACGGCAAAATTAGCGGGCCAGGCGCGGCGGCGGAAGGATTTCGTCCGTCTCTCTTTCGGCGTGCAGCGGACACCCGCCGCAGGCTTAATGGAGCCGGTGAAAGAACCGAAAGTCTACCGCGACCCGGACCGCACGAAAATCTTGTGGATCGGGATCCTTGTGGCCCTCGCTGTCCTCGCGGCCATCGCGCTGGCCACCATGTCTCTCAACCGGACGATGAAAAGCACCGGGACTTTCACCGGAAAAATCATCGCCAAGGAATTCACCCCCGAACCGGCGCAGGAAATCACCGTGGGTCAGGGCGGACTGCAAAGCACGCGCGTCGAGGGCGAATATGTGCTGCAGGTGGAAACGCCCGATGGGGCGAAGGTTTACAATGTGTGGGTCGACCGCACGGTCTACGAGGAGGCCAGGGTGGGGGACGATTATTACGTGATCCCCTCGCCATGATATCGCGCCGGAAATCGAACATTCCGCGCGCCAGGCTGTCTCACGTGAAAGCGGCCTCCGGTGACCCCGGCGCGTTCCGCGGTCCGGAATTTTTATGAGTCAGACAACGCAAGCATTGAACGAACGTGTGCGGCAGAGCAGCCAGTGGGTGCAGCCGCTTTTCTCCGAAGTAGGCAAGGTGGTCGTGGGCCAGAAGGCGCTGGTCGAGCGCCTCGTCATGGGCCTGTTGACCAACGGCCACGTCCTCCTCGAGGGTGTGCCGGGATTGGCCAAGACCCTGACCGTGCGCACACTGGCCTCGTGCCTGCACACCGGTTTCGCCCGTCTGCAGTTCACGCCCGACCTCCTGCCGGCCGACCTCATCGGCACGCTGATTTACAATCCGCGCGACGGCGAATTCAGCACCAAGCTCGGGCCGATTTTCTCCAACCTCATCCTGGCCGACGAAATCAACCGCGCCCCGGCCAAGGTGCAGAGCGCCCTGCTCGAAGCGATGCAGGAGCGGCAGGTCACCATCGGCGACAAAACCTACAAACTGCCCGATCCCTTCCTCGTGCTGGCCACGCAAAACCCGCTCGAACAGGAAGGCACCTACCAGCTGCCCGAGGCTCAACTCGACCGCTTCATGTTCAAGGTCCACGTTGGCTACCCGACGCGCACCGAAGAGCGGTCCATCCTCGACGCCATGTCGACGTCCGCGCCGAAACTCGAGGTCAACGCGCTGGTCAATGCCGACGACATCATTGCCTCGCGCGGACTGGTCAACGAGATCTACGTGGACGACCGCGTGAAGGACTACATCGTCGACCTGGTCTGGGCCAGCCGCCAACCGGAAAGCTACGGACTCAAGCTCGACGGCATGATCCGCTACGGTGCCTCGCCGCGCGCCACGATCTACCTCACGCTGGCTTCCAAAGCGCACGCCTTCCTCAACGGACGCGGCTATGTCACGCCACAGGACGTCAAAACGGTCGGTCCCGACGTGCTGCGCCACCGCATCGCCGTCAGCTACGAGGCCGAAGCCGAGGAAATGACCAGCGAGCACATCATCGAGCAGATCTTCGCCGGCCTGCCTGTGCCGTGAGTGAGAGTGTTAAGTTTTAAGAGCTTAAGTCTAAAGGACCGTCGCCATGGAAGGCGCCCGCGTCCCCTCTTAAAGCTTACAAACTGACAAACTTAAAACTTCTCCGTCATGCAGGACACCCGCGAGATCCTCAAAAAAATCCGGCGCCTTGAACTGCGCACGCGGCGGCTGGTCGACTCGATGTTCGCCGGCTCCTACCACAGCGTGTTCAAGGGGCGCGGGATGAATTTTGAGGAGGTGCGCGAATACACCCCGGGCGACGAGATCCGCTCGATCGACTGGAATGTGACGGCGCGCATGAACACGCCGTTCGTGAAGAAATTCACCGAGGAACGCGAACTGACCGTCATGCTCGTGGTCGATGTCAGCGCTTCGGGCAATTTCGGCAGTGTCACCTCGAGCAAGCGCGAGTTGGCCGCCGAGGTTGCTTCCATCCTCGCTTTCAGCGCCATCCAGAACAACGACAAGGTCGGGCTCCTGCTTTTCACCGACGAGGTGGAGTTGTTCATCCACCCGAAAAAAGGGCGCCTGCACACCCTGCGGCTCATCCGCGAGATGCTTTATTTCAAACCCAAGCACCGCGGCACGAACCTCACCGCCGCGCTGGAGTATCTGAACAAAGTGGTGACACGCCGCGCGGTGGTTTTCCTCATTTCCGATTTTATGGACGAAGGTTATGCGCGTCCGTTGGCCGTGGCCGCGCGCCGCCACGACCTCATCACCATCCCGGTGGTCGATCCCGGCGAGGAGGATCTGCCCGATGTCGGTATCGTGACCCTCGAGGATCCCGAGACGGGCGAGCAGATCGACATCAACACCTCGAGCCGCGCGCTGCGCGGCGCTTACCTGGCGCTCGAGGAAAAGCGCAAAAAGTCGATCGACCAGGAATTCCGCAAGCTGGGCATCGACATGATCCCGCTGCGCACCAACGAGGATTACCTGCACGTGCTGCGCGCCTTCTTCGACCGCCGCGAGCAACGCCAACTCAGCGCCTGACATGCCTCCCGCCGATCCCAATACAGACCTGCTCCCGCATGAAATCGCCGGACCCGTGTGGTATCTGCCGTATCCGTTGCCGGTCATGATTGCGCTCGGGGTTCTGGCCCTCCTGCTTCTCGCGCTCGCCATCTGGGCTTTCGTCGCCTGGCGCCGGCGGGTCAATCGTCGTCCGTTGACCGCCCGCGAACGCGCCTTGGCCGCGCTGGCTGCGGCACGCGGACGCGCGGACGCCGCCGCGCCCTACGAGTTCAGCATCGAGGTGTGCGATATCCTGCGGAGTTTCCTCGGCACGGAACACCGCCTGCCGGCCACGACCCAGACATCCTATGAATTTTTGCAGACCGCGCGCGGCAGCGGGATCTTCGACGAGACGCGGTTGCGGGGACTGGCGCGTTTTCTCGACAAGGCGGACGCCATCAAATTCGCGCGGGCGGACGCGACGGCGGCCGACAATGCCGAACTGGCCGGGTTGGCCGAAGAACTGGTGAAGGGGGAGCAAACGCATGCCGTCGCTGCCTGATTTTTCCGGTTTATCGTTCGCGCAACCGCAGTTCCTCTGGCTGCTTTTGCTCGTGCCCTTGCTCGCCTGGCTCAAAGGCAAATTCGGCGGCACGCCGGGCGTGCTTTTTTCCACGACGAAGACCGTGGCCAAAATCGGCGGCCGCCGCCGTTCGCGCGCCGGGGATTTTCTCACCGGCTTGCTCTACCTCGCGCTCATCAGTCTCATTGTCGCGCTGGCGCGTCCGCAGGAGGGCAAGACGATCACGCGCACGCAGGCCAGCGGCGTGGACATCATGCTGGTCATCGACGTGTCGCGTTCCATGCTCGCGGAGGATTTCACCATCGGCGGACAGCGGGCCAACCGCCTCGAGGCGGTCAAGCAGGTGACGGAAACCTTCATCCGCGAGCGGCCCAACGACCGCATCGGCATCGTGGCGTTCGCCGGACGTCCGTATCTGGTCAGTCCGCTCACCCTCGACCACGACTGGCTGCGCCGGAATCTCGAGCGCACGCGCATCGGACTGGTCGAGGACGGCACGGCGATCGGTTCCGCGCTGGCGGCGGCCTCCAACCGGCTGAAGGACAAGGAATCCAAATCGAAGCTCGTGGTCCTGCTGACCGACGGCGACAACAACATGGGCAGTGTGAGTCCGGCCACCGCCGCCGAGGCCGCGCAGGCACTCGGCATCAAGGTCTACACCATCGGTTCCGGCAGTCGCGGCAACGCGCCGTATCCGGTCGGCGACGCCTTCGGCCGCACCGTTTATCGTCAGATCCCGGTGGAATTCGACGAGGAAATCCTCAAGCAAATCGCCGCCACGACCGGCGGTTCGTATTTCCGCGCCACCGACACGCAATCCCTGCAGGGGATTTTCGACGAGATCGACGAACTCGAAAAGTCCGAGGTCGAGATCCAGAAAGTGGAACAATACAAAGACCTCTTTCCCTGGTTCGTGCTCGTCGGCGCCGTGCTGCTCGCGGCGGAAACCGTGCTCGGTCAAACAATATGGAGACGTCTGCCCTGAGTTTCGGTCAGCCCTGGGTGCTGAATTTCCTGTGGCTCCTGCCGCTGGTCGCCGCCTTGTTCTGGTGGGCCGAGCGCCGGCGCCGCGCGCTCATCGGCCGCATCGTCGCCCCGAAACTGCGCGCGCTGCTCGCGGGGAACACCAGCCCGTGGCGGCGGATTTTCCGCGGGGCCTGCGTCGTTGCCGCGCTTGCCTTGCTCGTCGTGGCGTTGGCCGAGCCGCGGCTCGGCTATGACACCCTTGAGGTTCCACATCGCGGGCGGGATGTGGTCATTGCCATGGACGTGTCGCGTTCCATGATGGCGACCGATGTCGCGCCGACGCGGTTGCAGCGGGCCAAGTTGCTGGCCGAGGATCTGGTCTCCGAGTTGGGTAGCGACCGCATCGGCCTGGTCGCTTTCGCCGGCTCAGCTTTCCTGCAGGCGCCCCTAACCCTCGACCATGGCGCGGTCTTGTCCGCCTTGGACGAACTCGACACTGACCTCATCCCGAAAGGCGGCACCAATTTGGCGGCGGCTATCCGCGCCAGCGAGGAAGCGTTCACCAAAGCCGAGGGTTTTTCGCGCGCCATCATCATCATTTCCGACGGCGAGGAACTCGACGCCGATGGTCTCGCCGCGGCGCGCGACGCGGCGGCCGACGGCGTGCGCATTTTCACCGTCGGGGTCGGTTCCGCCGAGGGCTCCGAGATCCCGCTGACCCCCGGCGAATTCGTGCGCGATCCCGCAGGTAAAGTCGTGCAATCCAGACTCGACGCGACGCGCATGAAGGAAATCGCCGAAGCGACCGGCGGATTTTACACACCGCTCGACGAGAACGCCGCGCGCCTGTTGGCCACCGAGGGGATCGGGAAGATGGCAGAAACGGACATCAACATGGAAAGTTCGCGCCGTCCCATCGAACGCTACCAATGGCCGCTCGGCGCGGCTATCGCGCTACTGGTGCTACAGGCTTTGGTCGGCGAGCGACGCCGCGTCCCGTTCGGCGCCGCGGCCTCCGCGCTGTGGTTGATCGGCGCGCTGCCGGCGCACGCCTCGGGAGTTTCGGCGTACGAGCAGGGGAACTACGAGCAGGCGCGGCAGGAATTCGAAAAACGTCTGCAGATGGAACCGGACGCCCCGAATTTGCAGCTCAATGCCGGCACGGCGGCTTATCGGTTGAAGGATTACGGCAAGGCCTCCCAGTATTTCTCCAAGGCCATGCTCGCGGAGGATCCCGCGCTGCGCTCCTCCGCGGAATTCAACCTCGGCAACACGCTGTTCCGTCAGGGCGAAGGGCAGGAGGACAAGGAGAAGAAGGTTTCCGACTGGAAAGACGCCATCGCGCAATACGAATCCGCGCTGAAAACGCGTCCGGATTACACCGAAGCCCGCGAGAACAAGGAACGGGTCGAGCAATTGCTCGAGCAACTGGAAAAGGAGCAACCGCAGGACAAGAAGCAGCAGAAACAGGACAAGAAACAGGACCAGCAAAAGCAGGACCAGCAGAAAGACCAGCAGCAACAGCAGGACCAGCAACAAAAGGACCAACAACAGCAGCAAGGCGGCCAGCAGGACCAAAAGCAGGACCAACAGCAGGGCGACAAAAAAGAGCAGCAACAGGGCGGCGGTCAGGAGCAGAAGCAGGACCAGCAAGGTGGCCAAGAGCAGAAAGAGCCTTCCGGCGATGGCGGCAAAGATCAAAAGGAGCAACAGGGGCAATCCAAGGACGAACAAAAACAGGACGGTCAAGGCGGGAAGAAAGACCAGCAGCAGAAAGGTGGTGGTCAGCAGGACGAGCAAAAGCAGGATGGACAGCAGGGCGACAAGGACGAGCAGCAACAGGGCGGCCAGGATCAGCAGAAGAAGGACCAAGAGGGCGGCGGTCAGGACCAGCAGAAGCGAGACCAGCAGGGCGGGGAGAAAGACCAACCGCAACAAGGCGGCGGCGAGAAAGAGGATCAGCAGAAAAAGGACGGCCAAGGCGGCGAGGAAGAGCCGAAAGAGCAGGGCGAGGGCGGTGAACAAAAGCCGCAGGATCGCGGCGAAGGCGGCGAGGAGAAGAGCGAGCAGGGGTCGCCGTCCGGTCCCGGTGACCGTGAGCAAAAGCAGGGCGGTGGTCAACCCGGTGACCAGCCCGCGCCGGTGCCCACGCCGTCCGGTCAGAAAAAAGAAGGCGAATTGCGCGGCACCGCGGCGCAGCAGGACGAGAAGGGCGAGGAGGCGATGGGTTATTCCGACGAACCCACCGAGGACGGCCGCATGAGCGAGGGTCAGGCCCGTGCTCTTCTGCGCGCCTTGCAGGGCGAGGAAGAGAAGGTCGATCTTCTCGAACGTCGGGCCTTTCAGGATGTCTCAAGGGACTGGTAGAATGGAGTTCTCATGAAGGCGACGCGCTATATTCCGGCACTTGCCGTGCTGTGCACCGTGCTTTCGGCTTCCGTAGCGGCAGCCGAAGTGATCACCGTCATCAGCTCGAACACCACGCGCGTGGGTGAGCCGGTAGTTCTCGTTTACCGCTTCGTTGACACGCCACAACCTTCGAACATGCCGCAGCCGGGTATAAACGTTCCGGGTCTGGAAATCCGATTCAACGGTGTGACTTCGCAAAGCAATCAATCATTTGTCTTCGGCGGGCGCGGTTCGCAGCGCGATGCATCTTCGGTGCACGAATTCATGTATGTTGTGACCCCCAACCAGCCGGGGAGATTCACGATCCCAGGATTCGCGGTGAGCGTGGGTGGTCGCCAAATCAGAACCAAAGCTGTGCAGCTCACCGTGACCGGACCCGGTGGTTATGTACCCCCATCGCAGCCGCCGCCGGTGCGTCAGGTCATCCCGCCACCTTTCTCGCCGGGCCAGCCCCAGCAAATGCCGCCGCAACAACAGCAGCGGGTGCGTCCGCCTTCCCAGGCTCCGCAGCAACCGGCCCAAGGCCGCACGCCACCGCTCACGCCCGACGGCGAGCCGGCGCCGTATTTCGGCGAGATCATCATCGGCAGCAAGACAGCCTACGCGGGCGAAGTTGTGCCGATCGAATTGCGCTTCCACTACCGCGCTGACATCGCGTTCGACAACCTGCAGCCCCCGAGCTTCGGCGGCGACGGGTTCACGGCCGCGCCGCTGACCGAGCCCGAGCAGACCGAACAGATCGTCGGCGACATTCCCTACAATGTGGTGTCCTTCCGCAGCGCAATCACGCCGGTCAAACCGGGCGAAATCAAAATCCCGCCCGCTGTGATGGAAGGACGCATGGTTTCGCAGGGATCGATGCCCGGCATGGATCCTTTCTTCGACCAGTTTTTCCGCAACTTCCCCATGCCGGGCATCGGCCGCGCGGAAAACATCCAGGCCCGCACCGAGGCGCGGACCTTGCAAGTGCAGGCCCTGCCGCGAGAGGGGCGGCCCGCCAATTTCAGCGGTGCCATCGGCCAATTCAGCCTCGATGCCGCGGCCTCGCCCAAACAGGCGGCGTCCGGCGAACCGGTCAACCTGAACCTCACCGTTGAAGGCCGCGGCAATTTCCAGGCGATTTCCCCCCCGGTGCTGACCAACGAGGACGGTTGGCGCGTTTACACGCCGAAGGACACCTTCACCGCCGCCGATGCCATCGGTTACGGCGGCACCAAAACTTTCGAGATCAGCATGGTCGCGCGGCGCGACCAGACGGCGACGCCGGGCGCGGAATTTTCCTACTTCGATCCGCAGAAGAAGAAATATTTCACCCTCAAAGCCGATCCGCAGTCCGTGACGGCCGCGGGGGGCGGGGCGGGCGCCGACGACGCCGCGTCCACCGCGCAGGCGGGCACCGACGGAGAATCCTCCGCCGCCCCCGCGGTGCCGGAAGACATTGCAGTGCCGGCTGCCACCCTGGCCGGAAACAAGCAGGGTTTCGTCCCGCGCCTGCTCCAACCGTCTTTCCACTGGTTCAATCTCGCGGTCCTTGCCGCCTTGATTCTCTCGATCCCGTATCTCCTCTGGCAACGCCGCCGCGCACGCAAGAGCGCGCTCACCGCGGAAACCGAAGCCGTCCTGCACGAGGCGAAGTCGGCCTACCGCAAGGCGTCCGCCCCCGCCGATTTCTACGCGGCGGCCGCGCAATTCGTACAGGCGCGGCTCGCCTTGCTCGACGGCAACCCCGTCGCGCTCGTCGATACCGACGAAGCGCTGGCTCGCCGCGTGCCGGATGCGGCGGAGCGCCGCGAACTGCAATCTCTGCTCGCCCGCCGCGACGAACTCAAATACGGAGGAAGTGCCGCCGACGCGCTCGATCCCGCCGAACGGCGGCGTCTGGCCGCGGTGCTCGACAAATTCGCCTCGAACCATGGTTAAAATCCTTCTGCTGCTCACCTTGTTCGCCTCCGCAATCCCGGGTTTCGCCCAGGACACGGAGGCCAAGCCGGATTCCTTCGAGGAAGGTTTGCGTGCTTATGCCGAGGGCGACTATGACGCGGCGCGCCGCGCTTACGAAAAGCTGGTCGCTGCCGGTTCCCTCGATCCCGCGGTCTTTCTCAACCTCGGCCATGCCGATTACCGCGCGGGCCGCGTCGTGCCGGCCGCCATCAATTACCGCCGCGCCCTCGCGCTCGATCCTTCGAACACCGCCGCGCGCAGCAGCCTCGAGCACGTGCTCGGGGAACTCGGTGTCCCGGCCCCCGGGCTCGGCTTCGCGGAAGTTGTCGGACAATACATTTCCTTCGATCTCCTCGTCCTGCTCGGCAGTTTGCTCTTCTGGGCCGGTTTGCTCCTCGTTGTTTTCGTCGTCTTCTCCGCCGGTCGCCGGCGAGGTCTCGCTTTCCTCGGTGTCTTGCTCGCCCTGCTCGGTGCCACGGCGGTCGCGGTTTCGTGGGCCGGTGATTCGCGCATCGCGCTGGCCCGCACGGCCATGGTGACCGAAACCACCGAGGCCCTCAGCGCGCCGAGCGCCAATTCGCAGAAGTTGGCCGACCTCGCCAAGACACAAGTGGTCCGCATCATCGCCTCGCGCGACGATTGGTCGCTGGTGCGCCTGCCGGTCGGGGTGGACGGCTGGGTCAAGACCGACAAACTTGAACCCGTCTTCCCCGGCGCTCTGCCAAAGACACCTTAGATGAATCCGCTCCGCATTTTGTGCCTCGGGGCGCTGCTTTTTTCCGGCATGGGCAGCGCCGATGCCCAAGCAACTGCAACTCCGGCGACGGCGGAGGTGGGGGGACACGGTCTTGTCCTCAACGGCAAAGCGACGCGCACGGTCTGGGGATTTCCGGTTTATCACGTCGGCTTGTTCCTCGAAGAACGGAGTCCGGACGCCGAAGCCATCATGACTGCCGATCGCGGCGCCAAGCGGATCCACATGAACATGCTCCGCGCGGTCGAGAAGAAGGACTTCATGGCCACGGTGCGCGAGAACGTCGACCAGAACCTCACGGCGGCGGAGAAAGAAACTTACGCCACCGAATTGTCCGCTTACCTCGGGCACTTGGAAAAAGGGGGCGACATCCAACCGGGGCGGATCATCACGATCGACTATGTTCCCGGCCAGGGCACTGTGCTCGGACTGGACGGGCGTCAGGTCGGGACGATCGCGGGCCATGATTTTTACCACGTCATGCTGCGCCTTTGGATCGGCCGTCCGCTGCAGGCTTCGATCAAGGAGGGATTGCTCGGTGGTGGTTGAGCCGGGATTGACTCCCGGACGGGCGAAATTAGTGTGGGCCGCATGATGTTCCGTGCCCCCCTTTTGCTGGTCTTCGCCGTCTTGCTTTGCGGTTGCGCGAGGTATTCCGAAGTCCGTTTCATCAGCAACACCGCATCCCTGGCCAACACCGCGGAGCAAAAGCAGCTCGCTCTCGCCCAAAACCGTCTTTCCCGCGATCCGCTGACGCAACTCGGCGGCTACCTCGACGCCGCCGACGCCGCGCGCCGCCAACTCGCGCGCAACCCGCAAAACACCGTCCTCCGCAGCGATTACAATTTCGCCGTGGCGCGGGTCATGGACATCATTTACGACCATGACCTCGCGCCTTGGGACCAGCCCGTCGCGGCCCCCTCGGCCGGCGGAAAGCCTTGGCGTTTGACCCTGACGCCGCCGTCCAAGGAGAAGCAATTTCATCCGTCGCTCTTCGAGTTCCGTCCGACGGACCGCTACGACTTCCGCGGAAAGCTGGTCGGCGACCGTGTGCTCAAGCAAGGGTTGGGTGCCCCGCTGGTCGTGGCCGGACGCAAAGTCGACTACACGAAGCTGGATCCTTTCGCTCAGGGCAAGAACGTCTACTATGGCATGACCGCTCTGGTGAATTTCCGTGGGCGCGATGCCGTCATAGCGCTGTCCGATCCCTTGGCCCGCGAGAAGATTGTTTTCGACGGACGCACTTACCCGTTGGCGGCGGACTTCCAGGGACCGCTGGCTCTCGCGCTGGACGAACTTGATTTGGAAAAGCGCGAACTGCTCGGGCTTTTCAAACCGCAGGAATTCGCGGGTCGGGCGCGATTGGCCCGCCTGCAACCCTACGATCCGCGCAAAATCCCCATCATTTGCATCCACGGCTTGGGCAACTCGCCGGCCACGTGGGCGCCGCTCGTCGAATTCCTCCGCGGCGATCCGGTCATCCGCGAGAACTACCAGATATGGTTTTATGCCTACCCCTCGGGTCTTCCTTATCCGCTGGCCGCTTCTTTTCTGCGCGAGCAGCTGGCCGAAGCGCGTCGTCACCATCCCGGTCTTCGCGATGCCGTGGTCATCGGGCACAGCATGGGCGGCATGATCAGCCGGGCGCTCATCACCGACAGCCGCGATGAACTCTGGGATCTGTATTTCGACAAACCCCCGGAGCAGCTTGCCGTTTCGGACAAAGCACGCCGGATGCTCGACGGCATGCTCCTTTTCAAGCCCGTGCCGGATATCTCGCGGGTGATCTTCGTATCCGCCTCGCACCGCGGGAGCGACATGGCGATCGATTTCTGGGGTCGTGTCGGCGCGGCTATTGTCGGCAATGCGGTGGCGGACAAAGAAACCTACGCCGAGGTCGTGGCGCAGGCGCGCCCGGAGGTCCGCACGCGCAGTCGCCAACGTTTCCCCAACAGCATCGACCTCCTCGATCCTGACAGTCCTTTCCTCGAGAAGATCAATGCCCTGCCCACGGCGCCGGGAGTGCCCTACCACTCGCTCATCGGCGATCGCGGTCGGGGAGGTTTTCTCGACCGGACCAGACCCGAAAGCAGTGATGGCATTGTCCCTTACTGGAGCAGCCACATGGATGGTGCGCGAAGCGAACGCGTCATTCCCAGCGGGCACTGGAGTCATCTGCATCCGCTCGGTATGTCCGAAATCAAACGCATCCTCGTCGAACACCTGTGAGCGCAACGTCGATGGCTCCGAATTCTCTCGCGGATAATCCGCTTCCGCCCATGGAAGCCGTGGCCGCTCTCTTCGGCCACGGACACGAAGATTTGGCCCGCACCGTGGTGGCGAGGCTGAGCGAACGCGTTTTCGAGGCCGCGCCGCCCCGTCCTTCCAACCTCGTGCGCCGTGCCCTTGCCCGCATGGTCTGGCGTCTGATGCAAGGGACCACGCGCACGGAAAGGCGCACCGGTCCCGACGGCCGCGAAGTCGTCGTTTTCCGCAACCGCATCCTTGAACGCTCCGGGCATGCCTATGCCACCACGCTGCTCGAGCCTTCGCGGGCCGACACGCAGGATTTCGTCGAGGGAGGCGATCCGATGAACGCCCTCTACATGATGCTCGTTCCGGACATCCGCCGCGCTGCGGGAACGTGGGACCATATCATGCTCGATTCGGTGCAGGCCCGTGATGTGCAGCTGCGCTTTGTCTGGGAAACGCGGTGCACCCGTGATCTGGCCGCAGCGCGCCTTTCCCGCGGGGAACCGGTCCGGCTCAAAGCGGTGGCCGCCGGTGCCGGTTTGAGCATGGTGCTCGTTCTCGATCGTTTGCTCGGCGAGGGCCACGATCCGGCGCTCATTTCGGCCGTCATCGCCGACCGCGAAGCGCCCAACGTAGCCAAAGCCGCGCGCCTTCTCGGCAAGCTCGGGGGCACGCGCCAACTCCTCGAGTCGGGACGCGTGCGGACGCTGACCGAAGACCTGCTCGCCCCGGCCGATGACCGGCCGCATGACGTGGTCACCATGATGGGCATCCTCGAATATTTCCCCGGTCACACCTTCACCACCACGGAACGGCATCTCGGACATCCCGAGCCGCAGGGGCCGCCGCATGCCGAGGACCTCGTGCGAAATGTCGCGGCCATGACCGCTCCCGGCGGCTCGCTCGTGACCAACACTTTCCGGTTGATCAGCGCGGTGCGCATCATGGAAGTGTTCGGCAAAAAATTCCGCTACCGCGGCCGCCCCGAAATGCAGCGCCTCCTTGCCACGGCCGGGTTCACGCCGGTGGGACGCCACCATTCGGGCCACGTTTTCGACGTGGAGGTTTTCCAGAAGCGCGCCTAGAACGCGAAGTCCGCGTCCGTGTGCGCCACATCATGACGGATATTGGCGCCATCGATCTCGGTGGTTTTGCCTCCAGCCGTCACGGTCATTCCGGCCGGGACGTTTCTACCGGTATCATCCTTGGCCACCTGCGTGGTCTCGATGCGCCGCACAAGGCGTCCGGACTTCTCGTATTTCTCCACGCGCATGGTGACCATGCGCCGCGGGTCGATCCAGCTGCGCACTTTGCCGTAGATGCTGGCGTCCTTGCCGCCGGGACGGGACTCAAGCACAACGCATTCGGTTTTGCCGACCATTTCGATTCCGGCCAAGGACTGATTGTCCCAGCGGAAGAAATTTTCGATGACGTCCGCGTAAGCCAGCGCCGTGCCGAAGACGGACTTCGACATGTCGGCCGCGCCGAGTTTGTTGGTCGCTCCAGCGGCCGTTTTGAAAGTGCCGTCGCCGGATTTGCGGAGGATGAACGCTTCCCCCTTGCGTTCATTCGGCCAGAGGATCTCGTAAACGGTCGCGGCATTTCCCGCAGTGCGCCGGGACTTGATCCGGATTTGCAGAACGCCTGCGTCGGGTGAAGTCATCTTCACGCGCGCCGTGGCATCGCCATCCTCCACCGCCGCGCCCATGGCGCCGGCCAGGTTCGGTGCGGTCCATTCGAGGGCGGTGCCAGACGACGCGGCGAGAACAAACGCCGCAGGGAAAAGGAGCAGATGGCGCATAGATCTCCGCAATGAACGGCCGTCCGAGGCGGGGGTCAACCCTGAAGCGCCAGACTGGGCGAAAGCCGCGAGCTGCGCCACGCCGGATAAAGCCCGCTGACCACGCCGACCAGCATGGCTATGACCACGGCACGCAAGGCGAGTGTCCAACCGAGATCGGGTTCGAGGAATCCGCGGACGTAAGGCGTGGTTTCCAGCACGGCGAGCACGGCAGCGCCGAGTAACACGCCGACGATGCCTCCAAGCAGGCCCATGGCGGCCGATTCGCAAAGGATGAGGGCCATGATGCGCGCGCGCTGCCATCCGAGCGCGAGCAGCACGCCGATCTCGTGTTTGCGTTCGAAGACGCTCATCAGCATGGTGTTCATCACGCCGAGGACGCCTACGATGATTGCGAGGAGCGAAGTGCTCCAGCTCATGGCGCGGGCCATTTGGAATCCTTGGCTGGTGCCGACCACTTCGCCGGAGGCCACCGCGCGCAAGCCGGGATGCTGTGCCTCGATGGCCGCGCAGAGCGTTTCCACATCGGTGCCGTCTTCGACGCGGACATTGACGAAATTGGCCCGCTGCTCGTAGCCGGAGGCTTCTTGGAAGCGCGGGAGGGCGAGATTGACCGCGCCATTTTCCAGCACGGACGAACCGTCGACAATGCCGACCACGGTGAATTCGGCGGCTTCGATCTGCAGAGGGTCGCCGACTTTCTTGCCGAGCACCTCGGCCGCGAGCTTTCCGAGCACAATGGCCAGTTCGTCCGCGTTCCGCGGGAGGCGTCCATCAAGGACCTTGAGTCCGTCCCACGTGAACGAACCCCACTCCCTTCCGTAAACGACCATCATGGGCGCATCTTCGACGCTGAGCATCTGCATGAGCGTGGCGTTCGCTTCGGCCACACCGGGCATGGATGCAATCCCGTCCCGCACGGTCTCCTCGAACGCCTTGGGCATGATCCCGCCCTGCATGTTGCTCACCACGACATCGATGCCGACGGTGTCGAGTTGGTTGGCCACGCTTTTTTCGTAACCGGAGGCCATACCGACGAGCGCGACCACGGCGGCGATGCCGATGGCGATGCCGAGGACAGTGAGCCCGGTGCGCACCGGGCGGCGCCACAAACCGCGGAAGATGACTTGGAGAAAATTCATCGTTAGGAGCCTTCGGGCACAATCTGCCCGTCTTTGATCCGGACTGTGCGCGTTCCGTGGCGCGCAAGTTCCTTATCGTGCGTGACCATGACCAGCGTCACGCGTTGTTCCTCCCGGAGACGAAGCAGGATGTCCATGACGTGCGCGGAATTTTTGCTGTCGAGATTCCCCGTCGGTTCGTCGGCCAGCAGGATGGCGGGACGGTTGGCCAGACTGCGCGCGATGGCCGCGCGCTGACGTTCGCCGCCGGACAACTTCACCGGAAGATGGCCGAGTCGGTGGCCGAGGCCGACCGCTTCCAGCAACTCAACGGCCCGAGCACGGCGCTCGCGCGGCGTGCCCGGCAGACCGAACATGGGCATCTGGACGTTTTCCTCGATGGTGAAATTCGGGAGCAGATGGAAAGACTGGAAGATGAAACCGATTTCTTTGGCCCGGTAGGACGCGGCATCGTCGATCTCGGTCAGGTCGCGACCGCGAAAGCACAACTTCCCCGCCGAGGGACGGTCGAGCAGGCCGAGCATATTGAGCAAAGTCGTTTTGCCGCACCCGCTCGGGCCGACGATGGAAACGAATTCGCCGTGGCGGATGCTGAGATCGACACCGCGCAGCGCGGCAACCCGTCCGTCGTCGAATTCTTTGGTCAATCCGGACGCCTCGTAGAGGACTTCTCCGGCCGACGCTTCGGGTGCGGGCATGGGGGCGCCTACTTCGCCCCGGCCCACTGCGCGCCGACGCGGGGATCGCGCAGGCACTTCAACAGATCCACGAAGGCGGAGCGATAGTTGGGAAACGGTGTGGTATCGCCCTCGTCGGAAGGGTCGATCAGACCGACATGGTCCGGAAGTTCGTCATAAGGGATGGAGCTCTTCACATGGTGGACACCGTGCAGCGGCTGGTGCAGGAGACTGAGGGCGACGAAGCGGCCGGCCGTGGTGTCGACAATGACGCTGCGGGTCGCGCTGCGTCCCGTGTTGCCGCTAAGCCCGACGTGTTCGATGTATTTGCGCCAGCTCTGCATATTGCCGGCGATGAAGGCGGGGATGAAGTAGAGGACGAGGAACCAGTTCCAGACATTGAACCATGCGACGAGGCCGAGAATCGTGCCCCAGAGAAGGATCATGCCGGCCGTTTCGCGCCAAATCTTCGTGCGCACCGCCTTGTTCGTAACGGGCGAAGGCTTCTCGAGAAAAACGCGCCAAAAAAGAAGCGGCGTGTAGAAAAAGCCGAAGTTCAGCTCGAGGAACGCAGCCACGCGCCGCCACCAGAGGGGTTCCTGCGGATCGACGAAGGGCCACAACTCGAGATCTTTCACCGTGGCGAGATTGACGTGGTGCTTCTGGTGCAGCGCGCGGTAGAGCGTGAAAGGCGTGAGGCTGATCATGCCGACGATCTGGCCGTCGAATTCGTTGAGCCATTTGCTCTCGCGCAAATTCCCGTGCGCCGCCTCGTGGAACGCGATGAGCATGGCGTGCATGAAATGGCTGGAAACGACGATGAGCGGAATGATCGCCCATAGAAAAGCGGTCTGTCCGGAGACATAGCGATACATGCACCAAGCCAGCAAACCGGTGGTCAAATACGCGCCGGAGGCCACCCACGTGAACGAGGCCCGGCAAGGCCACGGCTCGTCGTGTTCGGCGTGGACCGGATTTTTGGCGGTCATGTGCATGGCGGGCTTTGTAGTCAGAGTTTGATATCGACCGGTCGGACGGATGGATTGCGTCCGGCTTCGCCGATGACGCCCCGGAAGATGCGGTCGATTTCCGACACGTCATCGCGGGTGAGGACGTCCGTCCGGTGAAGCCAGACTACTTCCAACTTCCGCCCATCCTCCGTGATCTCGCAGCCGATGTCAAAGCGCGCCGTGCCGGTCGAAACGAGCTCGAGCCGGCTGGAGATCCCGGGGATGTCCACGCCGGGGAAAGGATGGTTCTGCACCGCAAAACGTACATCGAAGACCGGGTGGCGTCCGCCGGCGGGGCTTGCCCCGACCGCCGCGGCAAGTTCGGCAAAAGGCATGGCGTGAGCGAAGTCGTCGACCACTTCGCGGTGCAACCGGACCAGCAGCGCCTCAAAGGACTGCCCGGGATCGACTTGCCCGCGAAGCGGCACGTTTCCCGAGAAGTATCCCATCGTCTCGCGCGCGGCGGTTTTGCCGCGGCCGGCCACGGGCGTCCCGACAACAACGTCCTTTTCTCCCGTCCAACGGAACAACGCCGTGCGGAAGGCGGCGAGAAGGACGGAAAAAAGCGTGGCGCCTTTGCCTTTGGCCAAGTCGCGCAGGGAGTCGGCCTCCAAGCCCGGAATTTCGGAGTTGCTGCGGGCAAGCTCCCCGGACCGCGAGGCTTCACGGTCGCGGAAGAAAAGTTTCGCGCCCTCGAGCCGCGGCCGCCAGTAGTCGAGGTGCTTTTCGAGTTCGGCCGGCGTCCATTGCGCTCGCTCGGCGGCCGCCCACTCGGCATAGGTCATTTCCAGCGGCGGAAGTTCAAGACGCATGGCCCCGAGGCGCGACATGTCGTTGCCCGCTTTCTGCCAGGCCAGCAGGCATCCGATGGTGAAATCACGGACGAAATTGCTGAGCGTCCAGCCGTCGGCAATCGAGTGGTGGACGGCGAGCGCCAGTGCGTGGTGGTCGGGACCGCGCTTGAGCAGTTCGATCCGGCAGAGCGGCCCGCGCAGCAAGTCGATCGGGCGGGAGAAACACTCCTGCATTTCGCCGGTCACCCGGTCGTCGCCGGCGGAAGCGGACGGCAACTCGCGGTAAGCAAGCTCCGGTTCGGCCTCGGTGCGGACAACCTGGAGCGGCCGTTCCTTGCCCGGAACAAAAGTGGTGCGCAGCGCATCATGGCGCCGCATCACATGACCCAGCGCCTCCGTGCACATGGCGTGCGTCAGCGGTCCGCGGATATCCAGGAAACAGCAAATGTTGTTCGAGGCATCGCCGGGGGGAACAGCCGAGGCCTCCCACAATTCTCTCTGGGGAAAAGACAGCGGCTCCAGACGGGCCTTTCCCGCCGCCAGCCATTCTTTGAGCTTGGTACGCGCGTCGGATTCCATCCGCCGCCTATTCCTTGGTCGCCGCGGCGCCGGTTCGGTCGATCTCTTTCCCGGGCGCGTCCGCAAGAAGTTCGTCCAGCGCATCCACGTCGAGTTCGTCGAAGTTGATTTCATCGACCGTGACAGCAGCTTCTTGGACCGGAGGGGCGGGCGCTTGGGATTTTTTCGCACCGCCGCCGAGGTGCTCGTCGATCAGTCCCGCGATCTGGCCGATGGTCCTCGCGCGCAGGAGGCTGGTCGGGGGCAGGGTCACGCCGATGGAATTTTCGATCATGTTTTCGATTTCGACGCCCATGAGGGAGTCGAGGCCGAGATCGGTGAGCGGTTGCTCGGGGCGGAGGGTCTCGGGTTTGACGCGCAGAACAGAGCCGACCACTTCCTGCAAGGCTTGGACGATGACACCTGCGCGTTCCGCTGGATCGGCGGCGTCGATGCGTTTGCGCCAGTCGCCGACTTTGCCGCCGGTTTCATCGGCTTCCGCCGTGCCGGAAAGAACGCGTTCGTAGAGGAGGTTTTCCTGCGCGCCTTTCGAGGCTTGGCGCCACTTGGCCCAATCGATGCGCATGCCTGCCACCTGTGGCGCGCGGGTGGCGAGGAGGTTTTCCAGCACTTCGAAAATTTCGCGGGGTTCAAGCAGGCCGGTGCCGATACGCGCGAGGTATTCGGCCACGCGCTCGTTGCGCGCAACATAGCCTTCGCCGCCGAGCGCGCCCCAATTGACGGCCAAAGCAGGCAGACCGAGTGCGTGGCGGTGGTGGGCCAGCGAATCGAGAAAGGCATTGGCCGCGGAGTAATTGCCCTGGGCCGGGTTTCCGAAAACGCTCGAGGCGGACGAGAACATGACGAATGCATCGAGCGGCTGGTCGCGTGTGGCCTCGTGCAGAAGCCAAGCACCGCGGGCCTTCGGATTGAGCACCGCGGCCATGCGGTCCGGCGTGAGGTCGGTCAAAGGCGCATCGTCGAGGACCATGGCGAGGTGGAAGACGCCCTTGAGCGGACGTCCGGTCTCGCGGATGCGGTCCATCACGGAATGCGTTCCTTCCTCGGTGCCGATGTCTGCGGCCACCGCGATGACCTCGGTTCCGGCCGCGCGGAGTTCGGCCATGAATTCCTCGGCTCCGGGGGCAGCCGCGCCCTGACGGCTGGTCAGCGCGAGGTGGCGCGCGCCTTTTTCGGATAACCAACTGGCCAGGCTGCGGCCAAAGCCCCCGAAACCGCCGGTGACGAGGTAGACCGCCTCGGGATCAACTTGGAGCGGCTCGGACGGGACTTCGCCTTGGCGCGAAACGAATGGCTCGGCGAAGTTCAGAATGACTTTCCCCGTGTGTTTGCCGCCGGCCATGAGGCGGAAGGCGGCATCGAGGCGGTTGGCGGGGAAGGAGCGGTGCAAAAGCGGACGCAGCTTTCCGGCGGCGACCAGCGTGGTGATTTCCGCCATGAGTTCGCGGGTGAGGGCGGCGTCACCGGCAAAGACGGCGTCCATGGCCACCACGTGGAAGGACGCGTTTTTGCGCAGGTGCCACATGGGCAGCTTGGAATTCTGATAAATGTCGCGTTTTCCGATCTCGATGAAGCGTCCGAATTCCGCGAGGCAGGAGAGACCCATGGGGATGGCTTCGGCCGCGAGCGCGTTGAGCACGGCGTCGACGCCGCGACCTGCGGTCAGGCGCTTCACTTCCTCGGCGAAATCGCCGCGGCGCGAATCAACGACATGAGCGACGCCCAGTGTTTGGAGCAGGGCACGCTTGGCCGGGCTTCCGGCCGAGGCAATCACTTTGGCCCCGAGGTGATGGGCAATCTGGATGGCGGCCATGCCGACCCCGCCGGCTCCGGCGTGCACGAGAATGGTTTCGCCGGCGCGGATGCGCGCCACGTTGACCAGCGAATGCCACGCGGTCATGAAAACAACCGGGATGGTCGCGGCCTGCTCGGGGGTGACCCCCGCGGGAATCGGCAACACATCTTCCGCGCGTGCCAAGGTGTGGGTGGCCAGACCGAAGACGGCGAGACCGAAAACGCGGTCGCCCGGTTTGACATGGGTCACGCCGTCGCCGACCGCGATGACTTCACCGGCCACTTCGTCGCCATACATGCGCGCGTCGACGGTTTCCGCCGGATAAAGTCCGAGCGCCTTGAGCACGTCGCGGAAATTGAGACCGGCGGCTTCGACCCGGATGAGAACCTGGCCCGCTTCGCAGACGGGCATGGCGAAAGGTGTGAGTGCCAGGCTGTCGAGCACGCCGCGCTCGCGCGATTCCACGCGCAGCGGCACTTCGGGGCCGAGTTCGCGGTTGCGGACCGGCAAGCCGCGGGTGATGCGCTGCCCGTAACGCGCTTCGTCGCGCAGGGCGATTTCACGCTCGGGCTCCTCGCGCGAAAGCTCGCGCAACAGAACGGCTGCATCGCGGGCCGAGGGGGCCGCCGGTAGATCGATGTTGCGGACAACAAGATGAGGGTTCTCATTGAGAAGGACGCGAAAAACACCCAGAACCGCCCCCGAGGGGAGATCGACCGTTCCGCCATGGCGCCCGACCGGTTGCGCGCCACGGGTGACCACGTCGACACGGATCCCGCTGGCGCCCGCGCCGAAGCGTCCGAGGAAAACGGAAAGATTCCGCAAGGCAGCGACGTGCCTGAGCATGTCGCCGTCGCGCGTTGCGTCCAAACTCCACAGATAAACCAGACGACGGGGAACGCCTGACGTGAGGGCGTCTGCCAGATTGCCCCAGTCGGCTTCACTCGTCGGGTCGATCGTGTACGCGTCTTCCGCTTCGGCGAATTCCGTGCCCTGTTGAACCAAGCTGCAACTTCCGCCGCTTTCGCGGATCCGGGCGGCCAACTCGTCTCCGACCTCCGAATCGTCGGAGAAAATCAGCCAGCTTTGCGCCGGCAGTTCGATCGCTTCGTCATGCGCTGCGTCCGATCCCGCCTTGCGTGCCATGGCCAAGAACTGTGTTTCCCCGCCTTCCGGCCCGGCTAAGCCCGGCAAGCTGGCCGTTTCGGCGAAACCGCACTCGCGCAACACTTCCTCCCAACGTTCGCGGGCCAGCAGCGGGTGATCCGTCCGCAGGTCTGTGTCGGTCATGCTCCACCAACCCGAGGTGAGTCCGAACACGGATTCGGTCCACGTGCGCGGTGAAGCCACGTCGACAAAAGCCAAGGTTCCGCCGGGGGCGAGCAGACGGTGAAGATGTCCCAGTGTTGCGCGCAAGTCCGACGCGGCGTGCAGGACGTTTGTGCCAATGATGAAGTCGAACGAACCTTCGTCGAAGCCCTGCTCGAAAGGTTCGCGATTCAAATCGAGTGCCCGGTATTCAACTTCGGGGAAGGGGGCCAGTTTCTGCTGGGCCGAGGGGAAGAACGCGCTCGAGGCATCGGTGAAGACGTAGCGATGCAATTCGCGCTCCAAGCGCGGAAGAACATAGGCAGCCAAACCGCCGGTGCCCGCGCCGATCTCGAGAATGCGTAGTCCGCGACCCTCAGGTAAAACCGAGGCGGACTGGCGAAGCGCCGCGGCCACAGCGGCCAGCCAAGGCGAAGAGAAGATACCGTCGCTGTAGAAGTGCTCGAGCAAATCGGAGCCGGCGCCAGTAAACAGAACCTGCACGGCGTCCTTCTCTCCGCGCATGATACCGGCAAAGTTGCGTCCCGTCGTCGCTCCGAGGAGCGCCTGGGGATAATGCTCGGGTCGTGCCTCGAGAAATTCGCGCAGCCTGCTTTCGGCCCCGTCGGCCCACGCGTCGAAGGCGCCCGCTGCCGTCCAGCCGTCGTTTGTCGCGGTCAGTGCGCCTCGCTTGGCCAGCGCGTCCATGAGACGGGCGAAGACGCGTCTTTGCGTTTCGACGACGCCGAGCGCGTCGGCGGAAAACGCGTCCCCTTGGCGCACGCCCATTTCCCGCAATCCGGCGGCGACGAAGGACGCGGCGAGGTCGTCTTCCTCGCGCATGACCTGGCGCATGTTTTCCTCTCCGCGCAGGGCAACAACGCTGGCACTCGCCTCGGTGGCCGCAAGTTGCAGGTCGGCCAGCGGAACTTGCGGGGCTTCCATCGCCCCGGCCGAACCGGGCAACCTTTGCCAGTCGAGATGGTAAACGAGATCGCGCCAACCGGCCGCGCCGCCTTTTTTGCCGAAGGAGAGTGCCACCGCGCGGAAGCCTTCGACGTGGACCGCCGGACGTCCGGCTTGGTCATAGAGCGAAATATTCCCCTCGATCAGCTCGTCATTGTTCTGCGTGACTTCGGCCAGGACGCGCGCCGCGGCTCCCGGGCTGCGCAGGAACAAGATGCGCGAGAAGCGCACCGGCAGTTTCATTTTTTCCTCAAGGCCCTCCATGGCGCGTCCGCCCGCCGAGAACACGTGCAGTGCGGCGTCCATGATGACTGGATGCATCGCGTAGTCGCCGACGCGTTTGGCCGCGGCTTCGGAGAGTGCGACGAGTCCGGCGGAGCGTCCGTTGCGTGTGGCCAGTTCGCGCACGCCGCGGAATTCCGGACCGTAGGGCAGACCTAGTCGCGCCATTGTCTCGTAGGAGCCTTCCGGAGACTGAACCTCCATTTCGTCGGACGGACCGCTCCACGGCGAGTTCTCGAAGTCCGACTCGACGCGTTCGGAACGCAGCGAACCGACGACGTGAACCGACCAATTCGGTGACGGCTCGAAGCGGCTCTGGATGTTGAAGGTGCGTTCGACGGGATCGTAGGTCAGTTCCATGACCAAATCCTCCACCGCCTCCGGCACGATGAGCGGCTTGCGGATCTCGAATTCCTCGACGGCGAAAGGCCTTCCCTCGAACAACTCGCGTCCGGCTTCCAAGGCCATTTCGATGAAACCGGCGGCGGGAAAGACGATGTGTTTATCCACGCGGTGGTCGCGCAAATAGGCGAGGTGGCGCTCGTCGAGACGGCAGGTCCACGTGGGGACTGAACGCAGCAGTCTGGCGTCAAGCAGGCCGCGACCCCCGGGATGAAGCCGTCCGTGCTGCGCTTCGCCCGATTCGCTCCACCAGCGTGCTTTGTTCCAAGGATAAGTCGGCAGCTTGAGCAGGCGGCGCGACGGGGTCATCGCGGAGAAACGCAGATCGACGCCGAGACGATGGAGATCGTTGGCCGCTTCGGCCATCGCTTCCTGCTCGCGCTCGCGGCGGGTGGAAGAAACAACCTGCGCTTTCTGTCCTTTGCCTCCGAGGCATTCTTGAATGGAAATGGCCAGCGCGGGGTGCGCGCTGAGTTCCAGCCAGATATCCACGCCGTGCTCCGCCATCGAGTTGACTGCTTCGACAAAACGCACCGGTTGACGGATCCCGCGCGCCCAGTAGGACGACACACAGTCCTCGCCGCGGCAGCGATCGCCGGTCACCGTGCAGAAGAAAGGCACCGTTTCTGCTCGCGGTTGCAGGTGGGCCAGCCGCTGCTGCACGGCGTCGGCTGCCGGTTGCATCATGGCGTGGTGGAAGGGATGGCTGACCCGGACGAAGCGGGCGAACACGCCGGCCGTTTCCAGCTCGGCCGCCATTTTCTCGAGCGATACTTTCAGTCCGGAGAGCGTGAGCGAACGCGGGCCGTTGAACGCCGCGATGCTGATTTCCGGGTCATGGCGGGCGATGAGTTCTTCCGCCTCCGCTTGGGAAAGACCGACCGCGAGCATGCCGCCCTCGCCGTGGGTGCAATCCTGCATCGACTGCGCGCGCGCCACGATGATCTCGGCGGCTTCCTCCAAGGTGAAGATGCCCGCGAGGCACGCCGCCGCGACTTCGCCCACGCTGTGACCGATGATGCACGCGGGTTCGATGCCCCACGATTTCCAAAGTTCAGCCAGCGCGATCTGCATGGCGAAGATGGCGGGCTGCGCGAACTCGGTCTGTCCGAGCCGCGTCTCGTTCTCGTCGCGGGCCAATTCCTCGAAGAGCGAGAAGCGCGCGTGCGGTGCCATGGCCGCGGCGCAACGCTCCATCGCCTCGCGGAACACCGGTTCGGTGCGCATGAGTTCGCGTCCCATGCCCCACCACTGCGGACCTTGTCCGCTCATGACGAAGCCGATGCGCGGGGCGTGCTCCGGTGCCGGAGTGAAGGATGTCTTCAGCTCGGTGCTCGCACCTTCTTGCGCGAATTCCCGCAGGGCATCGGCCAGTTGGTGGTCGGATTTCGGCGCGCCAGTCAGACGGTAAGAATGATGGTTGCGCCGCGCGCCGAGCGTGTGGACCAGGTCGGGCAGAAGAGAGGAAACGCCGTTGGCGCGCAGTTTGGCGTCGATCCATGCCGCGAGGTTCGCCGCGGACGCCTTGAGCGACTCCTCGGAACGCGCGGAAAGCACGAAGGGCCAAGCGCGTTCTTCTTCGACGCCGACTGCGACCGACTCGGAGCGGGCCGGAGGTTCCGACACGATGACGTGCGCATTGGCCCCGCCGAAGCCGAAGGAATTCACGCCGATGGTACGCGGGCGTTTCCCGTTGCCGGGGAATTCTTCCATCTGCACCGGCACACGCAGGCGGCAGGCCTCGAAATCAATGTGCGGACTCGGCTCTTTGAAATTCAGGCTCGGTGGGATTCTGCCGCGGTTGGCGACCAGAGCCGCTTTCATCAGCCCGGCCACTCCGGCGGCCGTCTCGAGGTGTCCGAGGTTGGTTTTGACCGACCCAATGAACAAAGAGTCTTCGGGGGACCGCTCTTGGCAAAGCGCCTCGGCCAGCGCATGCGCTTCGATCGGATCGCCCACTGCGGTGCCCGTGCCGTGCGCTTCGACGTAGCCGATATCCGACGGATCGATGCCGGCAATGACACAGGCTTTTTTGACGAGGCGCGCCTGCGCTTCCTGGCCGGGGAGGGAGATGCCGTTGGTGTGGCCGTCTTGGTTTGTCGCCGTGGCGCGGATGACCGCATAGACGGGATCGCCGTCGGCTAGGGCTTGCGTCAGCGGTTTGAGCACCACCATGCCCGCGCCTTCGCCGCGGACGAAACCGTCGGCCGAGGCGTCGAAGGCTTTGCAGCGTCCCTCCGGCGAAAGCATGCTGGCCCGCGAGAATCCGATGAATCCCTCGGGTGTGATCATCACGGTCACGCCCCCGGCCAGCGCGACCGGACAATGTCCCGCCGCCAGTTGCTCGCAGGCGATGTGCACCGCGGTGAGCGCTGCCGAACAGGCCGTGTCCATGGCGATGCTCGGACCGGTCAGGTTGAAACAATAGGAAATGCGGTTCGCCGCGATGCTGTGCGCGTGGCCGGTCGGCGTATGCGCGCTGATGCGCGAGCGGTCGCCCCCGCCGCCTTGGATCGACTGGTAGTCGTTGTGCGAGACGCCGACGAAAACGCCGATGTCCGTCCCGTTGCGCAAGTCGAGCACGAGCCCGGCATCCTCCATCGCTTCCCATGCCGTCTCGAGGAGGAGACGTTGCTGGGGATCGATGTAGGGAGCCTCGCGCGGAGAAATGCCGAAAAACTGCGGATCGAACTGGTCGATGCCTCCGATGAAGCCGCCGCGCTTGGCGATCGACTTTCCCGGCAGGCCCGGCTCCGTGTCATAGAAGCGCGCGATGTTCCAGCGGTCGGCCGGGATTTCGGACACCGCCTCGCGCCCCTCGACCAGGAAATTCCAGAAATCCTCCGGGTTGTTCAGACCGCCGGGAAAACGGCAGCCCATTCCGATGATTGCAATATCGTCCTTCTTCATTGCGGCCGGGCACCCGGCAAGCGAAACGGTAGTCTGGCATGCCGCCCCCGCGACGCGCAAGGACGCGGCCGGTCAAAGGCGCCGGCTCGGCGCTTGGAACCTTGGCGGTAAGCGGCGCTAAGGTGAGATCCGGCCTTCGCCGAAGTATTGCGCGCGAAAAGGACCGAAGGTCTGTTTCGCTCCCAGCTTCGGCGCCCGGCGGAAATTAAAGATCTCGTCGGAGGCCATGCTGCGTGCTGCGGTGTCGTATACCATAATCTGGATGGTGCCGTCCGGACTGCGCGGGCCGGCCGAGGTGTCGACCGCCAAGTAGTCCGGGAGTTGCACGGGATCGGATTTGCGCAGTTTCGCCTCCGCAGCCCGCGCTCGCGAGAGAGCAAGCTGGGTCTGACGCGCCGTGGCGGTCTGCCGGACGGCGGGGGGTGCCGGCGTGGGGAATGGGAGAGTCAAACCTCCACCGCCAGCCGCCCCTTGCTGCAGGGCGGCGGTGCCAGCGGTGGTCGCGGTCATCAGCCCCAGACTCGGCATGAGCGCTGGCAACATGGCCGGCGCCATCATGACGGGCGCGAGGCAACCTGAGAGCAGAAGCGCCATCGATGCGGTGAAAAGCATGCGGAATGTAATGCGCATTG
>JBIKXZ010000095.1:0-9179 GCA_044355525.1 Chthoniobacterales bacterium
CTTGAGCATCGGTGGCATGAAGAACCTCACCCCCTTCGCCACGGGCCGCCGCCCGTGCAGTTGCGGCGCATCGTATGGCGGTTGCTCATTTTGGAATGACGTGGAAAACGAGTTCCGGGCCCGCGGTCGCCGACTGGAAAACGTCTCCGACGCCATCAAAACGGCTGACGCTGCCACCATCCACGACTTCTTCGCCTCCGTCGCCGCCTCATTTGGTCAGTCCCTGCTCATCGAAAGCTCGCGCCAACCGTCATACCTCGACCTCCTCCCGGGCGCCCCGGACTTCCGCGCGGCCGCTGTCCACATCTTCAAACATCCGGCCGCGCAAGCCTGGTCCGCACAGCGCGCGGGACGCTCCGTGCTCCGCGAGATGCGGCACTACCGCCGCCGCAGCCATGCGATCCTTCGCCGCCTGGCCCATCACCCCGCTGCTCTGCATCTCAGCCACGACGACTTCTGCGCAGACCCGGAAAAACATCTGCGTCGCATCCTCAGTCTCGCCGACCTCGAACCAGCACCCCGCCAACTCGACACGTGGGGCAAAAAAGAAATGCACATCATCGGCGGCAACCGCATGAAGAAGGACGACTCCTCCACCATCAAAGCCGGCGCCGGTTGGCAGCAGTCTCTCCACCTTGTTCCCCGCTTCCTCGCTTTCCTGCTCGGCAGCGCCCCCTACCGCCGAAGCCTTGACGCCTCCCGCTACGCCGGTTCCCGAAATTTCCCATGACCGGTCCGTGAGCAAGAAACACCTTTCCGCGCCGCCGGCAGGTCAGTCCCTCCACTGCGAAACTCCGCTCGCGGACCTGCCGCGCATGACCCCGGCCAAAGTCCGCGCCCTCCATGAGGCCGGGCTGGTCAATGTGCACGATTTGCTCCGCCACTATCCGCGCCGTCACGAGGACCGGAAAAAATTCCCGTCCTTCCCCACTGGCGCGGGACCGGATCCGCTCTGCCTGCGCGGCACGGTGACCGCGACGAAGTCCTCCTACTTCGGACGCCGCATGCAGTTCACTCTCACCCTCACGGAGAACTCCCGTCTCGCCCCCGCCGCGACCGTGCAATGCCGGTGGTTCAATCTCCGTTACCTGCCGAAAATTCTCTCCGCTGGACAAGATCTCATCATCCACGGACGTCCGCGCGCGCTGAAAAAAGGCGGCATTGTTTTCGATCATCCCGACTTCGAGGTCTTGGAGACCGACGCCCCCGACAGCGCTCTAATCCACCTCAACCGCATCGCGCCCGTTCATCCGTCCATCGGACCATGGAGTCCACGCACGCTGCGCCGCCTCATCTTCGAAACGCTCGCGCAACTCCCCGACCAAGAAATCCCCCAACTCTGGCCTGCACTTCCTGTGGCGTCGCCGCCTGCCACGCCGTCAGGCGGGTCCCCGGCGAAGAACCAACTCAAATCCTCCTCCGCCCTCCGCGCCATCCACTTCCCCGCAACGTGGGACGAACTGGAGTCCGCCCGAATACACCTCGCCCGCGAAGAACTCTTCGAAATGCAATGCGTCCTCGCCCGCCAACGCGCGCGACAAACCTCGGGCAAAGCGCCCGCCATTTCGCGCCAGAGCGCCTTGCTCGCGCAATTTCTCAAAGCGTTGCCCTTCGATCTGACAGCCGCCCAGAAGAAAGTCCTCACACAGATCTTCGACGACCTCGCCACGGGTCATCCCATGAATCGCCTGCTCCACGGCGACGTGGGCAGCGGCAAAACCGTCGTTGCCGCCACCGCCATGCTCGGCGCGATTGCGTCGGGTCACTCGGCCGCGCTGATGGCGCCGACCCAAGTGCTGGCCCACCAGCATTACGAAAACTTCCGCAAACTTTTCGAACCACTCGGTATTCCCGTCGCTCTCCGCACCGCAGCGCGGAAGGAGAAGTCGGATGCCGGCGGACCGCGCGTCGTTATAGGCACGCACGCCTTGCTCTTCGCCCCGCAAACCGTGGGACGACCCGCGCTGGTGGTCATCGACGAACAGCATAAATTCGGCGTTCGTCAGCGGGCCAAACTTTCCGCGCAGGAGCCGCATCCGCATGTGCTCGTCATGTCCGCCACGCCGATCCCGCGCACCCTGGCGCTCACCTTGTATGGGGATCTCGAGCTTTCGTTGCTCGACGAAATGCCGCCCGGACGCGTTCCGGTCCGCACTTTGGTGCGTCCGCACGACAAGCTCGCCGAAGCCGCCGTTTTTGTCCGTCAGCAACTGGACGAAGGACGCCAAGCCTACCTCGTTTATCCCGTCATCGAGGAAAGCAGCAAAACATCGCTCAAAGCCGCCACCGCCGAATACGACAGCTGGAGCCGATTACTGGCCCCGCACCGCTGCGCCTTGCTCCACGGCAAACTCAAAGCGGACGAAAAGGACGCCATCATGCATTCGTTCCGCGCCGGCGAAACGCGCGTGCTGGTCAGCACCACGGTGATCGAAGTCGGCATCGACGTGGCCAACGCGACCGTCCTGCTCGTCGAAAACGCCGAGCGCTTCGGCTTGGCCCAATTGCATCAATTGCGCGGACGCGTCGGACGCGGCGCGGAAAAATCCTGGTGCATCCTGCTCGCCGGCGAAGACGCCGAGGAAAAACTCGACCGCCTCAAAATTCTCGAGGATGCCACCGACGGTTTCGCCATCGCCGAAGCCGACCTGGCCATCCGCGGCCCCGGCGATCTCTTGGGCACCGCCCAAACCGGCCTCCCACCCGTCCGGTTGGCCAAACTTCCCGGCGACCTGCCGCTCCTCGAGACCGCCCGCGAGCAGGCCCGGAAACTCCTGGCCGAAGATCCCGACCTGACGAACCACCCAATCCTCCGTTCACGTTTGGCCTACTGGGAAAAGCAACTCTTCGCCGGCGTGGCCTGATCTTTGTCACTGGCGTTCGTCCTTTCTCAGCACGTGCGCGCTATCGTCGGCCCGCACGCAACCCGCGGCCGCAGACCAATCCCGGCAACTCCAAAAACCCGCCACAGAAGCTTAGAGTAACAATCGCCCGAAGCTTATGGACTTCAGCGATATTCGACCCGCGGTAGGGCGAGAAGCCTGAGATTAAGTCCAAAATCTTTTGGTAACTGGTATCAAACCGTTACATGGACTTTCTGCAGAAAGTCCATGTGTGATCGAATTCGGGGGCCCATTACAGAAAGACTGGATATTCCCGACTTAGGGCGCAGGGCTGGCCGCAGGCAGCGGGCTGGGCCCGGGGTGCTCTCCCGACGACGATACCTCAGGGCTCCCCGCCGGCACTTCATCCGGCCACGGCGGCACGATGTTTTCCCAGCGGTGGAGCTGTGCATCGGGCACGCCGATCTCGGCCAGCAATTCCACGCAACGCGCATGCCACTTGTCCAAATCGGGAGCGGACCGTTTTTCGTCGCGCGATCCGGGGAAAACCAGATACGTCACCGCCAGATCGCTAACCGGACGGGCCAAGGCCGTGCCGGTGTCTTTGATCTGGTTGCACAGACGCAGCGACGCCTCGCCCACTTTGTAGGACGGACCGGCATCGCCCACGATGGTCGGATACATTTTGTCCTCGTGGATGACCACGGCGTAGTCGCCGACTTCCGGAATATCCGCGCCTTCGCCGCGCATCATGAATCCGGGCAGCACGATATTCGGGTCGGCTTTGGAGACGAGAAAACTCGATGCCTTGAGGTCGGTGATCATGCGTTTCGACGTCGCAATGCGTTCCCGCAACTGGCCGCGCCGCGCCTCCGTGGTTTCCGGCTTGGCCATCTCGGCCTCTGCTTCGGTAATGCGGTCTTCGTAGCGCTTGAGGAAGGGATTCGGGCGGTCTGTCACCTTGGGCCAGCGGTAGCTGGTCTGCGGCTGGAAGAATTGGCCCGAGCCATCCACCTCTACATTACGGTCGCCGTCGGAGCCATCGACATTCACGTCCATGTCACCCTGCACGAAAAGGGCGCGCCGCCCGGTCTGCGGGTCTTTGAGTTTCAGGATGGTATCGCAGTCGTAAAAATTATGACGCGAAAGGATCTGTTCGATTTTTTCCAACCGCTCCTTCAGCCAATCGAGCTTGAGATCGTAGAGTTTGGCGTAATCGGGCGAGACCTGCGCGGTTTCGAGCAAGGACGGCAACGATGGCAGCAACTGCGGCAACCGCGGGTTGGCCACCTTCACGTCCTCGAGCGTGGTGGCCGGACGCGGGGTGCGGATCTTCAGGTTGAGCTCGAGACGGTAGGCATCATCTTCCTTGCGATCGCGCGCCGCGGTGTCACCCGGCGAGGTCTCCACCTTCCATTTGTATTGCAGTCCGTTGAAAATCATCCCGGTTTCCATCGGCTTGCGCGGCACGAAAGGCGTCGGGGTCGGCGTGGGCGACGGGACCGGGGTCGCACTCGGGCTCGGGGCCGGAGTTGGCGTGGGCGCCGGGGGCGGAGCCGACGGACCGCAACCAGCCAGAGCCAATGGAACGACAAACAACCAAAGACGATAAAAACTCACGGAAGTGTTATGAATGTTTGGCCGTTGTCCTGTCCAGCGCAGGAGGAAAAAAGAAGCCCCCGCAAAGAGCATGGACAGCGAGGCTGTCGCGATGTGAAGATGTGCTCCCAGAAGGTAACCACCGTGAAACTTACACCCAAGGCCCAGCCCCTCAAAGACAAGCAAACTGCGACCCATGACGGCGCGATGACCACCGAGCTGATCGACGGCGTGAAAATCCGCGAGGCGCGCACGGTCATCGATTACCGCGGTGAACTGACGGAAATGTGGAATGCCGATTGGGCCTTCGACGAGGGAGGCGTTCCCTATGTGTACCATGTCTGCTGCGCGCCGGGGAGCGTACGCGCATGGGTGGTTCATTTGAAACAAGTCGACCGCCTTTACTACCCGTCGGGAAGAATCCAGGTCGTGCTCTATGATGCGCGTGACGGTTCTCCCACCCAGGGCAAGATCAACGAATTCTACTTCGGCGAAGCGCGGCGCGCTCTGCTGCGCATTCCCCCCGGCGTCTACCACGGAGTGCGCAACGTGGGCAAAGACGATGCCTGGTTCGTCAACATGCCTTCGATCCCTTATCGCCACGACGATCCCGACAAATACCGGCTTCCCCTCGACACGCCCGACATCCCGTTCCGCTTCAAAGCCCTCGGCGAAGCCAGATTCGGCATCTAAGGTCCGCGATCAATCCAGACCCTTGAATCGCCGGATGGCATCGATTTGGCGACCCGGTCGC
The DNA here is from genome assembly GCA_044355525.1 of Chthoniobacterales bacterium. Lineage (GTDB taxonomy): Bacteria > Verrucomicrobiota > Verrucomicrobiia > Chthoniobacterales > JACTMZ01 > JACTMZ01. Next base: position 5,197 of record JBIKXZ010000095.1, read on the forward strand.
AGGCCGAAGCGCCGTCCCAGTTCCAACTTCATCAAAAGAGCACTGCGCAACATGCGCAATGCACGTTTCGTATCGGGCGGTTCGTTGCTCCGCTCCTGCAGAAAGGCGAGCAGGCGTTGCTTTTGCTCGTCCTCGAAACCGGCTTCGTTGCGGATGCGACGGGAGAAGGACTCCTGCACATCGCTTGGCTTCGTCCGATAAACATCCTTGCGCAACACGGCCGGGAATTTCACAGAGGAAATTTCCGGAAGGAACCGCATCACCGCCCCCGCGACGAAAAAGCGCTGCCACAGATCGTAGTCCATTGCCGCCCGCGCTTCATGACGCCCCCGCCAACCACCCACCTTCTGCCAAAGCGAACGCCGGTGCATCACGGTGGCTGGTGTGATGGCCATGGGCCGGCGGTAGTCTTCGAAAAACTGAGGCAAGGCGCCGCAGATTTCGTCGTCGTGGTAGCAGATGGCAATCGAGTAGGCCATGTCGGCACCCGACTGCATCACAGAGGCGAGCCGCTCGAGGTGGCCCGGCAACCAGAGGTCGTCATGGCCAAGGTAGGCGATCCACTCACCGCGCGCTTCTTCGCAACCGCGATTGTTCGGACCGGATTGATCGCCCGCATTCCGCTCGAGATTGATCCAGCGCAGGCGTTCATCCGCGATCGATTCGACATAAGCCTGCGATCCATCGGTGCAGGCATCGCCAACCACCAGCAGTTCGAAATCCTGCCAAGTCTGCGCCAGCACGCTGCCGATGGAAAAAGGCAGCACGCTGCACCAGTTGTAGGTGGGAATGATGACCGTGATCCGGGGCATTTGAGTGATATGGAGAGGACCCCGCGGCAAATCCGGTTCCGGATCTCCACGGGGCGCCGCCTATCTCCGCCGCGAAAACGCACCCCTGTCCAGCCCAACCGGAAATTTTTGCGGGACGCCCGTGGCTTTCGTGGTATTTTCCCTGCTCGGATACGGGCCGTGGCTCAGCTTGGTAGAGCGCTTGAATGGGGTTCAAGAGGTCCCGGGTTCAAATCCCGGCGGCCCGATTTTCCGACAACAAACCACTCCCATGAATCCGCACTCGGCCATCGACGCGCGCTCGCTCGAAATGGACCGCTTGATCGCCAAGCGCCTCCGCGAGAATCCTGCTGTCTTGGACAAGGCTCGCGATGTTTTGGCGAAATGGATGACATCGTGCGACGCCAGCGTGCGCCCGGTCTTCGACGAGTGGTGCGCTATTCTGGACGGCCCGATATCGGGAGTATTCGCGGTGCTGGAGGGCGAAGACGAAAGATCCATGCGCCTGCGCCAATCCAGTCCCTTTTGCGGCATCCTCACCCCAGCCGAACGCACGGCCATCTTGATGTCATATCGGCATGACCAGAGAGCAGCTTGAGCACGCGATCTGTGCCGCGGCAGCCAATGCCGACACGGATGAAATCGTGGTGGTTTGCAGCCAGGCACTCCTCGGGTCGGTGCCACAACCAACACAAGAGGTTCTTGTCCGCTCGATGGAAGCGGATGTTTTTCCGCTTAAATTTCCCGAGCGTTCCATCCTGATCGACGGCGCGATCGGAGAGAAATCCATCTTCCACGAATCGTTCGGTTACTACGCCCATGGCGTAGCGCCCGAAACGGCGATCCTTCCCGAGGGATGGCAAGACCGTCTCGTTCCGGTGCGCAACGAAAACACACGTGGCTGCACCGGTTGGTGCTTGGATTTGCACGACCTAGCAGTGAGCAAACTCGCCGCGGGCCGCGAGAAAGACATGGAATTCATCCATGGGATGTGGCTCGAGAAACTGATAGATCCGGCAACACTCCGCAACCGGATCAAGGCGACGCCATTCCCAACCCCGGAGCACGCCGAGGCCGCAGCCTCTCGCGGCGAGAAGTTGCTGCTATCGGGGCAATGAGCGGTCGCCGCGGCGAAAAGTCCGGGATCTGCAAAGCGTTGGCCGGGAAGTGCATAGCTTGAAAGGGGACTGGGGATCGAGTGGGACTTGAAACTGCCAGGAAAGGCCGTAAGTTGCCTCTGTCAGAAAGAAGTGCCCGGAATTCCCCCATCACCGACTCGAAAAAACTCGCCAGCGTTCCTTGGAGCAATCAGTTTCCCACCCCACCAAAACCAACCTTCCGTCCCCACCCGCCTTATGAAAGCCGCCGTTTCCAAAGCCATCGCGATTCTGATCGGAAGTGCTGCCGCCGCCTTGGCGCAGCCTTCATCGCCCTACACGAGTGTTGTCCCTCTAGGCAACGGTCCGGCTTTTCCCAACCAAACCAATCTCAATGTGAACTATTGGTCGACGGGCGCCGGATGGGCGGACACGACGGGCTTCGTTCCCGGAATCAGTATCGTGACCACGCCCGGTGGCGCCGCCCCGCTCGGGCAGGAATGGTCCACGACCGATCCTTTCAACGGAAGCGTCGGTGATGTGGGCGTTTTGCAGTCCAACGCATTCACCGATTCCAACGGTTCTTCGCAGGACCCCGCCACCGGCGGCCAGACGTTCAACTTCGGCGGGCAATATGCCGGTGCGCCCAACTTCTACCTTCCGGGCGTCACCAATCCCTCTTACTACCGATCGTTTGCGCCTTCCAGCGCCACCAACGTAGGCAGTGTCTGGACTTTCGCCGAGTTCGCCATCGTCGGACCCTCCGCGACATACAGTGGCACCTTCACGAACCAAGACGCTTTCGGATTTTCGCTGTGGAACGGCGCTCCGAACGTTGGCACTGCTCTGGCGGAATTCAAATTCGGCCGCCAGTATACGGTGGGCGACGCGCTCCTCGATCCCGACAAGGTCGGCTTTGCCTGGTTTCTCGACGGTGTGCAGCGGACGACCAACGACCCCGGCCTGACCGGTGAGTGGGCCATCTTCTACAACCAAGTTTACCGTCTGAATGTTTCGATCGACACCAATAACCTAATGAACGTCTCCCTGGACACCTTGGCCGCCGGAACGTTTGACCTCGTGGCCAACACACCGATCGTCACCAATGCAGCCGTCGGCGGCGGGAACAGCTGGTCCAATTACAACACCGTTTCCATCGATTGGGATCTGATCAGCGGCGACACCAACAGTCCCGGTGCCAACTACATCAACGTCAACACGGTGGAGGTCGTGACCACCACGGTTCCCGAACCCTCCACTTACGCTCTCCTTCTTGTCAGCGGCGCCGCTGCCCTTTGGGCGGCAAGACGCCGGAGAAACTGAAGAGCCGCGGATGGCGCTCATGACCCGCGCCGCATGGAGCCCAATCCCAACGACGCGGCAATAGTTCGGCGCTTTTCTCCGGTTTGGGAACGTCTTTGCGTCCTGCCCACAGCTCGCACGTTTCCTGGCGCGATCTTGGCACTGGTCCTCGGCTCGTCCGTGCTCTGGGCCGAAGGATACGCCTTCAAAGACGGGCACTTTGATTTTCCGGAGGTAACCCGGCTGACCCTGACGGACAAACAGGCCAGGTTGCTGGAGAAGCGCTTCAAGCCGGGAATCAAGATCTCACTGACCAAAGCGCAGATCGCACAGATCCGCGCCGAGGCCGGCGTCAAGGAGGCTCCAACCAAACTTCAGATCTACAAAGTGGAGAATTTGGAAGGAGACTGCGCGTGCGGTTTGCTCAACTTTGCCATCATCATCGCAGGCGGTCGCATCGAAATGCCGCACTACCAAGTCGTCTCTGACCGCGAAGCGGCGGAGTATGAATGAACGCACAGCACGCAGGTGAATAACCACTGCATGTGGACCTTTCTCCGGTTCGGCAACCGAGCGCGAGGCGCCGTGAAGAACTGCTCTGCAATCACTCTCGGGCAGACTCGTCGGAACGTAACCATTGGCGGAAGGTCATGATGTCCGAATCCATTCCGGCTTCGGCTTTGCGGCGGTAGCTTTCGTAATCCTCGCGCTGGCGGACCTTCATGTCGTTGACCATGGTGGCCACGCCGAGGCCGTAGGCGGTGGCGGTTCATCCGGTGAGCGACGGGCAGCA
>JBIKXZ010000259.1:0-2897 GCA_044355525.1 Chthoniobacterales bacterium
TTCGAAGTGCGCAGCAGTTTCAACCAAAACCCGGGAACCATCGTGAAAGCAGAAACACCAGGCATGGAGGACGTCGTCATCCGCGGCGTCAGCATCGAACGCAACCAGGCGAAAGTCACCATCGAGGGCGTGCCCGACAAGACCGGCACTGCCGCGAAAATTTTCAACGCGTTGGCCGCGGCCAACGTCGTGGTCGATGTCATTGTCCAGACCGCGCCCCACGAGGGGAAGACGGATATTTCGTTCACCACCAACAAAGACGAATTGAAAAAAGCCGACCCCGTGCTCAAGGCCGTGGCTGCCGAGATCGGCGCGCGCGGCGTGACCCAGACTGCCGGCGTGGCCAAACTGAGTGTCGTCGGCATCGGCATGCGCACCCATTCCGGCGTGGCCGCCAAGCTTTTCGACCTGCTGGCCAAGGGTGGCTACAACATCCAGATGATCTCGACATCCGAGATCAAGATCGCCGTCATCCTCGACGAAGACCGCATCGCCGACGCGGCCAATGCTGTGCACGCGGGGTTTGGGCTGGGCGAGACGAAGTAATTTCGGCGCGGGCCCGGCGTCTTATCGTTCCACGCGGAAATTGGAGAAGAGCGGGATGCCGCGGACTTGGCAGCCGAGTTCTTCCAACCAGCCGGCGGTGGCGTGATTGGAGTTGCGGAAAACGTGATACCGGGCGGGGTCGCGGCTGACGACCACGCCGTCGATCTCGCGGGTGCGGACGGTGTGCTGGTTGGCTTGCCAGCGGGCGTCGAGCTTGCGGCGAAGTAATTCGGCGCGGGCGCGTTCGACGAGCAGGCTCTCGGAACGCGTGCCGCCGGTTTGCCACGGGCCGAGGGTGCCGTCGGTGGCGGGGATCAATTCGCGGCGGGAGAAAGCGCCCGCGCCGAAGCCGGTGCCGGCGCGGAGGATGGAGAAGATGTCGCGCTTTTCGCGTCCGTAGAAATTCCACTCGCCGAAGCCGTATTCGATGAAGGTCGAGCGTCCGGAGGGGACGGCGATGCGGCAATGTTTGCCGTATTCACTGATCCAGACGGGGACGGGGTCCGCGATGGCGGAGGGTTCGCGCACGGTCCAAGCGCAGCCGGGGAGAACGAGGAGTGCGGCGAGGAGAATGGTGTGAACGAGCCGGGGCACGGTGAAGTAGAAGCGGCGTCCCCGACGCTTGTCGATGGGGTTAAGCGGCGGAGACGCCGCTTCTACTTTCCAAACGGCCATCGCCGGGCACTCCGGCTCGGAGAGGACGGCGACGCGACAGGGGTGCCGGATTCAGGCGGCGGGCGATTCCTTGGGATTCGGGCCGTATTGGTTGCTGCCGGGTTGGCTGTCTTGCACGAAGAAAACGATCAGAACAATGAGGCCGATGAGGGGGAGGAAGCTGATGAGCATCCACCAACCGCTGCGCCCGGTGTCATGGAGTCGTCGGATGGCGAGGGCGAGTCCGGGCAGGAAGACGGCCAGTCCGTAGATCATGCTGAGGGGTCCGTAGCCGCCGTCGCCGGCAAGGCCGAGGACGTTGTCGATGACGTTGGCCAGGATGATGGCGAGGACGTTGAATAGCACGAACATCCAGTAAGCCGTGCGGCGGCTGCGGCCGGTGAAGGTGACATAATTTTTCCAGGCGTCGAGATACCAGTTCATGGGAGGGGCCTTTCTTGTTTGGGTTTTGGGTTTGTTGGATTTGGTCTGTCGAGTTTTGGTGTAGGGTGGTTGGGGGAAGCCTGGAAGGAGAAAAAGTAGAAGCGCTGCGCTACTGGAAGTGTTGGTCGAGCCAATCTTGCGCGAAGATGAATTCGGGTTGCTCGAGGCCGTGGCCGGTGTTGCGCCATTCGAGGGTGACCTTGGCGCCGGATTGTTCGAGGAGGACGGCGAGGCGTTGCGTGCTGTCCTGCGGGATCATGCTGTCATGGCGGCCGGCGAGGAGGAGGACGGGGGTTTGGTCGAGTTGCGGGGGATGCGGGGGTTCGAGGGGGAGCATGGCGCGGAAGAGGATGGCGCCGGAGAGGACGTCGGGGCGGAGGAGGAGCATCGACGCGGCGATGTTGGCGCCGTTGGAGTACCCGACGGCGATGATTTTTCCGAGATGCTGGCGGGCGCTTTGCTCTTCGACGAAGTCGGCCAGTTCGTGGGTGCGGCGGATGAGGTCGTCTTCGTCGAAGACGCCGGGGGCGAGGCGGCGGAAGAAGCGAGGCTGGCCGTGCTCGAGGATTTGTCCGCGCGGGCTGAGCAGGGCGGCGCCGGGGCGGAGGAGTCGGCCGAGGGGGACCAGGTCGTTTTCGTCGCCGCCGGTGCCGTGGAGGAGGAGGAGCGTGGGCGAGGTGCCGGGTTCGAAGCGGGAGAGCATCGGAGTTTTTTTAGCCACGGATGGGGGAAGATAAAAGAAGATGGTCGCCAGCCGTGTGACCCCGGCTGGCGACAATTTATTCCGCCGGAAAGACCTGTTTGTGGCCGGAACCGGAGGCCGTAAGGCCGGAGATGGCCTGCCTTTTGCCCGGACTCAGGCGGCGGGGCTTGCCGTTGCGGTGGCCGACGTTTCTTTTAGCTCGGCGAGGATTTTTTTGACGGCGGCAGCGGCAGTCACTCCGTGTTGTTCGCGGAGGAGGTCGACTTTACCGTGGTCGATGAATTGGTCGGGCCAGCCGATACGGACAACCGGGGTGTTGATGCGGGCTTCGGCGAGGGCTTCTAGGACGGAGGCGCCGTAGCCGTTGTGGAGGACGTGGTCTTCGAAGGTGCAGACGACTTCGGCGGCACGGGCGAAGAACTCGAGCGTTTGCGTGTCGAGGGGTTTGATCCAGCGGGCGTTGATCACGGCGGCGTCGATGCCTTGCGTGGCGAGAAGGTCGGCGGTTTGTTCGGCCATTTCGACCATGTTGCCGAGGCCGAGGAGGACG
>JBIKXZ010000007.1:0-29007 GCA_044355525.1 Chthoniobacterales bacterium
GCAATTTTTCGCCGGGCTCGATGGCCGCCGGAGGGAAAGCATAGTCGGGATTGTTCGGCGGAATGATACGACCGTCCGCCGACTCGATATTGAAACTCAGCCACCGGTGTTCGGCCGTGTTGTCGAGCAAGAGCGGACGCCCGCTCAAGTTGTGCACGGTGACCGCCGCAATGAGCGGTTCATACATGACATAAAGTTTGCGCTTGAAGGAAATGTCGACGCGCACCTGCGCGGCCGCGTCGTGCAAGCCGAGCGCCAGTAGGAACGCGGCAAAAGCCGGGAGCAAAAATTTCGGATGGCGTTTCATTTCGGCGGAGTATCGGACACGGTGCGGAAGCCCAGTGTATCCTGCGACTGCAGCGGGTCGAGAATGGCGAGGCGGCGGGTCACGTGGTGTTCCGGATTGCCCCAGTTGCCGCCGCGGATGACCGGCACTTCGCCGCCCATCCCTTCCTCGTGCGCCGCGAAGGTGGCGGTCCACTCGGACACGTTGCCGGCCATGCCCCGCACGCCGTAGGGACTGACGTCGCCCGCGGGCTCGTTGACCGGCGACCAGCGCTTGTAACCGTCGAGATCACCGCCTTTCTTCGGGTTGGGGTCGAAATCATGCCCGGTGCTCGCGCGCTTCGGTTCGTCCTCGTTGCCCCAGGGGAATTTGCGTCCGTCCGTGCCGCGCGCCGCTTTCTCCCATTCCTGCTCGGTGGGCAGACGGCGGCCTTTCCATTTGGCATAAGCGTAGGCGTCGAACCAATCGACGTTGAAGACGGGCGAATCCACGGTCAACGGCGCGTCTTTGTATTGTTTCCAGCGCACGGCGCGCGTGTAGTAGCCCGGCATCGGCGGCTCGAGTTGGTTGTTGTCCGCCCAGTCGAGCGGCACGTGCGATTTGCCCTCGGGCATGTCCGGATGCGCGAAATTTTTCGCCTGGTCCGGATTGGCCTCGAGGAAATCGAGGAAATCTTTGTAATCGGCGATGCTCACCTCGTATTCGTCGATCCAGAACGCGGGCAATTCGACTTTTTCGCCGTCCTGGTAAACGAAGGCACCGGCGGGGATTTCGACCGGGCGGTTCTCCACCGTGCGTGTCCCGCCCGCAAAAAGGCGGAACAACGCCAGCGTGCCGACGAGCAATAGCACGGCGGAAAGTCCGGCGGTGACGAGCAGGCGCTTCTTCTGCTGCTTCTTCGACTGCTGCAGCATCTCCTTGGATTTTTCGGCGCGCGCACTCAGGCGCCCCGCATCCTTGGGCACCGCGGCCGGCTTGGCCGCCAAAGCTGACTGCAGGGCCAAGCTCCAATCGGGATGTCCCGCACCGAGCAAGGCAGCCGCGGCGCCTGCAGCCGCCCCGCCGGGCGCGGCCAACTGCGTCACCGCCGCTGCCAAGGCGCGCACTTCGGACGCCTCGTCGACCGGCGCGGGCTCGCCGGCTTGCGCCAGATTCGACAGACGCGGACGCATCGAGGCGTCGAGCAACACATCGTCCGGTTGCATGGGACGGCGGGCCAGCCCGTGCTGTTTGAAATGCTGAGAAACCTCGGCCGCCGTGCGCAAAGCGGCCAGCAACACCCGGTCGTCGAGTTGCTGACCGGCCGCCGCATAAGCAGCCAAGCTGTAGCCCGGCACGAAATCGGAACTGTAAAAATAATGACCATCCGCCTCCCCGGCCTCGTGCACCGCGAGCAAGTAAGGATGCGTCACCGCCGCTTTGGCCCGCGCATCGGCCAAAAATGTCTCCACCGCACCCGGTTCCGCCGCGGACTGCGCCCCGAGCACATGCAAAACCACATGCCGCGACATGGAAGCCTGCCAGGCGAGAAAATCCTCCGTGCTGCCCCCCGACCCCGCGGGCTCCTGCAGGTAGTAAGCGCCGAGCGTCGTCCCTGCGCCCAAGCCGCCGGGCGCGGCGAACGCGGTGATGATCTGCTCCACGGTGACCGGTTTGGTCAAAACGGTCGCACCAGCCGTGCGGTCGGCGTAGGCCGAAAGGTCGTAGCCGCTGACAAAAACCGTCCGCATCGATGGAAACTCGGCGGCGAGCATTTCGCGCAAACGAAAACCGTCCATCGGCTCCATGACCACGTCGGTGATGAGCACATCGGGTCCGCCCCATTCGCGTGCCGCTTTGATGGCGTCGCCGCCCGTCGCCGCGGTGCGCACCTCGCCTCCCGACTCCGCCTCGAGCAAAGCGCGCCATGCCTCGAGCACCTGCGCCTCGTCGTCGACGAGCAGGATTTTCATTGGACCGTGCCGTCGAGGGCGGACGGCTCCGCCGAGGGCAATTCGCTCAGCGGCGGCGGGAACAGTTCCTGCAATTCCACCGGGTCCGCGCGCGTCTCCTGCAACTGGCCTTGATGGTAGATGTTGACCAGATAACCGTAATATTCCGGCGCCGGGCCGCCGTCGGGTCCGACGCGGGGCACCTCGTATTTGACCTCGAGGATTTCGATGCCTTCGTTTTTCCAGTCGACCGGCGTGGTGAACCACACCGACTGCACGCGGCTCATGGTGGGAACAATCTCGCCGTTGAACATTTCGTAGAAAGTCACATTGATGCGCACGTCGCGTCCGTCGATCGGCTCGCCGGGCCGTGCTTTGACCGCCAGGCGCAGATCCTTCATGGCCACCCCGCCCTCTTCCTTGTCGTTCAGCTTGAGGTCGACCACTCCGAGATTCGAACCGGGTTGCAGGCCGACCTGGTCGCGCAACTGCAGCGTTCCTTCCGCGACCGGCTCGGCGTCCGCGCCCTGCCGGAGGACGCGCAGACGGATTTCGGCCACGTCAAGGAAACGCCCCGCATCGGGGCCCAGCGCGATGAGATTTTCCCACGCCGTCCCGGCCAATTCCGTTTGTCCGAGCCGCTCGTGCAGGCTACCGAGGCGCGAAAGAACCTCGGGATTGCGCGGCTGGAGAGTGGCCGCCTCTTCGAGCGGAACCAAAGCATCGCCAGCCGTCGGGCCGCCCTCTAGACGCTCCGCTTCGGCCAGCAGCTCGGTCACCCGCGCGTTAACCTGCTGGACTTCTTCTTCACCCGGACCCTCGGGCGCCGCGGCCGCCGGTTCCGCGGGCGCCGGGGCCGGCTCGGCGGGCGGAGGCGCCACCGCAGCGGTCGTTGCTTGTTGGAAACCGGGACCGAAATAAATGAGGATAGCCACGAGCTGCGCCACGGCAGCCAGGCCGAGCAGGGTGGCCGCCACGACAAACGTCTTGCCCACGGGAGGTTTCATCGATCGATCAGCATGCAGGCACCGCCCGCCGCAAGTCAACGGCCGTCGAACCGCACCTCAAGGCGCCACCACTTCGAAAGACCTGACGCGGCCGCGCGCCAGAAGCAGCATGGCCGGCTCATCAGGGCCCAGCGCCGCCACGGCCGCGTTGAATTCCTCCACATTGGTCACCGGCGTGTCATTGATTTGCTCGATCGCATCGCCCGGACGCAGCCGCGCCGCGGCGGGGGATCCGGGGGCGACCTCGCCGACCAGCACTCCCTCGATATTCTCCGGCAAGCGGTGACGCGCGATGAGTGCGGGGGTCAACTCCACCACCGAAACCCCGGCCAGCGCGCCGCCGGACGCAGGTTGTCCGGGAGCAGGCAAGGCGGGCGGCAGCGGTTGCGGCACCACGCCGCCGGAAGGCGGGGCCGGCAGCGCACCGCCGCGGCCGCGGGGCGGAGTTTCGCGGATCATAACGGGCACGACCACGGACTTGCCGTCACGCAGGACTTCCACTTTGACCTCACGATCGATTTTCGCCTCCGCCACTTTCTTGCGCAGATCGAACAGATCGCGCACGTCCCGACCGTCGAACTTGCGGATCACGTCCCCGCGTTGCAAACCCGCCGCGGCCGCGGGCGAGCCGGGCACCACCGCGCCGACCAACGCCCCGCGGTCGTCCGGCAATCCGAGCTGTCCGGCCACGCCGGCGTTGAGTTCTTCGAGCATGACCCCGAGTTGCGGACGCAGGACGCGGCCGTGCTCGAGGATCTGGTCGAGGACGCGCCGCACCGTGTTGGCCGGGATGGAGAAGCCGATGCCCTGGCTGCCGCCGGACTGCGAGAAAATGAAATTGTTGATGCCGACGATCTCGCCACGGATGTTGACGAGAGGTCCGCCCGAATTGCCCGGATTGATCGCCGCATCGGTCTGGAAAAAATCGTTGAAGGCCGTTTCGCTGGAGAAGAGGCGTTCGCGCGCGCTGATGATGCCCTGCGTGATCGTTTCCTGCAGGCCGAACGGATTGCCCACCGCGAAAACCAACTGCCCGACGCGCACCTTTTCCGAGTCGGCGAAGGACAGCGGACGCAACCCCTCCGCTTCGATTTTCAGCACGGCCAGGTCGAGCGACGCATCCGCCCCGAGCAGCTTGGCTGGAAAACTCCGGCGATCGCTCGTGGTCACCATGATTTCCTCCGCACCCTCGATGACATGGACATTCGTCACGATGTGCCCCTCCGACGAAACGATCGCGCCGGATCCCTGCGGCACGGACTCGGCGCGGGGTGAAGGAGGCAAGCCGAAGAACTGGCGCAGCAACTCCTCGCGCGGGTCGGAAGCCATGCCGCGCCGCGAAGTGATGCTTACCACCGACGGAATGACCGCTTCCGCCACGCGCGTGAATTCCTCGTCCAAAGCAGCCAAGCCGGGCACCGCACCGCGACCGATGGCCGGTTTGACGTCGGGCAAAGCGTGCTCTTGCTTGGCCGGCGAGCCCGCGGCGGTGCGGTCGAATTGACCGCTCTTCCACGCGTAAAGCCCAGCCAAGGCCAGGGTGATGACCAGCACGAAGAGCAGGAATTGGAGGAAGCTTTTCACGAGAAGCGGAGAAAATGCCTCAAGCCGAGCCGCGGCGCAACGCATCCGCGTGCAGCCAATCCCACAGGCGGTCCACCGAAGCTTGCACCCGAACGCGCGCCGCCGCCACCTCGTCCGCGGTCATCTTCCGTCCGGGCGGCTTCTCCACGCCGAAAATGTAGTATTTGATTTTCGGCTCGGTGCCGCTCGGACGCACCGCACAACGGCGTCCGTCGGCCAGCGTGAAAATGATCATCCCCTCGGCCGGCACGCGGTCGCCTTCGATATCGTGGATGGTATCGACCGCGAAATTCTCCACTTTGGCTACCTCGGAGCCGTCCATCTCCGACGGAGGATCGTCCGCGTAGGACGCCGCAAGCTTGGCGATTTGCGCCGCACCTTCCGCGCCCTCGAAAACAAGCGACTCGCCGCGTTCGAGATAAACACCGAGCGTCGCGAAAATCTCGTCGAGATATTCGACAGCCGTCATGCCCTTCGATCGCGCGTAAGCCACCACCTCGGCGAAGCCAGCCACCGCGGCGTTGGCATCCTTGTCGCGGGCGAAATCGGACAAAGTGTAGCCGTAGCTTTCCTCCCCGCCCATGACCATGAGCGAGGAATGCGCCAGGCGCAGACGCAAGGTCTCCTCCTCCGGCAGATGAACATAATCTTGGCGCAACCCGGCGGGGATCGCCTCCTCGTATTTGCGCAGTTTGGAGGCGTTGTATTTGAATCCCGTCAGCGTCTCGACGCAGCGCAAACCGAAATGCTCCGCCACCGCTTTTTGCAGATCGGTGGTCACGTAAGTCTTGATGATGACCCCGCGCGACTTGTTCGACTCGCCGAGGATGCCAAACTCGAACATCCGCGCGGCGCGGTAGTAGGCGAGCATCGAGCCGATCTGATTGCCGGTGAGAAGCTCCATTTGCCCCGCGCGATTGCGCACCGCCACACCCATGCGGTCGTCGTCCGGGTCGGTGGCCATGACCAAATCCGCGCCGGTTTGGTCGGCCAGCTTGATCGCCATGGTCAAAGCCTCGGCATATTCCGGATTCGGCGACTTCACCGTGGGAAAACGGCTATCCGGGACGATCTGCTCGGGGACGGCCGTGGCATCGAAGCCGAGCCGCTGGAGCAGCGGCATGACGATCGACGCGCCCACGCCATGCAGGGGCGAGTAGACAATCTTGAGTCCGCGCTGACGCGCCACCAGATCCGGGTCGAGCACCACGCGTTCGAGTCGGTCGAGGTAGGCATCGTCCATCTCCGGGCCGAGCGTCTTGCGCTCGCCCTGCTCCGCGGCCGGGAGCGCTTCATAGTGCGCGCTCTTCACCGCGTTGACCTTGGCAATAATCCCCGAGGCATGCGGCTCGACGACCTGGCCGCCGTCCTCGAAATAAACTTTGTAACCGTTGTAAGCCGGCGGATTGTGGCTCGCCGTGATGTTGATGCCGGCTGTTGAACCGGTCTGGCGGACGGCAAAACTCAGCTCGGGAGTCGGTCGCGGCTCGGCGAAGACCAAGGCGTCGCAACCGAGTTCCGTGATCACCTTCGCCGCCAAGTCGGCGAACTCGCGGGAGAAATACCGTGTGTCATAGCTGATGCAGATGCGCGGACGGTGCGGCAGATTTTCGCGCGCCGCCCATTCCCTGACATAAGCCACCAACCCCTGCGTCGCGCGGCTGATGTTGTGATAATTCATCGCGTTGGTGCCCGTGCAGGGAAACTCCGGACGGTCCATGGCCTGCGGCGTGCCGCGCTCGGCGGACGTGACCACGGCCCCGATCGTCTTGCCGCGCAGTCCGCCCGTGCCGAAAGCCAAAGTGCGGAAAAACCGGTTGTTCAGCTCGGCCCAATCGCCCGCCGCAACCAGCTCCGCGATGCTCGCTTTCTCCACCTCCTGCGGATGGCCGGAGAGCAGGGCGCGGATATTTTCCAAAGATGAGGCAAGCAGGCCGCTCTTCGCGCCTTCTTCCAGTTGGCGGGACAAATCACTCATGGATCCGTCAGTATAGGACAGGTAGACGGACGGAGGGAAGCCCGAGACCCGCGTTGCGGGAGCGCTGCGCTGCGCCTAGAATCACTGTTCATGGGACTTTCTTCGTGGAGCGTGAAGAACCGCGTTGCGGTCAATATCTTCACCCTTGTTGTCATTTTCGCCGGCTACTACGCGGCAGGCACACAGTTGCAACGCGACCTCTTCCCCGACGTCAGCACGAACTTCATCCAAATCACCACCCTCGATCCCGAAACCGGCGCCCCGGAGGACATCGAACGCACCATCACTGTTCCCATCGAGGAGGAACTGGGCAACGTCAACTATCTCGACGAAATCCGCTCCATCTCGCAGGACAATTTCTCCAACATCTTCATTGAGGTCGACCCGGCCATCGAGGACGTGCAAGCCGTGCTCAACGACGTCCGCCAAGCCGTCGACAAAGCTAAAGCCGACCTCCCCGCCTCGGCCGAACCGCCCATCGTCGAAGAATTCGACATCCCCTTCCCCCTCGTCACCTTCACCGTCTCCTATCCGCCCGGGTTCGACGTCCGCCAAATCCGCCCCGTCCTCGACGAAATCGAGCGCCGCCTCAAACTTGTCCCCGGCGTTTCCAAAGTCCTCGTCGACGGGCTGGAACGCCGCGAAGTCTGGGTCGAGGTCGACCCATACCGCCTGCGCCTCGCCGGACTTTCCTTCCGCGAAGTAACCGACGCCGTCGCGGCCAAGAACATCAATGTGGTCGGCGGGCGCCTCGATGCCGCGGGAGGACAACGCATCGTCCGCCTCCTCGGCGAAATCACCGAAGCCTCGCAACTCGAAGACCTCCCTGTGGTCAAACGCCCCGACGGACGCACCGTAAAAATCCGCGACATCGCGACGGTCAAAGAAACCACCGAAAAAGCCCAGACCTACGGCCGCACCAACCTCCGCCCGGCCGTGACCTACACGCTGGTCAAAAAGAAAGGCACCGATGTGATCGAAGCCGTGCGCGAAGCCCGCCGTGTTTTCGCCGCCGAGGCCGCCCTTCTCCCGCCGGAGATCGAGACGCAGGTGGTCGGCGACACCACCAAATACATCAACACGCGCATCGAGACGGTCATGGAGAACGGCATCCAGTCGTTCATTCTCGTCACCGTTCTGCTTTTGCTCTTTCTCGATTGGCGCCTCGCCCTCCTCGTCGCCTTCGGCATCCCCTTCTCCTTCGCCGGCACCTTCCTTGTTCTCTACATCGGCGGCTTCACCATCAACATGCTCTCTCTCTTCGGCATGATCATGGCCCTAGGCATGGTCGTGGATGATGCCATCGTCATCGGCGAAAACGTTTTCCGGCTCTACAGCCAGGGCGAAAATGCGGTCGAAGCCTCCGTGCGCGGCGCGCGTGAGGTCATGTGGCCGGTCTTCGGCAGCGTCAGCACAACCGTCGCCGCCTTCCTCCCGCTCATTTGGGGGGAGGGCATCATTGGCAAATTCCTCGCCGTGGTTCCCGTCGTTGTCATCTCGACGCTCGTCTTTTCCCTCGCCCAAGCCTTCCTCGTCCTTCCCTCGCACCTCGCCGATTTCCTGCGCCCCATCCGCTCGGCCGCCGCGCGCCGGGCCGAAGCCGCAAAAAATCCTCCGCGCGGCTGGCGCCGCCTGCGCTACGAGCTCGGACTTTCCTACGAAGAATTGCGCGAGGCCGTCGACCGCGGCCTGACGCGCACCATCGACGTCTACACCCACCTCCTCAACCTCGCCTTGCGGGCACGCTACGCGGTGGTCGCGGTCTTTCTCGCCGCACTCGTCTTCGTCGGCGGACTCGTCGCCGCCGGCGTCGTCCCGTTCCGCCTTTTCGCCACCGACTTCGCCGACACGATCAACCTCAAACTCGAACTCCCTGCCGACTACACCCTCGACCAGACCGCCGACGTGGCCGCGCGCGTCGAACGCGCCGTGGTCGACGCCCTGCCCACCACGGACCTCGTCGCCGTGACCACGCGCATCGGCGCCATGTTCGACCCGACCGACCAATTCCTCGAATACGGCAGCAACCTCGCCATGCTCATCGTCGACGTCGACGAACAAAACCCCGCCGCCCGCAAACCCTCGGCCATCGAGCGCGACCTACGCAATGTGGTCAACTCCTTCCCCGAAGTCATCACCGGCACGGCCAAAAAGGAAGAAGGCGGACCGCCGGTCGGACGCGCGGTGAACATCGAACTGCGCGGGGCCAGCTTCGACGAACTCAAAACCGCCGCGGCCGACATCCAGCAACGCCTCGGCGGCGTGCCCGGACTGGTCAACGTCGGAAGCGACCTCCCCAAGGGAAAAACCGAATTCCGCGTGCGCCTCGACGAGGACCGCGCGGCGCGGGCCGGACTCGATGCCTCGCAGGTCGGACGCGACCTCCTCGGCGCTTTCCGCGGACTCGAGGCCTCCCGGTTGCGCTGGGGCAACGACGAGGTCGTTGTCCGCGTCAAAATGGACGAACGCTACAGCCAGGACCCCTCCATCGTGCGCAATCTCATGTTCAAAGGTCCACAGGGCATGGTCGACCTCGACACCATCGCCACCCTCGAGCGCGTCAGCGGCATCCCGCGGGTCAAACGCCTCGACCAGGAACGCGTCATCACCGTGTCGTCCGACATCGATCCGCGCGTCACCACTTCGGCCCGCGCCAACGAAGAAATCAAAACGTGGCTCCCCGAGGTCCTTGCCGCCCACCCCGCCCTGCAGATCGGTCTGACCGGCGAGAACGAGGACACCGAGCGCAGCCTCGAGGCCATGAAATTCGCCGGCCTCGTCGCCATCTTCCTCATCTACGCCCTCATTGCCACCATCACCAATTCGTTCCTCCAACCGCTCGTCATCATGACCGTCGTGCCCTTCGGCATCGTCGGCGTCATTCTCGGACTCCTTTTCATGGGCGAACCCATGGGCCTGATGTCCGTCATGGGCACCATCGCCCTCGCCGGCATCGTGGTGAACAACTCCATCGTCTTTGTCGACTTCATCAACAATTATCGGCAAGGCCGCGACGCGACGCTTCCGCGCGTGCGCTGGCATTCCATCTTGGAAAGCGGACGCACCCGCTTCCGCCCCATCTTCCTCACCACCGCCACCACCGTGGTCGGATTGTTCAGCTTGGCGTTCTTCAGCAAAGGACAGGAACAATTCCTCGCCCCCATGGCCCAAGCCATCGTGTGGGGCCTGACCTTCGCCACCCTCATCACCCTCGTCCTCATCCCCTGCCTCTACGCCATCCTCGACGACTTCAACCTCGCCGTGGCCCGCCGGCGAGGCAAACGGCCCGACGCCGATCTCGAAGGCTTTCCCTCCCCCGCCTGATCCTTTAAATTGATCGGCATGAGTTTCTCCCGTGCCCTGCTCCTGGCGTCTCTTCTTTTCGTCGTCCCCG
The DNA here is from genome assembly GCA_044355525.1 of Chthoniobacterales bacterium. Taxonomy (GTDB): domain Bacteria; phylum Verrucomicrobiota; class Verrucomicrobiia; order Chthoniobacterales; family JACTMZ01; genus JACTMZ01. The sequence goes on from JBIKXZ010000007.1 coordinate 10,181, forward strand.
CCGTCGCCCAAGACGCACCGCAACAGGCCCTCGACGCCGCCAATGCCGTCTATCTCAACGGCGACTACTCCGCCGCAGTCGAAGCTTACGAGAAGGTCCTCGCCGACTATCCGACCGCGCCCGTCGTCCCCAACGCCCAAGTCCAACTCGCTTTCTCCTACTACCTCACCGGCGAAAACCAGAAGGCCCTCGACATCCTCAAAAAATTTCTCGCCGGTCCGCCGGCACCCGCGGAGCTCACCGAACTCGCCGCCTACCTCGAGCCCCAAGCCCTCTCCGCCTTGGCCGCCTTGCTCAAAGCCGACGACCCCGCGCGCAAAAGCAACTACGAGCAAGCGATCAAAAAATACGCCGACTTCATCGCCAAATACCCGCGCTCCAGCGAGGTCGAGCCCGCCTACTTCGGCAGCGCCATTGCCTCGTTCCAGACCGGCGACTTCGCCGCGGCCAAAACCGCCCTCGACACCAATCTCAAGCGCTTCCCCAACAGCCCGAGCATCCTCGAAAGCCAGAATCTCCTCGCCCTCATCTACGCCACCGAGGGCAGCAAAATGCTCTCCGGCGAAACACCCGACAAGGAAGCCGCTTTCGCCCTCTACGCCCAGTCGGCCGAGCTCCTCCGCGAAATCATCGCCAAAAAAACCGACCTCGCCCTGGTCAACGCCGCACAATTCCAACTCGGCGAAATCCTCCTGAGCGAAGCCGCCTTCGCGCCCGACGACCGCAAGCCCGCCCTGCTCGAGGAAGCCCGCGCCGCCTTCCGCGGCGTCCTGCCAAAGGACACCATCGTGGCCCTCCAGCAGAAAAAAATCGACGGCATCCCCGCCCTGCGCCGCGCCGCCCTCGCCGCCCGCAACACCGCCGAGATGAAACGCCTCGACCGCCTGGCCGAGCGCGATCGCCGCAAGCTTGCCGAATTGCAGTCGCGCCCCGACCAGACCGTCACCGCCCTGCAAAAGATCGGCGAGAGCTATTTCCAGGAAGGAAAATACGACGAGTGCCGCATCGTCCTCGCCCATATCGAACCGCTCCTCACGGACGACGAGGACAAGAAGCGCAACCTCTACTTCCTCGCCATGACCTATGCGGTGCAAAACGCCGCCGATCCCGCCGTCGCGCGTTACGACGCCTTCCAGCGCGCGCACAAAGGCGACCCCCTCGCGGCCAACCTTCCCGTGGCCGTGGGCAATCTCTTCCTCACGCACCCGGACCCGAACATCCGCAATCCGGAAAAAGCCGCGCAATATTTCAAAGAGGCCGCCGAAATTTATCCCAAGAGCCCGTTCCTCGGCTTGTCCGTGGTCAACGAAGCCACCGCCCGCGCCCAGCAGGGTGACTTCGAAGGCGCGCTGAAAACCTACCGCGATTTCCTCGCCACCAATCCGCCACCCGAAGTCGGTGCTGTGGCGCAAATCGGCATCGGCAATGTCTTCAAGGAACAGGGCAAATGGGACGACGCCATCGCCGCTTATAAAGAAGTGGTGACCAAATTCCCGCAGGCCGCCCAGGTCGAGGAAGCCGAATTCTGGATCGCCGTCGGCACGCAGCAGAAAGGCGACAACGAAGCATCCCTCCCGCTCATCGACGCTTTCGTCAAAAAAAATCCCGACACGCAGCTGACCCCCAGCGCGATGTATTCCGCTGCCGCGGCCAAGCTCGCACTCGGACGCAATGACGAGGCCGTCGCCACCATGGCCGAAATCGCAGAAAAATTCCCGCAGAGCCAGCCCGCGCCCTTCACCTACTTCCAACGCGCCCAGCTCGCCGGCGCCGCACAGAATGCCGACGAAGTCGTCCGCCTCATGACCGCCTTCGTCGAAAAATATCCCGAGGACGACAAAGTTTTCTTCGCTTTCGACAGCATCGGCCAAACCGAAACCAACCGCGGGAACATCGAAGCCGCCGTCGCCGCGTATCAGACCTTCGCCGGGAAATACGCCACCGCGCCGAAAGCGCCCGAGGCCATGCTGAAAATCGCCGACCTCCACCGCGCCGCCGCGGAAAAGCTCGGACGCTATGGCGCGCTCACTCCGGAGGAGCAGGAGAAATGGAAATCCTCGATGGCCGCCTCGGTAGCCGCGGCGGAAAAAATGACCGCGACCTATCCGGACAGCCCGCAACTCGGACTCGGACTCCGCTCGCTGCTCGCCGTCAAGCAGGCCGAAGTTTCCGCCGGACTCCTCGACCCCGCCGGGGTGGAAAAGTATTTCGAAGACCTCGCCGCCTCCGCGCCCGACGGCGCGAAAAGCAAAATCCTCTTCGCCCGAGCCGCCTTCATCAGCGAAAGCGACCCGGCCCGCGCGCTGGAGGAAATGAACAAAGCCTACAACCCGTCGCTGGTCTACGCGCCGTCCGACCTCGACCTCTACGGACTCGCCCTCCTCGAGAACGGCAAAGCCGACGAAGCCAAAGCCGTCTTCGAAAAAATCGCCGTCGATTATCCGAACCCCGCGGGACAAGAACCCGCTCAAGCCCCGCCCGCCATCCAGGAAGCGCAGGCCATTTCCCTCTTCGGACTCGGCCGCGTCGCGCAAGAGCAAAAGGATGTCGCCGGTGCCGGCTCGTTCTTCGAAAAACTAAAATCCCTCTACCCGTGGTCGCCCAAGGTCCTCGAAGCCAACTACGGCATCGCCGCCTCGCTCCGCGAACAGGGCAAGGGCGACGAAGCCGTTGCCCTCCTCACGCAGATCATCCGCGCGCCCAACGCCCCGACCGAACTCCGCGCCAACTCCATGCTCCTCGGCGGCTTCATTCAGAAAGACAAAGGCGAACGCGACGCCGCCATCGACTACTTCATCAAAATCTCCGCCTTCTACGAAGGCGTGCCCGAAGCCGCCGCCACCGGACTATGGGAAGGCGGACAACTCCTTGAACTGCAAGTCGCCGAACTCCAGTCAAGCGACCCCGAAAAAGCGAAAAAGCAACAAGCCCAAGTCCTCCGGGCCTACAAAGAACTCGGCGAAAAATTTCCCGACTCCGAATTCGCCCCCAAAGCCAAAGAACGTCTCAACGCTCTCGGCACCCCGTGACGAAAAAGACCCGTCACGCGTCACCCGGCACTCGCCCCGCTCGCGCCAGCGAGCTCCTCCGCATCCTCCGCACCACCTACCCCGTCGCCCACTGCGAGCTGAATCATCAAGGCGCCTTCCAGCTCCTCGTCGCCACGATCCTCTCCGCGCAATGCACCGACGTCCGCGTCAACATGGTGACGCCGGCCCTCTTCAAAAAATACCCGGACGCCAAAGCGCTTTCCTCCGCGAAGCAGGAGGATGTCGAGGAACTCATCCGCTCCACCGGCTTCTTCCGCAACAAAGCCAAGAACCTCATTGCCGCCGCGAAATCCCTCGTCCGGGAACATGAGAGCGAAGTTCCTAGGGATCTCGAAACCCTCACCCACCTCCCCGGCGTCGGACGCAAAACCGCCAACGTCGTCCTCGGCAACGCCTACGGCATCGAAGCCGGCATCGTGGTCGACACGCACGTCGCCCGCCTGAGCCAACGCCTAGGCCTGACCAAACAAAAAGATCCGGTCAAAATCGAAAAAGACCTCATCAAATTCGTCCCGCAAGACGCCTGGACCCTCTGGAGCCACCTCCTCATCTGGCACGGCCGCCGCCGCTGCTCGGCCAGAAAACCCGACTGCCCGAACTGCGAACTCCGCACCCTCTGCCCCAGCGCCGGCAAGTTTTAACCCCTCGGTAGGGACGGCTGGCCCCAGCCGTCCGCCACCCCCAATCATCCACGTGACATTCCCCGAAAATCCTGCACATTCCATGACGTAAACCGCATCCCATGAAAACCCTCCTCACCCTCCTCCTTGTTGTCCCCTTCACCACCTTCGCCTCTCTCGAAGACCTCGTCGGTCCCGAGTTGATCAATGCCGACGGCGAGAAGGTCGCCACGTCTTCCCTCGCCGGCAAAGTCATCGGACTCTATTTCTCCGCCGAGTGGTGCCCGCCCTGCCGCGCCTTCACCCCGAGCTTGGTCGAATTGCGCGACCGCAAGGATGACGAATTCGAAGTCGTCTTTGTCAGCAGCGACCAGAGCGCCGAAGCGCAGCAGAAATACATGAAGGGCTACGACATGCAATGGCCGGCCGTGCCCCACGACTCGCCGCTGCGCGAGCAACTCCAGCAAAAATTCGAAATCCAAGGCATCCCGTCCCTGGTTATTGTCGACGATCAAGGCAATCTCATCACCAAGGATGGCCGCTCCGAAATGAACGGCTCGGACGCCGATGCCCGCAAAGCCCTCCGCGGTTGGCGCCGCGCCGCCGGCAAGGAGAGCAGCGACAGCGAAGAGTAATCAACTCCCGGCCCGTTCCTCCCCGGACCGACGGAACAGTGCCGTTGTGGCGATGCCCATCGCCGCGAGCCACAAGAGGTTTTTCGCCAGGTTCAGCCAGAACATCCGGTTGCGAGAATACTCCCCGTTGAAGCCGGCGAGGTATTCCGAGTAGTTCAACGGATAAACGATCTGCCCCAGCACCAAGCTTCCGGCCACGAGCAGAATCACCGCGACGCGGCGGCGCGGCCCGAGCCACGCGGGCTCGGTCAGAGCGAGAAAAGGCACCGCCCACCACGTGTATTGCGGGGCCATCAGCTTGCCGAGCACCACATACCAGCCGACAAGGACAAAGATCACGCCGGGTTCGGACCACAGCGCCGGACGGCCGCGCCGCCAGATAAGAAAAAATACTCCGGCCACAGCGGCCACCCAGCTCCATTGCAAAAGGAAGGTGGCAACAGCGCCCAAATCCGATTCAAACCCGTAGATGCCGTTGCGCGGCGCCATTCGCAGCGGTATGCCGAGCCACCACTGGACCAGCGGGATCCCGCTGCCGAGCAAACCTTCGATGCCGAAAGGCTTGTTGAAATGGAATTCCAAAGCCGCGCGGACGTCCCTCCAGTCGGATCCCCAGAGGCCCAAGGTGCCGAGAACCAGAAAGCCGCCCGCCACCCACCACACCGCGGCGCGCAAAGCAACGCGCCATCCGCCGCGACTCCATGCCGAAAAGGTCAAAAACGGCACGAGCAGCACCGGATAAATCTTCGTCGCCGTGGCCACGCCGAGCAGGAACGCCGACGGCGACAAGTGACCACGCACCCACCAGGCCCACGCGCCGAGGACCAGCAGGGAAACCAAAAGCTCGAACCGGCAGAGCAGCAGAGGTCCGGTCAAAAGGGCGAACAAAAGCATCAGCCAAGGCGCAAGCGCCGGACCGCAGGCCCGCGCGAGAGCGACATGCGCGGCCAGCAGCAGCAAATTAGCGACGAACAATCCCTGCAGAAACGGCTCGAATTCCCCCGGCGCACCCGTCACCGCTCCGATCGCCGCGAAGAACCACAAGGCCCCGGGCTGATATTCGTTCATTTCGAGCCCCGACCATGAACCGTCATGGGCATGGAAAGACGTAGCCCGCTGCCAATAGACTACCGGATCGACCACGATGTGCGATTGCCAGCGCGGGTCATGGACCTGCGTCCACAGGACCCACATCACGGCGAGCGTGGCAACAATCAGTGAAGCCGAATATTTCATGTCCGAGCGGACGCCACGTTGCTCCGGAGTAGGCTGCAAATCAAGGTGCGGCGCGCGGCGCGGGGACGCGCGCCCTCGAGCGGTATATGGAGGGCGTCCGTCCCTAGCCGCCGCTCGGCACGCGGTTCAAATTCCCGGCGGCAGTCGTGGGGTCGCGCCCCGCTGCGAGACAACAAAAGCCGACGCCCGTGCCGCTCGCGGTGCCGACTCCCGCAAAGTCTGCCCGGCCACCAATCCCGCCGCCAGCGCCGCGCAAAACGCGTCACCCGCCCCGACCGGATCGACCACGGTCGCCGGCACCGCCGGTTCGTGGGTCAGACGTCCATCCTCGAAAATCCAGGCCCCGTCACTGCCCGCCGTGAGCACACCGCGCTCGATGCCGAATTCGCGCAGCAGACCGGTGAACAAATCCTCCTCGCGGCCCGCGGCGCCGAGCATGTGCGAGACCGCGGCCAGTTCCTCCCGGTTCAATTTGAGCACATCGCAATGACGCAGCGTCCAGAGCAGGATTTCATCGTCATAAAAAGACGTGCGCAGATTCAGATCCGCCAGCACGCGCGCACCTCCCTTGCGAGCCGCCTGCACGAGCGAACGCAGCGCCTGCCGTCCCGCCGGATTCCGTTGCGCCAGCGTGCCGTGAACAAAGACCTCCGCGTGTTCTGACGCATGAAGCGCCGCTTCCGTGGCCTCGAGAAAATCCCACGCAACCGGAGCCAAAATGTCATAGACCGGACACCCCGAAGGCGAGATCTCCACCTTGACCGTCCCGGTCGGATGCCGCACATCGGTTTGGCAAAGACAGGCCTCGACCCCGGCGGATGCCAACCAGTCCCTCAGCCGAGAGCCGGACTCATCGGCCCCGACGCGCGAGACCAACGAACTTGGCGTGCCCAACGCACTGGCGTGGCAAGCAACATTGGCAGGTGCGCCACCGGGAGAATTCACCCCATCGGGTAGGACATCGAGGAGCAACTCGCCTGCGGCAACAACCGGAATAGGCAAGTCAGAGGCCGCCTTCGGCATTCGGATCAAGGAGAATCCGAAGGCGTCTGGGTAGGACTCGGCGTCGGCGTCGGCTTCGGCGGACGCGGCGTGGGACTCGGGGAGGGACTCGGCGAAGGCGCTGGACTCGGCGAAGGCGATGGGCTCGGGGTCGGCGTAGGCTTCGGCGGACGCGGCGTGGGACTCGGGGAAGGCGATGGACTCGGGGAAGGCGATGGGCTCGGGGTCGGTGTAGGCTTCGGCGGACGCGGCGTGGGACTCGGCGAAGGCGCTGGACTCGGGGTCGGTGTCGGCTTCGGCGGACGGGGCGTGGGCGACGGCTCCGAAGTGCCTTGCACCGATAAACTCTGCACGGGAACGGACAGGAGGTTGGAAACGCTCGAGGAGGCCGACTGCACTATGCTTTCGTAGGAACCAGCTTCAGGGATTCCCGATAAAGTGCTTGTTTTGACTTGGCCATCAGCGGTGAGCACCACGGCCAAGCCTGCACCGACCGGCAGCGGGTTGCCTTCGGTCGTCGTGACCACGCCTTCCCCGGTCAGCGCCACAACGGTAACTTGCGATGTGGCCGGATCAGCACTGTCGGCAATGACCAGCGTGTCACCCGCATTGACCGGGGAGACCGTGCCGCGCGGAGTCACGATCATGACCGAAGCCTGGGCCAGCGCATCTTGGCTGGAGAGCAATACCAACGAACCGCTGTTGAGCGTGAGTTTGACCTGCGGCAAGGGGTTGCCGGCCGCATCGAGCGTCCCTGCCTCGATCGTCTCGCCGATGATCAACTCGCTCGAGGGCTGCAACTCCACGAACAGGTCGCCAGCCAAACGCAACAGCGCGCGTCCATCGCTTCCAACCACCACCATGGCTCCGGCCGGCAGCGCTTGATTCACTTTAGTGGCGCCATCAACGGGAACGTCGTTGATATTTACCACGACCTGTCCGTCCGAAGAAGCCAGCACTGCGGTGGCGATGGAATCGGCAGCAATCGCCGTCCAGAGGACAGCGATCAGGGCAAAGAAACAGAGCAGGTGTTTCACCAATGTAGTGATGCGCGCTACGCGTCCGGAGTCAACTCCTTTCCGCCGCGTCCAGACAGAACCGATGGGCTAAGCGCCCCCGTGCCCGAGCGCGGATCCGGCGGACGATGACGACGTCCGCCGCCCCAAGGGCTTGAGACTGGAGGACGAGCGTCCCCGCGAGCCGCTTCCGTTCGGCAGCCTCTAGGCTTCAGTTGGCAGGAGCGGCGGTGGACGCAGGGCTTTGCACCAAGCGCGCCAACTCCGCCTCGGCCACCATGGCCGCCGGGGTGCCGGGATGCAGGGAACCGACGGATTGGAGGACAGCCCGAGCTTCCCCGGCCGATCCCCTCATTTTAAGAAGGTTGGCTTCCGCCAGAAGAGCCAAAGGCGCAGCATAGGAAGTCTTCGCGCGGGAAGAAGCGCTGCGGTAAGCCTCGAGCGCGCCGTCGGCATTGCCTTGGATCTGGCGCAATTCGCCGAGGGTCAGCCAAGCCGTCCCGGCCAAAGGATGTTCGGGCTGGCTGGCCAAAAGACTCTCCAACTCGCCCGCCGCGGCGGGCAAATCCCCGGCCTCGCGCAGCGAATCGGCCAAACGAATCTGCGCGTTGCCCGCGGGCACCGTGCGCGGATATTTCTGCACGACTTCGCGCCAGGCCTCTGCGCCATTCGCGGTGCTGTAGAGTGCTTCAGCCGAACTCAGCGTGGCGGCCGTCCAGAATTTCCAGGCGCCGACAGCCAGGATCAGCAAAACCAGACCGGCCAGACCCCAGACAAATTTTTTCCAGTGCTCCTGCCAGAACAGGTCGCTGTCGGACATGACCAGCGACGGATCGATGGCCGGCTTGAGCAGGGAGGTGCGGTCGTCCATGGCGTTGTCAGGCTGACACCGCAGCGCGGGCCTCGTCGGCCAGAGCCGTGCTGAGGTAACGCTCGCCCGTCGAGCAGGCCACGGTAACGATGAGTTTGCCTTTGTTTTCCGGACGACGGGCCAACTCGAGGGCCGCGTGGACATTGGCGCCCGAGCTGATGCCACCGAGAATCCCCTCCTCTTTGGCCAGACGACGCGCCATGGCGAAAGCGTCGTCGTTCGAAACGGTGAGCACTTCGTCCACCACGCCGAGATGCAAATTGTCCGGCACGAAGCCCGCGCCCGTGCCTTGGATTTTGTGCGGGCCCGGTTTGACCGGTTCGCCCGAACGGGTCTGCGAAATGACCGGCGAATCTTTCGGCTCGACCGCGACAACTTTCACGCCGGGTTTGCGCTTTTTCAGCACTTCGCCCACGCCGGTGCACGTGCCGCCGGTGCCGACGGCCGAGACGAAAATATCCACCTTGCCGTCCGTGTCGTCCCAAACTTCCTCGGCCGTCGTCTTGGCGTGGATTTCGGGGTTGGCCGGATTTTTGAATTGCTGCGGCATCCAGCCATTCGGCGTGCTCTTGAGGATTTCCTCGGCTTTGGCGATGGCGCCCTTCATTCCCTCGGGCCCCGGCGTGAGCACCAACTCGGCGCCCAGCATGGCCAGAAGCGTGCGGCGCTCGAGGCTCATTGTCTCCGGCATGGTCAGGATCAGCTTGTAACCGCGTGCCGCGGCGACGAAGGCCAATGCAATCCCCGTGTTGCCACTGGTCGGTTCGATGATTACCGTGCCCTTCTTGAGCAGACCTTTCTTCTCGGCGTCCTCGATCATGGCCATGCCGATGCGGTCCTTCACGCTGCCGAGAGGGTTAAAAAATTCACATTTCAGCGCCACGGTCGCGCCGGCGCCTGCGGTCACTTTGTTCAGCTTGACCAGCGGCGTGCGGCCGACGGTTTCCACGATGTCATTGTAGAGTTTACCCATGATTCTAAGTAAGGCCCGGTGCGAACGGGAGCGGATGCATAAGGTTAACGCAGGAGGAAAGCAACGTCTGATTTGACAGGGTCTTCGCCCGCCGAGCACAGACCAAGCTGCGGCACCCATCTTCATCGGGATCTGGCGCTGACTCGGATAGGCAATGAAATACTCTTAATACGTTCACAGTCAATGGAATATGATTTTACTACAGAGCCCCCCCCCTTAAAGCCGGTGGCGAGGAGGTATTTTTCCGCTTGCACCAAAGCGTTTGCGCAGTGATTGTGGTCTGGCACCTCAAGTCCAATGAAAAACCCACTGAAATCCGCTTGCTTGTTCATTTGCGCTGCTGCGCTAAACACCAGTGCAGCGACGTTTACTTTTTACGACAACGAATCGGACTTCCTGAACGCGCTCTCCGGTAGACCTCTTTACCAAGAAGGTTTCGCGTCTGTTCCTCAGACCCGTTTCAACACTAATACCACCAACTTCTCGAACGGAACCTTCAGCTTCACCGCTACGATACCTCCGCTCGCCCCCGATACTTCGCTTTGGGGTGAAACCTTTCAAGGCAACGCCGCGTTATCAACCGGCGACCCGGCGGAATCCCTAGTCCTGACCAATTTCTCTCTCAACACTGCGGCTTTCGGCGGCTACTTCTTCCCATCTGCCGCTCCCGACATCATACCAGCCGACATCACGCTAACCGTTCTTTTCGGAGACCTGACATCCACTAACTTTACAACCAACAGAGGTTCCATCAACTTGGCCGATTGGTTTTTCGGGTGGGTGACTGCTGAGCCCGGCACACCAATACGGTCTGTTACACTTAATGGGGCCGGTGTCGAATATTCGAGCGTCGCCGACGTGACGCTCGCGGTTCCCGAACCCTCCACCTACGCGCTGCTCGGCCTCGCGGCCGCGGGCTTGGCTGGTTACGTCATTCGTCGCCGCCGGAGCTGAACCGGAAAACCTTATCATGGCAATGGGCGAGCCTCGGCTCGCCTTTTTGCTTTTCTGGCCTCAGCGCACCACGCGGAAGAGGTGGGCCACGCGGACCGACGGATCCAACTCTACGTAGTTGCGCGCTCCGTGCCAGGTCCAGCGTTCGCCGGTGAGGAGGTCTTCCACCACGTAGTCCGCATCCCACGCCAAACCGTATTCCCACAGCGGCCATTCCACGGCGGCGGTTTGTAGATTGAGTGGGTCGAGATTGACCGCAATGAGCAGCACATTGCCTCCCGAGGCTTTGGCATAGAAAAGGATCTTGTCGTTTTCCGCGGTGTGGAAGCGGAGATTGCTCAGATGCTGCAACGCGGGGTTGCTCTGACGCGCGGCATTGAGGCGGGTGATCAGGCCCTTGATGTTGCCGGGCCCATTCCAGTCGCGCGGCTTGAACTGGTATTTCTCGCTGTCGCGATACTCCTCGCGCCCGGGCAGGGCCGCGTTCTCGCACAGCTCGAAGCCGCTGTAGATCCCGTAGAGAGGCGACAGGGTAGCGGCCAGCACGGCGCGGATCATGAAGACTGCACGGCCGTCCTGCTGGAGGAAAAACGGGAGAATGTCCGGCGTGTTGGTGAAGAAATTCGGACGGAAATAATCCGCCGACCAAGCCGCGCTCACCTCGGAAAGGTATTCGGTCAATTCCTGCTTGGTATTCCGCCAGGTGAAATAGGTGTAGCTCTGGGAGAAGCCGGCCTTGGCCAGCACGCGCATCATTTTCGGCTTGGTGAAGGCTTCGCTCAGAAAAACCAGATCAGGGAACTCGGCCCGCGTTTCGGCGATGAGCCACTCCCACATCGCCACCGGCTTGGTGTGCGGGTTGTCCACGCGGAAAGTGCGCACGCCGCGCTCGGCCCACCAAAGAATCACGTCACGCAATTCGTTCCACAGGTCCTGCCATGACGGATTGTGGTAATCGAGCGGGTAGACATCCTCGTATTTCTTGGGCGGATTCTCCGCGTATTTGATCGTGCCGTCCGGACGATGGAAGAACCACTCGGGATGCTCGGCCACATACGGATGATCCGGCGAGCAGTTGAGGGCGAAATCGAGGGCGATCTCCAGTCCGCGCTTTTTCGCCTCGCCGACTAACCACTCGAAATCCTCGAGCGTCCCGAGTTCAGGCGCGACATCGCGGTGTCCGCCGCCGTGCGGACATCCCTGATGCCGGTTCCCGATGGCATAGGGCACGCCGGGATCGCCGGGTTCGCACTTCAGCGCGTTGTTGCGTCCTTTGCGCTTGGTCGTGCCAATCGGATGGATCGGCGGGAAATAAACCACGTCGAAACCCATCTCTTTCGCATCATCGAGACGTCCGAGGCAATCGCGGAAGGTCGAGCCGCGGTCCCCGTGCCCCTCGGCTGAGCGCGGAAAAAATTCATACCATGCGGCAAAGAGCGCGGCCTTACGTTCGATCATAATGCGACCGAAGGGACGGAACTCGCTACCGATGGTGCGGTCGGGATATCTGGCCATGACCCCGGCCAAGTCCGGTCGCAACGCGATGTCTCGCGCCCGGGTCCGATCCGCTTTGCGGAGTTCCTCCGCCGCCGCGCGCAGGATGACAGCATCGGCCTTGGTTTCGCGTGACGCGCCCTGCTCGAGCAGATGCACGCCTTCGAGAGCCTCGGAGCGCAGATCCTCCTGACCGCCCTCGTGTTTGCGGCGGAATTCGTCGCGCCACGTCTCGTAGGCATCGAACCACGCTTCCACCGTGTATTCGCAGTCGCCGATCTGGCCGACGGTGAAGGAACCGGACCACACATCATTGTCGCCACACGTCATGGTCGCTTCCTGCCATTTTTTCTCTCCCGCCATGCGCCATTTGAGAACGGCAGCAATGACATCATGCCCGTCCTTGAAAATATCGGCCGTCACCCGGACTGGATCGCCGACCAGCCGCTTGATCGCGTAGCGCCCGCAATCGAGGAGCGGGCTGACGTTTTCGATGACAACGGCGGTCTTTTTCATTTCGCGGCGGCGCGGATCGCTCCGGCCAGAGGTTGCCATGCGGGGTCGGACTGACAAAGCGCAGCCAACCGCTCGGCCGCCACCGGAATGTGGGCCAGAAATGCCGTCTTGCCTTTGGTCTTTCCGAGAAATCCGTAGGCCCCCAGCGCCTGCATCAGCCTTTGTCGCGCCCCGGCGTGAAGTTCCCTCTCCCACGCCTCGTGGTCGGTGCGTCCGGCGAGATCAGCATAGATCAAGGACAACTCCTCCCGCTCGTCCGGCGTCATGGGGACATACGGATCATAAAGCAACGAGGCCACATCGTATCCGGCCAGACCTGCGCGCATCCCTTGGAAATCGATCAAGGTGACCTCGCCGTCGTGCACCATGACATTCTGCGACTGCAGATCACGGTGGACCAGCACGCGGGGCAGGGCGGCCAGTTCCTTCGCTTGCGCGTCCATCGGAACCGTAGCCCGCCACTTCGCCGCGGTCTCGCGACCGAGGAAGTTGTCGAAAAAGTAATCCTGCTCCCAGCGGTAAAGTGCGGCGTCGAACGGTTCGCGCAGGACGTGTTCGACTTCTGCCGCATCCAGATCGAGCGCGTGCATCCGCGCCGCTTCGGTCAGCGCTTTGGTGTAAAGATCGCGCCGCACCGGCCACGATTCCCCGCGATGCGACCACAGGTCTTCCGTCCCTGCATCCTCCATGAGCAGACGACGCCACTCCGCATCATGGGCCAGCACGGCGGGGACGCGGACGCCCTGACGGTGCAAGAAGTCCGCGCAATGCGCGTAGCGGCTGTTCTCCGCTTTCTCCGGTCCGTAGAAAACCGCGATCAGCCCCGCCGCGCTTCCGCGTCCGCGCCAGAACTGACGGTCCGAACCTCCGTGGTTGACCGGCACCCATTCGCCGCCCGCCGCGGCGGGATGGACCAATTCCACCCAGTCGAAGAGTTCTCTCATACCACCGTGGTCTTCACTTCGCCGACGGCAATCATGCCTTCGCGCACGATGGATCCTTCAACCACCGCGCCCGGTTCGACGTGGGAACCGGCCCAGAGAATCGAATCCTTCACCCGCGCCCCAGCACCGATGCGGCAATCCGGTCCGCACCAATTCCATCCGTTCATGACCGCATCCGGTGCCACCGCCACGCCCGGCATGCGCCAAGCCGGCCAACCGGAAGGTGCGGTCGATGGCGCGGCAACTTTCACCGTCCCCGCCGCGAGATCGGCATGAATGCGCCGGTATTCCTCGATGTTCCCGATGTCGCGCCAGACCCCGCCATCGAGCACCACGCCGGCGATACGGCCCCCCGAGCGCAGCGCCTCGAGCCAAACCGGCACGAAAGAAACCGGCTGACCCGATGGAATGCGGGGCAGCAGTTCCGGTGCCACGACACAAACGCCGCTGTAGAGGAAACGCGGATCCGCGGAGCCCAGTTCGCCGCGGAGATCCGTGACCAGACCGAGCGCCGCGTCGAAGCTGACATTTGCCGGATTCCCCGAGGAGCGCAGCGCGAGCGTGCTGAGTGCACCGCTCTTGGCATGCGCGGCAAAGAGCGCGGACAGATCCAATTCCGCAAGAATGTCACCATTGTGCACCAGCACCGGTCCGGGCAGCAGCAGATCCTCCACGTTTTTCAGTCCACCCGCCGTTTCGAGCAGCACGTCCTCGTGACGGAAGAAAACCGGGATACCGGCATAGCGCGAGGGCGCGGGGTATTCGGGGAAGATACGGATGAATTCGCCGGGCAAGCGATGCGTGTTGATCACGATGCGCTCGATGCCGGCGGAGGCGATGCGCGCCAGCGCGAATTCGCAAAGCGGGACCCCGCAGATGGGAACGAGCGGCTTGGGGATCTGGTTGGTCAGCGGCTGCAACCGCTCGCCCCAACCCGCGCAAAGCACGAAGGCCGTCCGCGGCACCGCACTCACGAGGCGGCGCCGCCTCCCGGCGCGAGCAGCAGGCGCATGGTCACCATTTCGGAGAGCTTGAATCCGTGCTTGCGGTAAAATTCAACCAGACTTCCGTCGCCCCGATGGGTCAGCAACGTGATGCGCAGGAAATTTTTCTCCCGGGCGAAATCGATGGCATGACGCAGCAGGCGCGCGCCGTGGCCCTGGCCGCGATGGTCGGCATGGATGACCAGATCCTCGAGCACGACGACGAAACCACCCTCGGCCGTGCTGATGGTGAAGAGGAGGTTGATCATGCCGATGATGCGCAGGTTGTCGCGCAGCACGAAAATCCGTCCGCGGTTGGGCTGCTCGAGAATGAGCCGCAACCCGCGCATCTGCTTTTCGTAATCCGGACGGAAATCCGGTTCGTGCGAAAAAAGATCGGCCAACAATTCCGCCAGCAGGGGCAAATCCTCGAGCGTGGCCGGTTCGATCCGCAGGTCGGGCATGTTTGCTTTGTAGCGGGGAAACCGTGCCCGGCGCAAGGCACGGACGGCCTCACGCCCGGCCGAACTTGCGGTCCAATTCGCGCCAGGAGAACTGCAACATGACCGGACGGCCCTCCGGATCGCAGTAAGGCAGATCGCAGGCCAGCAATTGCGTGACCAGCGCCCGCTGTTCTCTCTCGTCGCGCGCACCCTCGTCCCCCACGGCGAGACGCACCACGGCGCGCCGCACGGCGTCGTCCGCGCCCGGACCGCGCGGACGCCCAGACGACAAGCACCCGGCCGCGAATTCCTCGAGCACGCGGCGCGGGTCGCGTCCGGCCAGGAAATCCGGCAAGGCCTCGACCTTCAGCGCGCGCCCGCCGAAAATCTCCAGACCGAAACCCGCCGAAACAAGCACACCGAGGTTTTCCGCCACCACCTCGTGTTCGCGCGGCGGCAATTCGAAAACGTCGGGCGCCAGAAGGCGCTGCGAAGCCACCGCGCCTTGCTCCACGCCGCGCTGCAGGCGCTCGAAAAGGATGCGCTGATGCGCGGCGCGCTGGTCGAGCAAGACCAGACCCTCCGCGCCCTCGAGCAGCAAATACCGGCGCGACAGAGCGCCGACCAAACAGAATTCCTCCGCGGGCGGACGGGCCGGGGCCGGTGCGGCGGGAATTTCCTTCGCGGGCGGGGGTTCCGGAAGAACCGGACGCGGCAACTCGGGCTGGTGACCCGCAGTGGACAAGACCGGGGTCGGCATTGCCGGTGACGACGACCCGAGTTGCGCCGTGACATGCGTCCGCACCGGACGCAGCCACTCGGCCCGCGCCTCGCGCAAAGCCGCCTCGACCGCTGCGCGCACCGCATCACGCACCGCCGCACCATGACGGAAGCGCACCTCGCGCTTGGCCGGATGCACATTGCAATCCACCGCGTGCGGGTCCATCGCGATGTGCAAAAAGACCGAGGGATGCCGTCCGGGTTCGAGCATCTGACGGTAGGCTTCGCGCAAGCCGGCGGACAAAAACCCGTTCTCCACCGCACGTCCATTGACGAAGAAAAATTGCCGTCCGCGATCGGCCCGGGTCACCCCCGGACGCGAAACCAGTCCGGTCACCCGCACACCCTGCTCTTCGGTCTCCGGCACCGCGACCAATCCCGCACCCTCCTCCGTTCCGAACAAATCCTGCACGCGTCCCGCGAGATGGCGCGCCGCCCCGGCGCGGAACACGGTTCGTCCGTCGCGCAGGTAATGCAGCGCCACATCCGGACGTCCGAGTGCGACCGTTTCCACGGCGCGGTCGAGATGCGCGGATTCCGTCGCCGCACTGCGCAAAAATTTCCGCCGCGCCGGCACGTTGTAAAAAAGCGACTTCACTTCGATCGTCGTGCCCGGCGCGCAACCGGCCTCGCGCACCGCGACCATTTTGCCGCCTTTGACCACCGCTTCGGTCCCGGCGGCGGACCCGGCGGTTCGCGTGCGCAAGGTGAATTCGGACACACTCGCGATGCTCGGCAGGGCCTCGCCGCGGAAACCCATGGTTTGCACCGCGGCCAGATCGCCCGCCGTGGCGATTTTGCTCGTGGCATGGCGCTCCAGCGCCATCAAGGCGTCCTCGCGATCCATGCCGGAACCGTCATCGGTCACCCGCAGCAACCCCGTCCCCGCCCCGCGCACCTCGATTTCCAGCGCAAGCGCCCCGGCGTCGAGACTGTTCTCCATCAGCTCCTTGATCACCGAGGCCGGACGCTCGACCACCTCGCCCGCGGCCACCTGGCTGGCCACGACCTCGGGGAGGACTCGTATTTTACCCACGGACCGATCCTCCCGTTTGACTTGGACGCAGGGCGTGATTTAGAGACACTTGGTTTTCTTACATGCGCCGCCCTGACGACTCAATGCCCGCGCGACGGATCCGCCGCCACCATGCCTAGACGTTCGTCCATCGGCAGCCGCGGGGACGATGACAACCTGCTGGCTTGGACCATTTTCATCGTTTTCCTCGCCCTCTTCGCCGCGGGTTGCTGGGTCGGCAGTTTCTACGTTTTCGGCCATCCGGAGAACGCCTTCAGCTACCGGGTGCTGCGTTCGCTCGGGAAAATCGACGCGCCCAAACGCTTCAAGCTCACCGCCGCGCCGCGCGGGCAATTTCTCGATGCCGACAAAATCCTTGAACGTTACGGCTCCGCCACGCCGGAGCAACTCGAGGAAACCAACCGCCTGCTCCTGCGTAATTACCTCCGCAACTACCGCGAGACCAAGGACCGCGTCCCTTATGTCATCGGTTCGTTCAGCGTGATGGGCGTCTTCCGTCTAGGAGAGTCCAATTTTTTCCCCAGCGGCATCGTCGCCCTCGCGCGTTCGACGGAAAACCCCTCCGTGCTCCTCGAGATGATTTTCCCCGCCGAGGAAAAAAACATCGGCAACCTCGAACGCCTCCTGCAAACCGGCCTGGACCTCACCCTGGCCCGCACCCTCGATCTCTCTGCCGTGATCAACGTGCAGCGCACGGCCGACGGCGAGCTGCAACTCACCGCCGTGCCCCTCCTCTACGGCAACTACACCTCAACGGACGACACGGGCACGTTCAGCCTCGGACCACCCGAGGATCTCAAAGTCTCCGCCGGTCTGCCCGTGCTCAACCAGGCCGCCGTCGACAAGGCCGAGAATTATTACGGCAACTACCTGCAACGCGCCGGTCTCGACGACGGCGAGGCCTCCGCTCCTTCGCTCATGCGCGTGCAAAAAACCGAGGCGGCCAACCCCGACGCCATGCCCGCCCCCGCTCCCATGCCCGCCACTGCCACCGAATCGATCGACGGCGTGCCCGTGGCCAAGGCCATCCCCGTCGAAACCGCGGGCGAAGACATTCCCGTGGCCCGCGCCGAACCGGTCGGCACTAATTCCCCAGCACCTGCCGCTGCCCCCGCCACACCCGCGCCGACCGCGCCGCTCGAACCCTTCGAGGCCGCCGCCACACCCGCACCCGCCGCACCCGCCGTGTCACCCGCCACCGCCGCGCGCAACTGGACACTCTACGATCCGGGCCGCATGCCCCGCGGACGCCTCCTCGACGCCAACGCCGCCCGCAACCTCGCCGGCCAAGGCGCCACGGCCGAGCCCGTCTACCTCTCGGGCGAATTCAATGTCGCCGGCACCATCGGCGGACGCGCCGTGCTCCGCGGACGCCGCGCCCCGCGCGATGTCCGCATCATCGCCGACTTCCCCGCGGGCGCCACCCCGCCGGCCCAAGGCCAGACCTTCCGCCGCGATTCCACCCGCCCCTTCCGTATCGACCGGGTGGAGGAAGGCACCGACGGATTCATCAATGTTTATGTCCGGGAAGTCACCCGGCCCTGACGGACCCGCGGGCGAACTCCGCCGCCGCATCGCGCAGCACGGTCCGGTAGGGTTCGACGAATTCATGGCCGTCGCGCTTTATCATCCGCACGGCGGATACTACGCATCGCCGGCCAGCCGCACCGGACGACGCGGCGACTTCTTCACCAGCGTCAGCGTCGGCCCGGTCTTCGGGAAATTGCTCGCCGCGCAATTTCGCGAAATGCGGAAACTCCTCGGTGAACCGGACGACTTCACCCTCGTCGAACAGGGCGCGAATGACGGGCAGCTGCTCGCCGACATTCTCGCCGCGTGGGATGGTGCACCTCCCCGCATCGTCATCGTCGAACCCCTCGAGCACAGACGCACTGCGCAACGCGGAACCCTCGCCGCATGGAGAGACCGGGTGCACCACGTGGCGCACGAGTCGCAGCTTCCGCCCTTCACCGGCGTTTTTTTCGCCAACGAGTTGCTCGATGCCTTTCCGGTCAAACTGCTCGTGCGCACGGACGGTCAATGGTCCGAGCGCCGCGTCGGCCACGAGGCCGGGCGTTTTGTTTTTGTCGATGCACCTTTCACCGGCGAGCCACCCGCCGTGGCGGATGAAATTTCCCGCTTCTCGACAGAGATTTGTCCTTCGCTCGTTCCGTGGATGCGAACCATGGCCGGAAAACTGCAGCACGGATGGATGCTGCTCATCGACTACGGCCACCCCGCGAATGTCCGTCATCATCCAGCGCGCGCCGCCGG